>NZ_JBVJQR010000032.1:0-80665 GCF_055608425.1 Kitasatospora sp. NPDC036934 | reverse complement strand
CCTCGCCCGCATCCTCGCCGACCGCCCGGACACCAGCGCCTTCGTCGTCCAGAACGAGGCCGCGATCGGCCCCCTGCTCAGCCTGCTGCGCGCCAACGGACGGACCGTACCGGAGGACGCCTCCGTCATCGCCATCTGCCCCGACCCGATGGCCGAACAGCACTCCCCCCGACTCACCTCCGTCACCAGCCCGAAGAAGGACCTCGGACAGGTCGCCGTCGAACAGGTCATGGCACGAATCAACGCCACCGCCGCAGGCAACGAACCCGAGGACCAGCTCCACCTCATGGCACCGGAACTGATCATCCGCGAAAGCACCGCCCCGGCCCCGCACCACACCTGACAGCCGCTCTCTCCCCGGCGCCCGGGGGGTACGGGGCCTCGTGGTGCACTGAACACCGAGGGGGCGGTGGGCCCACCGGGCCCACCGCCCCCTCACCTGCCGTCCGCTGCTCGGTGACCCGGCTACTCGGCTACTCGGCCGAGAAGCAGTACACCGTCGTCGAACGGAACTCCTCCCCCGGGCGCAGGACGGTGGAGGGGTACTCGGGGTGGTTGGGCGAGTCCGGGAAGTGCTGGGTCTCCAGCGCCACGCCCGCGTACGCGTGGTACGGGCGGCCGGACGGGCCGCTCAGCGTGCCGTCGAAGTGGTTGCCGGTGTAGACCTGCAGCCCCGGTTCCGTCGTCAGGCACTCGACCCGCCGACCGCTGGCCGGGTGGCTCAGGGCGGCGACCCGCCGGAACCCGTTCCCGTCCAGCACCCAGTTGTGGTCGAAACCGGCTCCGGCCCGGCGGATCTGCTTGTCCCCGTCGACGACGCGGTCCCCGATCCGGCGGTCCTCGCTCAGGTCGAAGGGCGTGCCCAGGACGCGCGCAACGGGCCCGATCGGGATCAGCTCGGCGTCCACCGGGAGGTAGCCGCGGGCTTCGACGCGCAGCAGGTGGTCGAGCACCGTGCCGTTGCCCTCACCGGCCAGGTTGAAGTAGGTGTGGTTGGTGAGGTTGACCACCGTCGGCGCGTCCGTGGTCGCCCGGTAGCCGATCCACAGTCGACCGGTCGGGTCGAGCAGGTAGGTCACCTCGACGGTGAGCGCTCCGGGGAACCCCTGGTCGCCGTCGGGGCTGTGCAGGCGCAGCCGCACTCCGGCCCGTCCGCCCTCCCGGACGGGCACGCCGTCCCAGAGCCGGGTGGCGAAGCCGTCCCGTCCACCGTGCAGGGTGTGGCCGGTCGACTGGGTGGTGAGCCGGTGCATCGTGCCGTCGAGCGGCAGGACGCCGTCGGCGATCCGGTTGGCGTAGCGGCCGACCGTCGCGCCGAAGTACGCGCCCTCCCCGAGCAGGTCGCCGACCCGCTCGCAGCCGAGGACGACGTTCGCCCGCCGTCCGTCCCGGTCCGGGACGTGCAGGGCCTGGAGGCGGGCGCCCAGGCTGAGCACCTCCGCCCGCACGCCCGAGGGCGAGCTGATGGTCCACCGGGTGACGGACTGCCCGTCCGGCAGGGTCGCGGCGATTCCCTGGGAGACCGTCAGTTCACCCGGGGACACGAGTGCGTCTTTCGGCACGGGGTTGCTCCGTTCCTTGCGGGGCCCGTGGGGAAACGGGCGACGCCCGCCGGAGGGGCGGCGGGCGTCGAGGGGGCTGGCCACGGGGCTCAGAACCCCTGGGCCAGACGGTGGTAGGCCTGGTTCCAGCGCAGTTCCTTGGTGAACCGGCGGATGGTGGTGTCGTCGTCGATCACCAGCAGCTCCACGGCGAGCATCTCGGCGAGGTCCTCCAGTTCCTCGGCGCCGACCGCGCTGGAGAGCACGGTGTGGTGCGGGGCACCGGCCGTCAGCCAGGCCTCGGTGGAGGTGCGCAGGTCAGGGCGCGGCTTCCAGACCGCGCGGGCGACCGGCAGGTGGGGCAGCGGCTCCGGCGGCGCGACGACGTCCACCTCGTTGGCGACCAGCCGGAACCGGTCACCGAGGTCCGCGAGGCCGACCACCACGGCCGGGCCCGGCTCGGCGTCGAAGACCAGGCGGACCGGGTCCTCGCGTCCGCCGATGGACAGCGGGTGGATCTCACAGGACGGAGTGCCGGCGGCGATGCTCGGGCAGACCTCCAGCATGTGCGCGCCGAGGATCAGCTCACGGCCGGACTCCAGGTGGTAGGTGTAGTCCTCCATGAAGGAGGTGCCGCCGGCGAGCCCGGCGGAGGTCACCTTGAGGGTGCGCAGCAGGGTGGAGGTCTTCCAGTCGCCCTCGCCGCCGAAGCCGTAGCCGTCGGCCATCAGCCGCTGCACCGCGAGGCCGGGGAGCTGGCGGAGCCCGCCGAGGTCCTCGAAGTTGGTGGTGAAGGCCTTGAAGCCGCCCTGCTCCAGGAAGCCGCGCAGACCGAGCTCGATCCGGGCCGCGTAGCGCAGCGACTCGTGCTGCTCTCCACCGGCCCGAAGCGCCTGGGCGAGGCGGTAGCTGTCCTCGTACTCCTTGGCCAGCGCGGCGACGTCGCTCTCGTCCGCGGCGTCGACGGCCGCAACGAGGTCGTTGACGCCGTAGGTGTTGACGGAGACGCCGAAGCGGAGCTGGGCCTCGACCTTGTCGCCCTCGGTGACGGCGACGTCGCGCATGTTGTCGCCGAAGCGGGCGAGCTTGAGGCTGCGCAGCTCGGCGCGGCCGGCGGCGGCGCGGGCCCAGGAACCGACCCGGGCGGAGACGACGGGGTCGGTGACGTGCCCGGCGACGGTCTTGCGCGGCACGCCGAGGCGGGACTGGATGAAGCCGAACTCGCGGTCGCCGTGGGCGGCCTGGTTCAGGTTCATGAAGTCCATGTCGATGGACTGCCAGGGCAGGTCGACGTTGGCCTGGGTGTGCAGGTGGAGCAGCGGCTTCTGCAGGGCGTCGAGCCCCGCGATCCACATCTTCGCCGGGGAGAAGGTGTGCATCCAGGCGATCAGGCCGATGCAGTCGTCTGCGGCGTTGGCCTCCAGGCAGATCCGGCGGATGGCGCCCGCGTCCGTCAGGACGGGCTTCCAGACCACCTCGACCGGCACTGCCGACTCGCGGTTCAGGGCTTCGGCGATCTGCTGGGACTGCTCCGCGACCTGTCGCAGCGTGTCCTCACCGTAGAGCCCTTGGCTGCCGGTCAGGAACCAGACCTGGCGGCCTTCGAGTGGCTTGGTCATGGGTGAGCTCCTTACCGGGCCTGGGGCTGGCCGTAGACGTTCTGGTAGCGGTGGTTCAGGCTGTCGATGTCCGCCTGGGCGATCGGCAGGGGTTCGCCGAGCTGGCGGGAGAGGTGGACGGTGCGGGCCACGTCCTCGCACATCACGGCGGCCTTGACGGCGGCCTTGGCGTCCTTGCCGATGGTGAAGACGCCGTGGTTCTGCATCAGTACGGCGGGCGAGCGGTGACCCTTGAGGGTGTCGACGATGCCGCGGCCGATCGAGTCGTCGCCGATCAGGGCGAACGGGCCGACCGGGATCTCCGCGCCGAACTCGTCGGCCATCGCGGTGAGGACGCAGGGAACGGCTTCGCCGCGCGCCGCCCAGGCACAGGCGAAGGTGGAGTGGGTGTGCACCACTCCACCGACCTCGGGCAGGTGGCGGTAGACGTAGGCGTGCGCGGCGGTGTCGGAGGACGGTGCGTGCTCGCCCTCGACGACGTTGCCGTCCAGGTCGCAGAGGATCATGTTCTCCGGCGACAGCTCGTCGTAGGAGACGCCGCTGGGCTTGATGACCAGCAGGTCCTCGCCGGGGACGCGGGCGGACACGTTTCCGGCGGTCCAGACCACCAGGTTGTAGCGGACCAGTTCGCCGTGGAGGTCGCTGACTTGGCGGCGGATGAGGTCGATGGTCGCGTTCACAGGGCCTCGCTGGGTGTGGTGAGGGCGGCGTTGCGGATGTCGCGCAGGCGGTGCAGCAGCTTGTCGGCGCCGAGGCCGAAGTGGTCGTGCAGGGCCCGGTATTCGGCGAAGAGGCGGTCGTAGGCGTCGGCGTCGGCCGGATCGGGCCGGTAGGCGTCCTTCTGCACCCGGCCCATCGCGGCGGACGCGGTCCGGACGTCCGGGTAGGCCCCGGCGGCCACGGCGGCGTGGATCGCCGAGCCGAGCGCCGGGCCCTGCTCCGAGTCGGCGACCGAGACCGGGCGGCGCAGTACGTCGGCGTAGATCTGCATCAGCAGGGCGTTCTTCTTGAGGCCGCCGGTGACGATGAACTCGGTGACCGGGACGCCGCCCTGCTCCAGGGCCTCGACGATGACGCGGGTGCCGAAGGCGGTGGCCTCCAGCAGCGCCCGGTAGACCTCCTCGGGGCGGGTGGCCAGGGTGAGCCCGACGATCACTCCGGAGAGGTGGTGGTCGACCAGGGTGGAGCGGTTGCCGTTCATCCAGTCGAGCGCCACCAGGCCGTGTCCGCCGACGGGTTGGGCGGCGGCCTTGCGGGTGAGCAGCCGGTGCAGGTCCTCGCCGGTCGCCTCCGCCTCGGCCAGGTAGTCGGCGGGAACGCCCTGGCGCAGCCACCAGGCGAAGATGTCGCCGACGGCGCTCTGGCCGGCCTCGTAGCCGTAGGAACCGGTGACGATGCCGTCCTGGACCACGCCGCAGATGCCGGGGACGTCGGCGAGGGTCGCGCCGTTGACCACGTGGCAGGTGGAGGTGCCCATGATGGCGAGGAGTTGGCCGTCGTCGACGGCCCGGGCGGCCGGGGCCGCCACGTGGGCGTCGACGTTGCCGGCGGCGACGGCGGTGCCGACCGGGAGTCCGGTCCACTCCGCCGCCCGGGCGGTGAGCGAGCCCACCCGGGTGCCCAGCGGGGACAACGGGTGTTCCAGGCGAGTGCGGGCGAAGTCGGCGAAGTCCGGGTGGAGCGCGGCGAGGTACTCCTCGGTCGGGTAACTCCCGTCCTGGTGGATGCCCTTGTAACCGGCGGTGCAGGTGTTGCGGCTCTCGGCGCCGGTGAGCTGCCAGACGATCCAGTCGGCGGCCTCGATCCAGCGCTCGCAGGCGCCGTAGACGGCCGGGTCCTCCTCCAGCACCTGCAGCGCCTTGGCGTACTGCCACTCGGCGGAGATCCGGCCGCCGTAACGGGAGATCCACTTCTCGCCGCGGGCGTGGGCCAGCTCGTTGATGCGGTCGGCCTGGGGCTGCGCGGCGTGGTGCTTCCAGAGCTTGGGCCAGGCGTGCGGGCGGGCGGCCCACTGGGGCGTCTCGGCCAGTGGGGTGCCGTCGGCGAGCGCCGGAAGGACGGTGCAGGCGGTGAAGTCGGTCGCGATGCCGATGACCCGGGCGGGGTCGACGCCGGCGTCGGCGAGCGCGGCCGGGACGGCGATGCGCAGCACCTCGCGCCAGTCCGCCGGGTGCTGCAGCGCCCAGTCGGGCGGGAGCGGGCGGCCGGTGCCGGGCAGTTCGTGCTCGATGACGGCGTGCGGGTAGTCGTGGACGGCGGTACCCATCTCCTCGCCGTCCCGGACCCGGACCACCACCGCGCGGCCGGACAGGGTGCCGAAGTCGACACCGACGACGTACTGGTCGGAGTCGTGGGCGGCAGGGGTCACTGTCACGTGGTCATCCTTCGTACGGGAAGCCTGGGTTGTGAACTGTCGCCGGTGCGGTCCTCGACCGGGGCAGGGCGGGCCGCACCGACGACAGTCTTCATTCCGCTGCCCCACCCTCGGGAGGCAGCGGAACGCGAAGCCGTCGGCCGGGCTCACGGAAGCGGGATGCAGTGGCCCGGCCGACGGAGTGGAAGGAGCGCCATTGTTAACGCTCACAGAGATTGTTAGCGCTAACAAACAGCATGTCAAGGGAAGTGGACAGGGCGGAGCCGAAGAGCCGGACAGGCACTGGCCAGCCGGTACCCGCCTGGTGCGCGCGGGCACCGGCCACCGGCCCCGGCCCCGGCCCCGGCTCAACGAAGGGCGGGCGGTCCCACGCTGCGCCGCAGCACCAGTTCCGGGGAGACCTGCACCTGGGCCGGAGGGGACGCGGCACCCTCCAACTCTCCGACGAGCAGCTCCAAGGCCCGCCTGCCGAGCTCGCCGAAGTCCTGCCGCACCGTGGTCAGCGGCGGGGTGAAGTAGGCGGCCTCCGGAATGTCGTCGAAGCCGATCACACTGATCTCCTGCGGGACGTGCCGACCGGCCTCGTGGAAGGCCCGCAGCAGGCCGAGAGCCATGTGGTCGTTGGCGCAGAAGACGGCGGTGACGTCGCGCAGCCGGGCGATCCGAAGCCCCGCCTGGTAGCCCGAGCGGGCGCTCCAGTCGCCCCGCTCCACCTCCGGCACGGGGGCCCCGGCCGCCTGCAGCGTGAGGCGCCAGCCCTCCTCCCGGTCCTGGCTCTCCAGCCAGTTGGTCGGCCCCGCCAGGTGGTGCACGGTGCGGTGGCCCAGGTCCAGCAGGTACCCGGTCGCCTCTCCCGCGCCGTAGCGATTGCCCACCGACACCATGGGAACCCGGGTCTGGTCGCCCGAACCGACCGCGACCAGCGGCACCGAGCTGGAGAGCCGGGACACCGCGCTGACCGCGGAGGTCTGCGGCGCTATCACCACGACGCCCTCCACCCCCTGGTCACGCAGCCGGTCGACGGCCTCCTGGACCGAACGGCCGTCCAGGGAGCGCAGACTGGTCACGCTCACGAAGTACCCGGCGCTGCGCGCGGCCCGCTCGATGCCGTCCAGCATCGAGGCCGGACCGTAGAGGGTCGAGTCGAAGCTGACCACCCCGAGGGTCTGCGACCGCCGGGTCACCAGGGCCCGGGCGGCCGAGTTGGGCCGGTAGTCCAGTTCCCTTATCGCGGCCAGCACCCGGTCCCGGGTGTCGGGCCGGACGTGCGGGGCCCCGTTGAGCACCCGGGACACCGTCTGGTGGGAGACACCCGCCAGTTTCGCCACGTCCGCCATCACGGGCTGGCGCTGTTCCACCCCGGCGTTATCGGTTCCCACTCGTAGTCCCCTCCTCGACTGTGGACCACAGTACGCGACCAGGTCCAGGCCAATCCGTCACCCTCGGTTCAGCAGGCGGCCCCCCTTCATACCAGTCCACCAGGACGCCGACATCTGCCAAAACCGCCAAGTTGACCTCCGTGTTTCGGTTGCGCCGGCCGGTCCGGGGTGATCCGCGTTCCGGAGGTCGCCGAGGTTGCGCCCGGACGCCGGGCCTGCCGAGAGCCCGGCGCGACGGCCGGGTGGTGCTGGATCCTCGGGGCGAGTCTGCTCGGTCGGGCCCGCGACGCCGCCCCACCCGGCCTCCTCGTCCTCGCTCCACCACCCGGAGGGGCCTCGACCACGGCGCTGACACGGCTGCCCGGCGGAGGACGGAGCGGCCCTCCGCCGACACCAGGAACTCCGGTGCGGCGGAGGGCCGGTCGGTGGTCTCAGCCCTGCTGCAGGGGAGTCAGGAGGAACGCGAAGTCCGCCGGCCCGAGTTCGAGCCGGTACCGGGGCAGGACACCGGGCCCCACGGCGGCGCTGCCGAGACCCTGGACGGCATGGTCGGTGTGGAGGTGGATCACCGACCCGGGGACGAGGTCGCCGTGGTGCCGTGCACCGTCGAGCTGTCGGTCGGTCCAGCGGCGTGCGGCGAAGTGGAACGGCTCCTCGCCCACGACGCGCAGTCCGTTCCCGGCCCCGTCGGTGAAGGTGGCCCAGCGGGTGTCCGCACGGTTGCCGTTCTCCTGGGGGCGGACGTACGGGGTCTGCAACTCGTCCACGGTCGCGCGGAAACGTCCGACGCGCACCGCCTGGCACGAGTCGGGGTAGGCCTCGCCCGGGCCCGTGCCGAACCACTCCACCCGGGAGCGGTCGGCGGGGAGCTCCCAGTCGAGTCCGATGCGGGCCAGTGAGCGGGACCGGTTCCTGCGGACCAGCTCCTGGTACTCCTCCGGCGGGAGGGCCGGATCCACCATGGTGTCCTGGAAGTCGTCGCCCCGCTCCGGCCAGTGGCCGACGGGCTCGGCGTGCACCCGCAGGCGCAGGCTGTCACCGTCGCTGTCCCAGCGGTAGGTGGTCAGGTAGCCGGAGTCTCCCGCTGCGGCGGCACTGCGGACGACGACGGTCATGCCCTGGGCGCCCGGGGTGACGGAGACGGTGCGGTGCCGCAACCGGTCCAGGCCGCGGTCCTTCCAGTAGGCGGCGTCGCGCTGGTGCCAGCCGCGGTCGTTGTCGGTGGGGGCGCGCCACAGGTTCAGTCGTGGTCCGCGCAGGGGGAGCCCGCCGATTGCGAGCAGGGTTCCGGTGGTCCGGTCGAAGCGGCCGGGGCCGAGCAGGACGTGCTCGCCCTCGCTGCGGGCCGCCCCGGGCGGGCCGGTCCGCCGGCGGTGGACCGTGCCGGGGAGCCGGACCTGTCCCCAGGCGACCACGTGGCCTTCGGGGGCCCAGTCGGCGGGCTTGGCCAGCTCCGCCTGGACGGTGAGCCAGAGCTCGCCCGTTCCGCTTTCACCGCCCGGCGGGTCCAGGCGTGGCAGCGGCAACCGGCCGGCCTCCCCGGCCGCGAGCGCCGGGGTGGGCAGGACGCCCTGAGCCAGCTCGACCCCTTCGCGGGCCAGCGACCAGGTGAACCGCAGATGGGACAGGTCCAGCACCTCGTAGCGGTTCTCCACCGTGAGGGTGCCCGCCTCCGGGCCGGCGTCGATCCGGACGGGGGCGATCACCTTCGCGTACTCGAGCAGGCCCGGGGAGGGGGTGCGGTCGGGGAGCACCAGGCCGTCGCAGATGAAGTTGCCGTCGTGCAGGTCCTCGCCGAAGTCGCCGCCGTAGCCGAAGAACTCGCGCCCCCGGGCGTCACGGGTGCGCAGCCCCTGGTCCATCCACTCCCAGACGTAGCCGCCCTGGAGCCGCGGGTACTCGCCGCACAGCTGCAGGTACTCGGCGAGCCCGCCGGGCCCGTTGCCCATGGCGTGGGCGAACTCGGTGAGCAGGAACGGCTTGCGGTTTCGCGGGTCGTCCGCCGGGTCGCCGGAGCCGGCGCGGGCCGGGTAGGAGACCTCGCCCGGCAGCAGCTGCCCCCGGCCGATCCGGGCGACGGCGGCCGGCGGCCGGTACATCTCGCCGAAGACGTCGGTGTACTCGCCGAGCCGGTCGCCCTCGTAGTGGATCGGACGGGACGGATCGCGCTCCCGGACCCACGCGGACATGACCCGGAGGTTGCGGCCGTCCCCGGCCTCGTTCCCGAGCGACCACAGGATGACGCTCGGGTGGTTCTTGTCCCGCTCCACGGTCCGCTCGATGCGGTCCAGGTAGGCCGCGTGCCAGCGGGGGTCGTCGGAGGGGTTGCGCTGCCAGCGCTCCGGGTCCGCGTACTCGAAGCCGTGGGTCTCCAGGTCGCATTCGACCATGACCCACAGGCCGAGCTCGTCGCACAGGTCGAGGAACGCCGGGTGCGGCGGGTAGTGCGCGGTGCGCACCGCGTTGATGTTGTGCCGCTTCATCAACTCCACGTCGCGGCGCATGGTTCCGAGCGAGAGCGCCCGCCCGTGATCGGGGTCGAACTCGTGCCGGTTCACGCCGCGCAGTACCACCCGGCGGCCGTTGACCCGGAGCACCCCGGCCTCGTCGACGGCCACGCTCCGGAACCCGACCCGGATCCGGACCCGCTCGCTGCCGGTGGCCAGGTACGCCTCGTAGAGCTGTGGATCCTCCGCGCTCCAGGGCCGTACCGCCGCGAGGGCGAACTCGGCCGTGGTCGGCTGGTCGTGGATCCCGAGGGCCGGGAGGTCGAGCCTCACCGGCGCGTCCGCGTCGGCCTCCACCCGGAGCCGGCCCCCGCCGGTCCGCGCGTCGTACTCCGCGTGCACGAAGACGTCCCGGATGCCGCCCGCCGGGCGGGCCAGCAGGGACACGTCGCGGAAGATGCCGGACAGGCGCCAGGTGTCCTGGTCCTCGAGGTAGGTGCCCGCGGAGAACTGGTGCACCCGGACGGCCAGCACGTTGCGGCCCGGGCGCAGCAGCCCGGTCACGTCGAACTCGGTCGGCAGGCGGCTGCCGTAGGTGACGCCCAGCTCGCGGCCGTTGAGCCAGACCCGCGCGCAGGAGTCCACGCCCTCGAAGCGCAGCACGGCCGGCGTGCCCGTCCAGGTGGCGGGCAGGTCGAAGGTGCGGCGGTAGTCGCCGGTCTCGTTCTCGTCCGGGACGAAGGGCGGGTCCAGCGGTACCGGGTAGGCGAGGTTGACGTAGATGGGTCGGCCGTAGCCGTGCAGCTGCCAGTGCGAGGGGACGCGAAGGGCGTCCCAGGAGCCGTCGTCGAAGTCCGGGGCTTCGAACCCGTCCGGTTCCGGCCGCAGGGTCGGCGAGAACCGGAACGCCCATTCCCCGTTGAGGTCGATCCTGGGGGCGTCGGAGTCCAGGGCCGCCCGCGGCGCAGCTCTGCCGTGGCCGGGTGCGTAGTCCTCGAAGTAGCGCGTGGACATGGGAGGTCCTCCGACGGTCGCGGGGTGATGCGCGCGACCGTACTATCGAAGGCGTTTTGCGGGAAGGGACGCCATCGCCCGCGCATGCTGCGCGGGCCCCGGCTGCGGCTCCTCGACGAGGCCACCTCGCGGCTCGACACCGTCGGGGCGCCGTGCACCCGGGCCTCCGGTGTGATTGCTGCGGCAATCGGGGCAGTCGCAGGGTCATGCTGAGAATCGGATACACGATGATGACCGAGCAGCGCGGCCCGCGTGACCTGGTCGCGGACGCCGTGCGCGCCGAGCGGGCGGGCTTCGACTTCTCGGTGGTCTCGGACCACTCCTTCCCGTGGCTGGACGAGCAGGGGCACGCCCCCTACGCGTGGGCGGTGCTCGGCGCCGCCGCGCAGGCCACCTCCCGGATCCCGCTCATGACCTACGTGACCTGCCCGACCTTCCGCTACCACCCGGTCGTGGTGGCGCAGAAGGCCGCCACGCTGCAGTTGCTGTCCGAGGGCCGCTTCCGGCTCGGTCTGGGCAGCGGCGAGAACCTCAACGAGCACGTGGTCGGCCGGGGCTGGCCGGCGGCGCCGGTGCGTCAGGCGATGCTCGACGAGGCGGTGGGGATCATCCGGGCGCTGTTCGACGGCGGATACGTCACCCGTCACGGCCGGTACTTCGACGTCGACGGCGCCCGGCTGTGGGACCTGCCCGACCGGCCGCCGCCGATCGGGGTGGCCGTGTCAGGGCCGGATTCCTGCGAGCTGGCCGGCCGGCTGGCCGACCTGGTGATCGCCGTCGAGCCGGATCCCGCCCTGATCACCGGATTCGCCGAGCACGGCGGATCGGGGAAGCCGGCGGTGGGCCAGCTGCCGGTGTGCTGGGACACCGACCGGGACACCGCCGTCCGGCGGGCACACCAGCAGTTCCGCTGGTTCGGCGGCGGCTGGAAGGTCAACGCCGAGCTGCCCGGAACGGCGGGCTTCGCCGCCGCGAGCCGTTTCGTCCGCCCCGCCGACGTCGCCGAGGCCATTCCGTGCGGCGACCGGGTCGAGGACTTCGTCGAGGCGGTACGACCGTTCGTCGACGCCGGGTTCGGGGAGGTGGCCCTGGTCCAGGTCGGCGGCGACAGCCAGCCCGCCTACCTCGACTGGGCTCGGGACACCCTGCTGCCGGCGCTGCGCGAGGGGTTCTGACCTCTGGCGGGCCCGGGCGCCGACCTTCGGTGCTCGGACCCGCCCGGCAGGGTGATGCACCCCGGCGCCCGACCGGAGCACTATCCCAGGGTCCACCTCTGGTTTCCGCCGCCCCAGCAGGTCCACAGCTGGACAGGCGTCGTGTCCACGACGGCCGCCCCGGCGACGTCCAGGCAGCGGCCGGACTGCGCACCGGTGACGCTTCCGTCGGAGTTGACCAGCCACTGCTGGTTGGCGCCGCCGTTGCAGGGCCAGGTCACCACCTTGGTGCCGTCGGCCGTCCCGCCGCCGTACGCGTCCAGGCACAGCGTGGTGCCGGAGATGTCCGCCGTGAGCCGTCCGTCGGCGGTGTGGGTCCAGGTCTGGTTCGCCGCTCCGGAGCAGCCGTAGATCTGTGCCTGCACCCCGGGCGTGGTGGAGGCGTTGGGGACGTCCAGGCACTTGCCCGAACCGGCGCCCCGCAGTGCTCCCGTGGCGGTCGCCGGGGAGGTGGCGTAGCCGGCCGCGACGATGTCGGCCTGGACGGCGTTCTCGGTGGCCTCCGACGGGTAGCCGGAGGTCATCACGCCCTCGTAGAAGGTGCCCGCCGAGCCCTTGCTGTTGTCACCGCCGATGCCGAGGATGATCGCGCCCTCCTTGTGCATCGGGTTGTAGCCCGAGGCGTTCGGGCGCGGCCCGGAGTAGAACGTCGACAGCCCGCCGGACTGCGCGTCGCCGGCGCGGATCGCCCACTGGTTCGGCGCGCCCTTGACCATGGCCGTCAGGTAGCGGTGGTTCACCGTCGGGTCGTTGGCGTTGTAGCCCGTGTTGGCCCCGGAGAACAGGCCGTTCTCCAGGTCGGCCATCACCCAGGGGCCGGGGCCGCTGCCGTAGCCCCAGACCTTGATGTTGCCGAAGTAGATCGCCTCCATGTGGCCGTTGCCGGTGTCGTTGCTGCTCGTCTCGGCGTTGCCGTAGTCGAAGCAGCAGCCGCCGTTGTAGTGGGTGCCGTCGAGGATGGCGTACATGCCCTCCGGCTGGTCGCCGGTGGCGACGCCCGAGGTGTGGTTGTTGCGGTAGCCGGTGCCCGGCGCGACGTACACGCCGTAGGCCCGGTGGCCGTTCAGCGTGGTGGGTGCCAGGGTCGCGTCCGCCAGTTTGTCGGGGCCGCCCGCGGCTCCGCCCCCGGGCGCCTGGGTGAGGTGGTTGCCCCGCCCGCTCTGGTCGTAGATCTCGGTGATCACGCAGCTGGTGCCGGCGCAGAAGGCGTCCTGTGCGGCGGCGTCGGCGTAGCCTCCGGCGGTCAGGGCGCCGATGTTCCGCAGCGCCTGGTCCGACGCACGCCGGACCTGGTAGAGCGGGCCGCCGTACCCGCCGTAGAGCGCGCGGGTAGTGCTGTGCGCGGCCACGCAGGGTGTGCCGCCGGCGGCGTAGAGGTCGCACGGTCGCTGGGTGGCCGCCTGGGCCGCACCGCTGGTCGCGGTGGCACCTGCCAGGGCGCCGACGAGGACGGCCAGTGCCGCCCCGGCCCGGGCGAGGCGGCGCAGCGCGCCGTGCCTCCGGGTGGTCCCGTTGTTGTCACTCATGGTGTCTCCCTGCTCATCGTCGAGCGCGGCCAAGGGGAAAGTGAGCGCTAACAATCCGCCCCGCGACAGCAGCCTGCGACCGGGGCGGGAGATGGAGGTTCCTGGCCGGTGACAGTGCCCGCCCCGACCGTGTCCCGTCAAGACCTTCGACACATCACGCCGGACTCCGGATCCGCGGACGCGCCGATCCGGATCGAAAGTCTCGATGCTTCGTCACTTCTCCACTACTGCAAGGAGTTTGACGGTAAGCAAGGCGAGCACTCACGCTCCGACACCGGTGCGACCGCATACGGATGACGGTCCGTCACGGCCTTCGTCCGCCTCCGCGGGCACGACGGAGCCCACCCGGACCCGCAGCTGCGGAGGCAGAGGGAACCGAGCTCGCGACAGTGGGGGCACGACGCGCCGCCGCCGTCCGGCGAACGCTCGCGCCGCCGGGCCCCGACCCACGAGCCCGCACCCCGCGAAGACCCTGCGCGACGGACCCGACCACCCGCTCCCCCACCCGGCACCGGTCCGGTCCACGCCGCCGATGCAGGGGGTGCTTGACGAGCGCCCGCGCCGACATCGCGCCGTCCACGGCTCCGGCAGCCCCCCTCGAGAGGGAGACCTGATGCTCCGATGCCGTGCGGCAGTCGCCGCCTGCCCGGCCGTCGCCGGGCCGGCCGCCACCGTCACACCGGTCGGCGCGAGCACGGGCCGGCCGCCACCGTCACACCGGTCGGCGCGAGCACGGGCGAGGCCGCCACCCGTCACACCGGTCGGCGCGAGCACGGGCGAGGCCGCCGCCACCCGGACCGCAGCCGCGGAGTCCAGCCGGGCCGAGCCCGACGACTCCGGCGGCTCGTCCATCGCGGGCGGCCCGGTGCAGGACGTCACCCCCGACGGCTCCGGCGGCTGCGCCTCCGGTCGAGCCGCGTGCTGCCAGCCGGTCGGCCCGACCCTCGACGCCTACGGGCCGACCCCGGCCACCGGCACCCCCGAGCCGGCAGGTGCCCCCGGAGCGACGGATGCCCGATCCCCGATCGCCGGCGGGGCCGGCGCCGCGCTTTCCCACCCGCGATGACCACTCGATGTTCACCTGTCATTCACTCACGACTTCCCCGGGCACCCCCGGCCGAGGGCCCGCGCCCCTGCGGAGCGGTCGTTGGCGGATCGCGATCCAACGGTGATCTAACCCCCCTTGACGCCATCGTTGTTAGCGTTAACACTTCATGTCACGCCAGGCCAGAGCTACCACCACCCCGACGCACCACAGCGTGAAGGACCGCTCCGGTCGGCGCCGCTCGACCGCTCCCAGTCGCCCAGTCAGGGGTGCGCTGCTCCGGTCGCGGACCATCACCATGGAGGAAACACGTGCGGAAGCTTTCAGCGGGTCTCGTCGCGGCCGGCCTGACGCTCTCGTTGGCGGCCTGCGGTCAGAGCTCCAACGGAGTCGGCGACGGGGCGGCCAAGGGCGACGCCAAGGGTGGACTCATCGGCATCGCGATGCCGACCAAGTCGTCGGCGCGTTGGATCGACGACGGCAACAACATGGTCAAGGAATTCCAGGCCAAGGGCTACAAGACCGACCTGCAGTACGGCGACAACGTGGTGGAGAACCAGGTCTCCCAGGTCGAGAACATGATCACCAAGGGTGCCAAGCTGCTGGTGATCGCGGCCATCGACGGCTCCTCCCTCACCAACGTGCTGCAGAAGGCAGCCGATGCGCACATTCCGGTCATCTCGTACGACCGGCTGATCCGAGGCACCCAGAACGTCGACTACTACGCGACCTTCGACAACTACAAGGTCGGCGTCCTCCAGGGCGGGTACATCGCCGACAAGCTCGGCCTCAAGGACGGCAAGGGGCCGTTCAACATCGAGTTGTTCGCGGGCTCGCCGGACGACAACAACGCGACCTTCTTCTTCAACGGCGCGATGAGCGTGCTCAAGCCGTACATCGACCAGAAGAAGCTGGTCGTGCAGAGCGGCCAGACCGACTTCAACCAGGTCGCCACGCTGCGCTGGGACGGCGGTGTCGCCCAGTCCCGAATGGACAACCTGCTGAGCAAGGCCTACACCGGCGCCCACGTCGACGCCGTGCTCTCGCCGTACGACGGCATCTCGATCGGCATCATCTCCTCGCTCAAGGGCGTCGGCTACGGCACCGCCAAGTCCCTGCCGATCGTGACGGGCCAGGACGCCGAGCTGGCCTCGGTGAAGTCGATCATCGCGGGCGAGCAGACCCAGACCGTCTACAAGGACACCCGGCAACTCGCCAAGGTCGCCGTGCAGATGGGCGACGCGCTGCTGACCGGCGGCAAGCCCGAGGTCAACGACACCACCCAGTACAACAACGGGGCGAAGGTCGTTCCGGCCGAGTTGCTCCAGCCGGTCAGCGTCGACAAGGACAACTACCAGAAGATCCTGGTCGACAGCGGCCAGTACACCGCGGACCAGCTCAAGTAGCCCGTGGGGCCCGCTCGACGGGCCCCGCCGAACCGGCGGTGCGGCGGGGCGCCCGGACTCCCCGGGCGCCCGATGGATCCCCACCGCACCGCCCCGAACGATACGGACGCACAACCATGGCTGGACCCGTTCTCGAAATGCGGTCGATCAGCAAGTCGTTCCCCGGTGTGAAGGCGCTCTCCGAAGTCAACCTGAGCGTCGCCGCCGGCGAGGTGCACGCCATCTGCGGTGAGAACGGCGCCGGCAAGTCCACCCTGATGAAGGTCCTCAGCGGGGTCTACCCGCACGGCGATTACGAAGGCGAGATCCTCTTCGAGGGCGAGCCCTGCCGGTTCAAGGACATCCGGGCCAGTGAGCAGCGCGGCATCGTCATCATCCATCAGGAACTCGCCCTGGTGCCGTACCTGTCCATCGCCGAGAACATCTTCCTGGGCAACGAGCACGCCACCCGGGGCATCATCAGCTGGCACCGGACGCTCACCCACGCCGCCGACCTGCTCCGCCAGGTCGGCCTCGAGGAGAGCCCGCACACCAGGGTCGCCGACCTCGGCGTGGGCAAGCAGCAACTGGTCGAGATCGCCAAGGCGCTGGCCAAGAAGGTCAAGCTGCTCATCCTGGACGAGCCGACCGCCGCACTGAACGACGAGGACAGCCGCAAGCTCCTCGACCTGATCCTGGAGCTCAAGGCGCAGGGCATCTCCTGCATCATCATCTCGCACAAGCTGAACGAGATCGCCCGGGTCGCCGACGCCGTCACCATCCTGCGCGACGGGCGGACCATCGAGACCATCGCGATCGGCCCGGAGGGCATCTCCGAGGACCGGATCATCCGCGGCATGGTCGGCCGGGACCTGGAGCACCGCTACCCCGAGCGCACCCCGGACATCGGCGAGGTCGCCTTCGAGGTCGAGGACTGGACCGTCCGGCACCCGATCGACCAGCAGCGCACCGTGGTGGACGGCGCCTCGCTGAACGTGCGGCGCGGCGAGATCGTCGGCGTCGCCGGCCTGATGGGGGCCGGCCGCACGGAGCTCGCGATGAGCGTCTTCGGCCGCACGTACGGACGTTGGAGCGGCGGACGGGTGCTGCTGCACGGCCGGGAGATCCGCACCCGGACGGTGCCCGAGGCGATCGGGCACGGCATCGCGTACGTCACCGAGGACCGCAAGCACTTCGGCCTCAACCTGATCGACGACATCAGCCGGAACATCTCGCTGAGCGCGCTCGGCAAGGTCGCCCGGTACGGCCGGGTCGACCGGCACGAGGAGAGCAGGGTCGCCGAGTCGTTCCGGCGGACCATGAACATCAAGGCCCCGACGGTGTTCACCCGGACCGGCACGCTCAGCGGCGGCAACCAGCAGAAGGTCGTCCTCAGCAAGTGGATCTTCGCCGAGCCGGAGGTGCTGATCCTCGACGAGCCCACCCGGGGCATCGACATCGGCGCCAAGGCGGAGATCTACACCGTCATCGCCGAGTTGGCCGCCCAGGGCAAGGCGGTGCTCGTCATCTCCTCCGAACTCCCCGAACTCCTGGGTCTGTGCGACCGGATCTACACGATGGCCGAAGGCCGGATCACCGGCGAGGTCGCCCGCGCCGACGCCACCCAGGAATCCCTCATGCGGCTCATGACCATGAGCGCCGCATCCAGCAACGAGCAGGTGTGAGGCATGGCCCAGACCGAGATCATCCCGGACTCCTCCCAGCAGGGGCCCGAACCCGCCCCGAGCCCGTCCGTGGGCTCCGCACTGGCCCGCGCGCTGCGCGGCAACGTCCGCCAGTACGGCATGCTGGTCGCCCTCGCGCTGATCGTGCTGCTGTTCCAGATCTGGACGGACGGCATCCTCCTCCAGCCGCTCAACATCACCAACCTGATCCAGCAGAACGGTTACATCCTCATCCTGGCGATCGGGATGATGATCGTCATCATCGCCGGGCACATCGACCTCTCGGTCGGCTCACTGGCCGCCTTCGTCGGGGCCGCCGCCGCGGTGATGATGGTCGAGCACCACATGGCGTGGCCCGTCGCGATGCTGGTCGCGCTGGTGATCGGCGCCCTCGCCGGCGCCTGGCAGGGCTTCTGGATCGCCTACCTGGGGATCCCCTCCTTCATCGTCACCCTGGCGGGCATGCTGCTGTTCCGCGGCGGCACCCAGATCCTGCTGCAGGGCCAGTCGGTGGCACCGTTCCCCAAGGGCTTCCAGAGCATCAGCAGCGGCTTCCTCCCCGAGGTCGGCCCGCACACCAACTACCACAACCTCACCCTGCTGCTCGGACTCGCGGTGCTTGTCGTCGCCGTCCTCCAGGAGCTGCGCGGCCGGCGGCAGACCGCCTCGTACGGGCTCGAGGTGCTCCCGCTCGGTCTGTTCCTGGCCAAGCTCGCCGTGATCACGGCGGCCGTGCTGGTGTTCACGCTGCTGCTGGCCAGCTACCACGGCGTGCCGATCGTCCTGCTGATCCTCGGCGCCCTGCTGGTCGGCTTCGGCTACCTGATGCGCAACTCGATCATCGGCCGGCACACCTACGCCATCGGCGGCAACGAGCCGGCGGCCAAGCTGTCCGGGGTGAAGAGCAAGCGGGTCGTCTTCCTCGCCTTCACCAACATGGGCGTCCTCGCCGCACTGGCCGGGCTGGTCTTCGCCGCACGGCTCAACGCCGGCACCCCGCAGGCGGGCATCAACTTCGAGCTGGAGGCGATCGCCGCCGCCTTCATCGGCGGCGCCTCCGCCAGCGGCGGCGTCGGCACCGTCATGGGCGCGATCATCGGTGGCCTGGTGCTCGGTGTGCTGAACAACGGCATGTCGCTGGTCGGTGTCGGCACCGACTACCAGCAGGTGATCAAGGGCCTGGTACTGCTCGCGGCGGTGGGCTTCGACGTCTACAACAAGCGCCGAGCCGGTTCCTGACCCGGACGTCGCGGAAACGGAGCAGGACGGGCACGGTGTCACCGTGCCCGTCCTGCTCCGTTTCCGCGCTCCTCCTGCCCCGTATCCGTCCCCGGTGCGGACTGGTTCCGGATCCGGGCGTGAGAAAAGGGGGAGGGGTGCCTCTCGGAGAGAGGCACCCCTCGGCGGGCGGTTCCGGGTTCAGTGGGCCAGCAGCACCAGGACGAGCACGACCAGGGCCGGCACGGTCTGCACGAAGAGGATCTTCCGGGAGGAGGTCACGGCGCCGAACACACCGGCGACGGCGACGCAGGAGGCGAAGAAGACCCGCACCTGGAACCCGACCGGGTCGGCGGCGAACGCACCCCAGAGCAGGCCGGCCGCCAGGAAGCCGTTGTACAGGCCCTGGTTGGCGGCCATCGCCTTGGTCGAGACCGCGAACTCCTGGGACGTGCCGAAGGCGGCCCGGGCCCGCGGAGTGGTCCACAGGAACATCTCCAGGACCAGGATGTAGACGTGCAGGAGGGCGAGCGCGACAACCGCAATCACGGCAATTGTGGACATAGCGGGCATGTTACGCCTCGGCGCGGGTCCGAACCGAGCGGCACCCGGGCGCCCGCGGTGCGTGAACCGGCATTTTGTTCAGGCCCTTGCCCAACCGTCAAGTCCGGACCCGCACTCACCGGCCGAAAGAATTCTCCGAGGACGCGGCAACCCTTCCGCCGGCGGCGGCAACTGACGGATGACACCGAGGGCGAAGTGCCCACGGGTCGTCCGATCCGCCGACCGCCGTCGCGCACCGCCTGACCGGGGCGGGTACGTGAGGGCGGGGCCCGAGCAAGGAGCAGTCCCATGAACGAGACGGATCCCACGGCGAACGGCCGCGGTCGGCGTGCCCGCCCGGCCGCCGGTGGTGCGCGGCGTCCCCGTGGGCGTCACCGTCGGCGCTGGACCGCGCTGGGCCTGACCCTGGGCGTGCCCGGTGTGCTCGGCCCCTACCTGCTCTTCGTGCAGCCCGACTCGAAGGCCGCGTCGGTGGACCCCGACGCCTACTACACGCTGCTGTCCGTCCGCAGCGACAAGGCGCTGGACATCCCCGGTGCGGACACGGCCGACGGCGCCTGGGCCCGGCAGATGGACCGCGCGTCCGGGGCCGTGAGCCAGCAGTGGCGGCTGCGTCTGGTGGGGGACGGCTACTACGAACTGGAGAACCACGGCACCCACAAGGTCCTCGGCGTGCGCGGTGGTTCGTCCCAGTCCGCCGCCGCCGTCGAGCAGCAGAGCGACCACGCCTCCGCCGCCCAGCAGTGGCGGATGCAGGACGTCGGCGACGGCACGGTGACCTTCGTCTCGCGCGCCAGCGGCATGGTGCTGGACGTCCGGGGCGGTGGCAAGGAGGAGGGCGTACCGCTCATCCAGTACGGCGACATCGGCAGCACCAACCAGCAGTGGCGGCTGGTGAAGACGTCCGGCACCGGTGGGTACACCTGGCACAACGCGCAGATCGTCGGCGGCGGGTTCGTCACCGGACTGGTCTTCAACCCCTCCCGCAAGGACCTGCTGTACGCCCGGACGGACATCGGCGGCGCGTACCGCTGGGACGCGGCCGCCGGTCGGTGGAGCTCGCTGACCGACTGGATCGGCGGCGCCGACTGGAACCTGCTCGGGATCGAGAGCCTGGCGACCGACCCGGTCGACCCCAACCGGCTGTACCTGGCCAGCGGCACGTACACCAACGACTGGGCGGGCAACGGCGCGATCCTGCGCTCCACCGACCAGGGGCGGACCTTCCAGCGCACCGACCTGCCGTTCAAGCTCGGCGGCAACGAGGACGGCCGGTCGATGGGCGAGCGGCTGGTGGTGGATCCCTCCGACAACCGCACGCTCTACCTGGGCACCCGCAAGAACGGCCTGTGGCGCAGCACCGACTACGGCGTGACCTGGAGCCAGGTCGGCGGCTTCCCCGTCAAGGACGGCGCGAGCAGCGGGGTCGGCCTGTCCTTCGTGACCTTCGGCCCGTCCGGCAGCAGGACGATCTACGTCGGGGTGGCCGACAAGTCGACGTCGCTGTACCGCTCCACCGACGGCGGCGCCACCTGGCAGGCCGTGCCGGGACAGCCGACCGGGCAACTGCCGCAGCACGGCGTGCTGTCCGGTGACGGCTCGCTGTACCTGACGTACACCGACGCGCCCGGACCGAACGGGGTGACGGCCGGTTCGGTGTGGAAGTACACGCCGTCCACCGGGGCCTGGAAGAACGTCTCGCCGTCCAGCGGCGGTTACGGCTTCGCCGGCCTGGCGGTGGATCCGCAGCACCCGGCCACGGTGATGGTCACCACGCTGGACCGCTGGTGGCCCTCGGACGAGCTGTACCGCTCGACCGACGGCGGAGCCTCCTGGAAGGCGCTGGGTGCGAGCTCGCAGCGCGACGACTCCGCGGCGCCGTACGTGGGCACCGGCATCGGGCACTGGATGGGCGCGCTGGCGATCGACCCGTTCGACTCCGGGCACGTGCTGTACGGCACCGGCTCGGGCATGTGGGGCAGCGGTGACGTGACGGCGGCGGACAGCGGGCGCCCGACGCACTGGAGCGTCCCGGCGAAGGGCCTGGAGGAGACGGCGGCGCTGGGACTGGTCAAGCCGCCCGGCCAGCCGCTGATCAGCGCGCTCGGCGACGTCGGCGGGTTCCGCCACGAGGACCTGACCAAGGTCCCCGCCAAGGCGCTGAGCGGGCCGCTGTTCACCAACACCACCGGCCTCGACTTCGCCCAGGCCAAACCGGAGTTCGTGGTGCGGGTCGGCCTCGGCGGCGCGCAGCACGGCGCCTACTCGACCGATGGCGGAGCGAACTGGGCGCCGTTCGCGGCGGCGCCGGTGGGCGACGCGGGCGGCGGGTCCGCGGCCGTCTCGGCGGACGGGGGCACCGTGGTGTGGACCCCGACGGGTCAGGTGCCGTTCCTGTCGGCCGACCGAGGCGCGTCCTGGTCAGCGGTCTCCGGCCTGCCCAAGGACGCGGCGGTGGTGGCCGACCGTTCCGCGGCGGGCACCTTCTACGCCCTCGTCGGCGGCACCCTGTACGCCTCCACCGACGGCGGGAGGCACTTCGCCGCCCGGGCCACCGGGCTGGGCAGCGGGCAGCTCAAGGCCCTCCCGGGCGTCGCCGGGGACCTCTGGCTCGCCGGCGGGGGCGACGGGCTCCGGCACTCCACCGACGGCGGGGCGAGCTTCCGCAAGCTCGACGGCGTGGAGCAGGCGGTCGGCGTCGGCTTCGGCAAGGCGGCGCCCGGCGCCGGCTACCAGGCCGTCTACCTGAGCGGGAGGGTCAAGGGCGTCATCGGGCTGTTCCGCTCCACCGACGGCGGCTCGACCTGGGCCCGGATCAACGACGACCAGCACCAGTTCGGCGGGAGCGTCATCAACATCGTCTCCGGCGACCCGGACGTCTACGGCCGGGTGTACCTCGGCGGCTACGGCCGCGGCGTGGTCTACGGCGACCCGTCCTGACCGGTCCTGACCAGTCCTGACCGGTCCGGTTCGGGACAGGCGGCACGGCCCGGGCCGCCCCCGAAAAATCCTGTGCCGGAACGGCAACCTTTCCGCCCCCGGCGACCACTGGTCAACGCGACGTCGAGTCGATCCACCGAAGTCGATCCACCGAAATGGACGGGAATGAAGGCAACCAAGCACGCCGCCCCACCGCCGAACCGCAGGCGTGGGCTGATCATGGGCATACCGGTGGCGCTGGTGGCGGTCGGTCTGCTGGTCTTCCTGGCCTTCGCACTGCTGCCGGGCAGCGGGGGCGGCGGCGCCGCCGCGGAGCCGGCCGCCGCCGCCGTGGCGGCCACCGAGCCGAGCACTCCGCCGGGCACCGCCGCCCCGGCCGATCCCACGCCCTCGACGGCACCGCCGTCGAGCACCGGCCCTGCGCCGTCGGCCACCGGCACCCAATCGCCCTCCGCGACCCGCACTCCCCCGCCGTCGGCCGCCCCGGCCCCGTCGGCCACCACCGGCGGTGCCCGCACCGTCCCGGCCACGGCGTCACCGGCCGGGCGGGTCAAGCCCGGGACGAGCTACCAGGGCGTCGCCACGTCCTACGACGCCGCCGACGGCAACGGCGCCTGCTCGTTCGGGCCTTCCGACGACCTGATGATCGCCGCGATGAACCACACCGACTACGAGACGTCCAAGGCGTGCGGGGCGACCGTGCTGGTCCGCGCCGCCAACGGGGCGAGCATCACGGTGCGGATCGTCAACGAGTGCCCCCTGCCCTGCGCACCCGGGCAACTCGACCTGAGCCACGAGGCCTTCGGCAAGCTCGCGGACCTCTCGGTGGGCCGCCTGCCGATCACCTGGAGCCTGCTGAGCCCCGGCACGGCGCCCACGACGATGTCGATCCGGTACAAGGCCGGGTCCTCCCAGTGGTGGTGCGGGATCCAGGTGGTCGGCCACCGGAACCCGGTGGCCGCCCTGGAGGTCCAGTCCGGCGGCGGCTGGCGGCAGTTGTCCCGTACCGACTACAACTACTTCCTCTCCCCCGACGGCAGCGGGTGCGGCGGACCGATCAGGGTCACCGACCTTTACGGGGAGCAGCTCACCGTCGACGGGATCACGGTGAAACCGGACGTCGTCCAGCCGACCCGCGTCCAGTTCGCCCGGCATTGACCACGTCGCTCGCCCCGCGATCGAGAGAGGCCGCCCGCCGGGGCGACCACCCGCCGGCCCCGGAGGAGGGCACTGCTAGGCTCATGCCGCTTGTTAACGTTCACATTGCAGGGAGAGGGCGACCGGGGAACATGCCCCTCGACGACGCGTCCGCGGAGTTCCACGAATTCTTCGAACGCCACTACGCCGAACTCGCCCGTCTCGCCCACCTCCTGACCGGCGAGACGGACGCGGCCGACGACCTCGCCTCGGATGCGCTGATCGCTCTGTGGCAACGCTGGGACCGGCTCCGCGCGGCCGACCACCCGCTGGCCTACGCCCGCGGGGTGGTCGCCAACATGGCCCGGGCGAGGATCCGCAGCGCGATCCGCGAGCGGCGCCGCGTCCTGCTGTTCTGGTCCCGCACCCCGGAGAAGACCTCGGGCCCCGACGCCGCGGCCGTGCTCGACGTCCGCGCGGCGCTCGCCCGACTGCCGTTCCGCAAGCGGGCGTGCGTCGTACTGCGCCACGCCTTCGACCTGTCGGAGAAGGACACCGCGGCGGCGCTCGGCATATCGGTCGGTACGGTGAAGAGCCAGACCTCGAAGGCGATGGCCGAGCTGGAACGCGCACTCGGCGCACGAGCGGTCGGCGAACTGACGACAGGAAGGAGGAACCGGTGAACGAGCACATCACCCAGCGGCTGCGCGAGGCCGCCGAGGCCCACCAGCCAGACCGGGCGAGGATGTTGGCGCGCGTACAGCGCGGCGTGGCCGGTCCCGCCGTCCGCCACCGCACGCGCTCGGGCCTGAGGTCCTGGCCCAAGGCCGCGATGGCCGCGCTGGCCACCGCCGGCATCCTGGCCACCGGCGGTCTCGCCGTGGCGGGAATCGTCCAGAATCCGACACCGGGGCCCAGCACCGCTCCGGCCGCCCCTTCCCCCACGGTCACGCCGACGCCGACCCCGTCGGCGCCCCCGGCCACCACCGTCCCGGCACCGGCTCCGGCCACCGCCACCGCCACCGCCACCCCGACCAGCCCCCGGCCGACCCCGTCGGCCACCGGCCGGGCCCAGAACGGGCCGCTGTGGTCGGAGGGATCGATCGACCCGCACAGCACCATCTACTGGGGCCAGGACAACCTCCTCCTCAAGACCACCCAGCCGCTCTCCGCGCTCACCGTGGAGCTGCGCGTCGCCCAGACCGGCGACGTGCGGGACACCGGCAACTGGCGGACCCTGCCGGTCGACGACTTCACCGTCACCGTCCAGGAGTCCGGCGGCGTACTGGTCTACCGCTGGGTCCTCAAGCCGGGCCGCACGGTACCGGCGGGACAGCACGAGTTCGCCGGCCAGTTCAACCACGCCACCGGCGTGCGGGCCACCGGCGGCGACGGCTACCGCGTCGACGCCCAGTCGGCGGGCGGCAGCGCGTCCGTCTCGGGAGGATTCACACCGACCCGGTAGGGATCCCCGGCACGGGCCTCGCCCGGCCGGGGGTGCGGCGCCGGCCGGAGGCCCTCCCCGCCCGGCCGGGCCGTCTGCGGCGGACGAACTCGGCGGCCGGTGCCGGCTCACTCCTGGGTGAGCCGGCACCGGCCGCCGATACGTCGGCCCGTCGTCGAATCAGGCGCGGACCAGTCCGGCCTCGACGGCAGGGGCCTCCGGAGCCGCCGCGGCGGCGTCCTTGCGCAGCCCCTTGAGCAGGACGACCACCGCCGTGGTGACCACCGTGCCGGCCACCACCGCGAGCAGGTACAGGAACGGGCTGCCGATCAGCGGGAGCACCCAGATGCCGCCGTGCGGCGCGCGCAGGGTGGAGCCGAAGGCCATCACCAGTCCGCCCGCCGTCATGCTGCCGACGATGCTCGCCGGGATGACCCGCAGCGGGTCCGCCGCCGCGAACGGGATGGCGCCCTCGGTGATGAACGAGGCGCCGAGCACCCAGGCCGCCTTCCCGTTCTCCCGCTCCTCGGGGGTGAACAGCTTCCGCCGGAGGAGGGTGGCCAGGGCCATGCCCAGCGGCGGCGTCATGCCCGCGGCCATCACGGCGGCCATCACCTTGAGGCTGCCGGCGTCCGGGGTGGTGCCCGCGGTGGTGAGCGCACCGGCCGCGAAGGTGTAGGCGACCTTGTTGAGCGGCCCTCCCATGTCGAAGGCCATCATCGCGCCGAGCAGCACGCCGAGCAGGACCGCGTTGGAGCCGGAGAGGCCGTTCAGCCAGTCGGTCAGGCCGTTCATCGCCGAGGCGATCGGCGAGCCGACCACCACGAACATCAGGAAGCCGACCACGGCCACCGACAGCAGCGGGATCACCACCACCGGCATGATGCCCCTGATCGCGCGCGGCACGTTCCAGCGGATCATCCACAGCACCAGGAAGCCCGCGGCCAGACCGGACACGATGCCGCCGAGGAAGCCCGCTCCGACCGCCACCGAGACGGCGCCGCCTGCGACGCCGGCGGCCAGTGCCGCCCGGTCCGCGATCGCCCAGGCGATGTACCCGGAGAGGATCGGGACCAGGAAGCCGAAGGAGGTCTTGCCGGTCTGGAACAGCATCGCCGCCCAGCTGTGCGAGGAGGTCCAGTCGAAGTGGCCCAGCACGGACGGCGCGGAGGCGATCTGGTACCCGCCGATGGCGAAGGCCAGGGCGATCAGCAGACCGCCCGCCGCGACGAACGGGATCATGTAACTGACGCCCGTCATCAGGTACTTGCGCAGCCGCTGGGCCCAGTGCTCGCCCGTCGGCGCGCTCGCCGCGGCCACGGGGGCGGTGACGGTGGCGGTGCCGGGACGTGCTCCCGGAGCGGCTTCGGCGACCAGTCCGGCGGCGCGGGCGATCAGCTCGTCGGCGTGGTTGACGCCGGCCTTCACCCCCACGTCCACGGTCGGCTTGCCCGCGAACCGGGCGCGGTCCCGGACCTCGACGTCATGGGCGAAGATCACCGCGTCGGCGGCCGCGATCACCTCGGGGGCCAGCACCGTCGTACCGGCCGATCCCTGGGTCTCGACCTGGATCCGCACACCTGCCCGGGCGGCGGCCAGTTCGAGGGCCTTGGCGGCCATGTAGGTGTGGGCGATGCCGGTCGGGCAGGAGGTCACCGCGACCAGCCGCAGCCCGCAGTCGGCGCCGTCCGCCTCCACAGCGCCGTCCGCGTCCGGAGCGGTGACCGTCCCGGGAGCGGTGACCGTCTCGGCAGCGGTGGCCGTCTCGGGAGCGGTGGCCGTCTCGGGAGCGGTGGCCGGCACCTCCTCCCCGTTGACCAGGGCCGCGACCGCGACCGGGCTCTCGGCATCGCGAAGGGCGCCGGTGAACGCGGGGTCCATCAGCCGCTGGGCCAGCCCGGCGAGGATCTGCAGGTGGGTGTCGTCCGCACCGGCCGGTGCCGCGATCATGAAGATCAGGTCGGCGGGGCGACCGTCCGGGGCGCCGAAGTCCACGCCCCTGGTGCTGCGGCCGAAGGCCAGGCTCGGCTCGGTGACGTGGGGTGATCTGCAGTGCGGGATGCCGATCCCGTCCCCCATCCCGGTCGGGGCCTGGGCCTCCCGGGCGGCGACGTCGGCGAGGAAGCCGTCGAGGTCGGTCACCCGGCCCTCGGCGACCAGCCGCTGGGCGAGGGAGCGGAGGGCTTCGCCCTTGTCCGCGGGGGCGAGGTGGAGATCAACGAGTGCGGGGGTGATCAGCCCGCTGGTTTCGCTCATCGTGTCGGTCCTTCAACTGGTGCCTGACAATGTCCCTTGCCCCCGGGATGGTTCGCCGTTCCGTCCCACACGGTCCGGCGTGCTGCCTCCGGCAGGAGGCGGTTCTCAACCGCCGAGCGGTCGTTCGAGCGGGATGTCCGCCGTCACGACCACGGCGGCCGGGTCCAGATCGGCCGGGGTGGGCATGACGCTCCCCGGCAGTTGTACGGCGGCGGCGCCGTGCGCCAGGGCCGCCGCCAGGGCCCCGGGGCCGGTGCCACCGGCGCCGAGGAATCCGGCGAGCGAGGCGTCGCCCGCTCCCACGTCGCTGCGGACGGCTGCGACCGGTGCGCTCCCGTACCAGCTGCCCTCCTCGGCGATCAGCAGCATCCCGTCCGCACCGAGGCTGGCGAGGACCTGCTGGGCGCCGTGCTTGCGCAGCTCCCCGGCCGCGTCCACGGCGTCGCCGACGGTCGCCACCGGGCGGCCGACGGCCTCCGCGAGCTCCTCCCGGTTGGGCTTGACCACGTCGGGACGGGCCGAGAGCGCGGCGAGCAGTGCGGCGCCGGAGGTGTCCAGGGCGATCCGGGCGCCACCGGAGTGCACCTGGGCCACCAACTCGGCGTACCACTGCGGCTCCAGGCCGCGCGGCAGACTGCCGCAACAGGCCAGCCAGTCGACGCCGTTCCCGGTGCCCCGCCCGGCCTCCTGGGTGTCCCGGACGAGGGCCAGCAGCGCGGCCGACTCGGCGGCGCTGAGCTCCGGACCCATCGCGTTGATCTTCGTCAGGCTGCCGCCGTCCTCGGCGATCGAGACGTTGATCCGGGTGTCGCCCGCGATGGTGACCGCCGCGACGTCGATGCCCTGGCGGCGCAGCAGATCGGAGAGCAACCCGCCGGAGAGGCCGCCCAGCGGCAGGACGGCGGTGGTGCGGTGGCCGGCGGCGGTGAGCGCCCGGGAGACGTTGACGCCCTTGCCGCCGGGGTCGAGCCGGTCGTGCCCGGCGCGGTTGACCTCGCCCGGGGTGAGCGTTCCCAGTTCGTAGGTGCGATCGAGGCTGGGGTTGGGGGTGATGGTGACGATCATGCGCGGATGACTTCCGGTCCGTGGTTCTCGATCTCGGTGGCCTGCTCGTCGGTCAGTCCAGTGTCCGTGACCAGGACGTCGACCTGGTCCAGCGAGCCGAAGCGGGCGAAGTGGCGGGCGCCGTACTTGGAGGAGTCGGCCACCAGGACCACTCGGCCCGCCCCGGCGAGCATGGCCCGCTTGACGGCGGCCTCGGCGAGGTCCGGCGTCGACAGGCCGCCCTCCGGGGAGAAGCCGTTGGTCGCGACCACGGCGACGTCCGCGTGGATGTCGGCCAGGTCGCGCAGCGCCCAGGCGTCGACGGCCGCCTGGGTGCGGTGGCGCAGCCGTCCGCCGATCAGGTGCAGGGCGAGCGCGGGGTGGTCGGCCAGCCGGGCCGCGACCGGGAGGGCGTTGGTGACGACGGTGAGCGCGCAGTCCAGGGGCAGCAGTCCGGCCAGCCGGGAGACGGTCGTCCCGGCATCCAGGATCACGCTGCCCTCGTCGGGCAGCAGGGCCAGGGCGGCCCTGGCGATGCGCTCCTTCTCCGCCGCGGCCGTGGAGTCCCGTTCGGCCAGGCCTGGTTCCAGGTGGAGTGCGCCGACGGGGAGCGCGCCGCCGTGCACCCGGTGCAGCAGGCCTGCCTTGTCCAAGGCGCTCAGGTCACGCCGGATGGTCTCCTGGGTGACGCCGAAGTCCTCGGCCAAGGTCGGCACGTCCACCCGGCCCCGCTCCTGGGCGAGGTGGAGGATCTGTTGCTGCCGCTCGGGTGCGTACATGTGGGATTGGGTCCGTTTCATGTCCGTTTACGCCTGATGAAGGCAGACCATACGCCCTTCGGACGGAAAAGCAAGTGTTCACTCCGCCTTCGGCCCACTCCCTGAGATACGCCCGAATGTGTTGACATCCGCTGGCAACCCGGCGTAGAACCAACCGAAACAACACGTCAACGGGCGTGAAACCACAGGCTGCCCGGTCCCTGCGACTGCCCCCGTACTGCGAGGACCAGGCGCCGACCGCGGCGGCTCGCGCCTCACCCTCCGCGCGGGCCGCCGTGCCCCGCTCTCCCGCCGACCCGGATCCCACCCGGGTCGGCGATCGTCTCCTCCATCTCCTCCGTCCCTTCCGTCTCCTTCAAGGACTCCCATGCACTCGATCCAGGTCACCGTCGGCTCCAGCAGCGGTCTGCACGCCCGCCCGGCATCACGGTTCGTCCAGGCTGCCGCCCGACAGTCGGTCAAGGTCACCGTCGGCCGTCCGGGTCAGACGCCGGTCGACGCCCGCAGCCTGCTGTCCGTCCTCGCCCTGGCCGCCCGCTGCGGCGAGGCCCTGGAGCTCACCGCCTCCGGCGACGGGGCCGAGGACGCCCTCAAGGCGCTCGCCGAACTGCTCGCCTCCGACCTCGACGCAGCGGCATGACCGACCTGATGCCGGGGGATCGGTGTCCGCACCGGCAGCGCGGCAGGCCCGGTCGCCTGAACGGCGCCCGTGCCGTCGCCGCCCGCACGTAGGGCGGTCGCCGATCCCCCGGCCGAGGCGGCCGCGGTCCGCGACACCCTCCCCGCGAGGGTGTCGGGGATCCGAGCCGGATCCGCCCGGCGCCGGTGGGAACGCTCCGGCACCGGGCGGACGACCGGCCCGCCGACGTCCGGGTGATGCGTCCGACGGACCGCCGAATAGCGCCGGAACCGAACAAGTCAACGTTCACATCGCAAGGGATTCACCGGTCGCCCGCATTCCGCCCTGCCAGTTCATGGATCATCACCGGTCGGCCGAAGTGATTCACGGACCGTTCACGGCACACCGGAACTCACCCCTGCCTGCAGCCGTCACTATGGACGACGGTTCAACAAATCCCCCCAGGTAGGAAAAGGAACGGCAATGTCCTTGGTCAGGAGGGTGATCGGCGCCACGGCCGTGGCCCTCGTGGCCGTGCTGGGCCTGTGGGTGCTGTCCCAGACCGCGTCCGCCCTCACCCGGGAGGAGCGCTGCCCGCGGATCGTCGCGGAGGCGAAGCTCGCCGAGGAGGCGGCGCTCCCCAAGTGCGCGCCCGGCCTCGGCTGGACCCGGCACCGGAGCATCGAAGTACCCCGGTACCAGCGGGAGTTGCCCCCAGCCCTGATCGACGACGACGACGCCGACCCGTCGCCGGCCGGCGTCCCCGCCCCGCCGCACGGGGCACGCAGACAGCCCAGAGCCGCGGTCCTCCAGGTGTTCCGCTGCTGATCGGCGCCGACCGCGCCCGCACGCTCACCGACGACGGCGGCACCCCGGACGGGTGCGCCCGCGTCCCACATCCCGGCAGCTCACGACGGCCCACAGCAGTGCTCCCGCCTGCCACCGCCGCCGCGCTTCGCGCTGCCACCGCACCGAGCGAGCAGGCCCGGTCCCGAAGTCACCGCTCCCAACCGACTTCCGAAGGCCCGAGGCACCGACATGCAAGGATTCATCGACCACGCCCGCACCTTCCGCCGGCACGCCGCCCAGAAGCCCGCCGCCTTCGGGCGGCTGGCCGAAGGCCAGAGCCCGCAGGCACTGTTCATCACCTGCTCCGACTCCCGCATCATCCCCTCCGCCATCACCGGCGCCCGGCCCGGGGACCTCTTCGAGATGCGGACCGCGGGCAACATCGTCCCGCCGCACCGCCCCTCCGCCCCTTCGGCCGAGGCCGCGACCATCGAGTACGCGGTCGAGGTCCTCGGGGTCGCCGACATCGTGGTCTGCGGCCACTCCCACTGCGGCGCCGTGGGCGCCGTCGTCCGGGGCGACGACCTCACCGGTGTGCCCTCGGTGCGCGACTGGCTCGCCGACGGCACCGCGCTGACGCCGGCCGGGGAACCGAGCCACGACCTGGCCGCGCCGGTCCAGCGCCACGTGCTGGACCAACTGGAGAAGCTGCGCACCCACCCGAGCGTCGCGCGCCGGGTCGACGGGGGCCTGCTCGGCCTGCACGGCTGGTTCTACGAGGTGCACACCGGCGCCGTCCTCACCCACCGCACCGGCACCGACGTCTTCCTGCCGCTGTGACCCTGCGGCCCACCACCCCCGAACTCCCCCGGATGAGGGCTCCCATGCGCTTTCGCACCCCCGGTCTTCCCACGCTCACCCGCGACCTGACCGCGTCGGTCGTGGTCTTCCTCGTCGCCCTCCCGCTGTGCGTCGGGGTCGCCGTCGCGTCGGGCGTACCCGCCGAACTCGGCCTGATCACCGGCATCGTCGGCGGCCTGGTCACCGGCCTGCTCCCCGGCAGCAGCCTCCAGGTCAGCGGCCCGGCGGCCGGGTTGACCGTCCTGGTCGCCGAGACGGTCCAACGGTTCGGCCTGCCGGCCCTCGGCCTGGTGGTCGCCGCCACCGGCCTGCTCCAACTGCTGCTCGGCGCGCTGCACTGGGGCCGGTGGTTCCGCGCGATCTCCGTCGCCGTGGTCGAGGGCATGCTGGCCGGCATCGGCCTGGTCATCATCGCCGGCCAGCTCTACGCGATGGCCGGCCGGTCGGCACCCGCCGGCGGGATCGACAAGCTGCTGGGCCTTCCCGGCCTGCTGACCGGCCTCCTCTCCTCCCCCACGGCCGGCTACTCCTTCGTGATCGGTGCCGGCACCATCGCGGTGATCGTGCTCTGGCAGCGGCTGCCCGCCAGGGTGCGCGCCGTCCCGGGCGCGCTGGTGGCCGTGCTGCTCGCCACCGCCGCCGTCTGGCTGCTGCACCGCCCGGTCAAGAAGGTGGAGGTCAAGGGCCTCCTGGACACCATCCACCCGCCCGGCAGCGGGGCGTTCGACCAGCTCACCCCGGCACTGCTCGTGACGGTCGTGGCCTTCACCCTGGTGGCCTCGGCCGAGAGCCTGTTCAGCGCGGCAGCCGTCGACCGGCTCCACGACGGACCGCGCACCGACTACGACAAGGAGCTCATGGCCCAGGGCGCGGGCAACGCGCTCTGCGGCGCCCTCGGCGCCCTGCCGATGACCGCGGTCATCGTCCGCAGCGCCACCAACGTCCAGGCCGGCGCCAGGACCAAGGCCTCCCGCGTGCTGCACGGCGTGTGGCTGCTGCTCTTCGCCGCGCTGCTCCCGGCGGCCCTCGGCGTCATCCCGGTCGCGGCGCTCGCCGGGGTGCTGGTGCACGCCGGGTTCAAGCTCCTGCCGTTCAAGCAGTTCGGGCCGCTGTGGCGCGAGCACCGGGCGGAGGCGCTCGTCCTCTCGGCCACCGCCGTGGCCATCGTCACGGTCAACATGTTCGAGGGCGTCCTGATCGGCCTGGGCCTCTCGGTCGTCAAGTCGGCCTGGGAGACGTCCCGCCTGCACGTGGACACCGAGGAGCAGCCCGGCGGCGTGGTCCGGGTCCGGCTGACCGGCAACGCCACCTTCCTCCGGCTGCCCAAGCTCCTGGACACCCTCGAAGCACTGCCGGCCGACCGCGTGGTGGAGCTGGACCTCACCCGGCTCCGACACCTGGACCACGCCTGCCAGTCCGCGCTGACCACCTGGACCGAACGTCACAACACCCGGGCCCCCGAGGCCGTGCGGCTGATCCCGGCACTCGCCGGTCCGGCCTGATCCGAGCACCCGGGACGCGCCGCCGCACCACAACCCCGGTGCGGCGGCGCGCCGTTCGGGCAGGCGCTCTTCCTCCGTGCTCCTCCGTGCTCCTTCGTGTTCTTCGTGGATCGGTGGGCCCGGTCAGGCGGGGGCGAGCAGGGCCGACGGGTCGAGCGCCGCCACCGGCCGGACGCCGCCGACCGGCCGGCCACCGCCGGTCGCCGGCTCCCCCGCGAACCCGATGAGCAGCCGCGGATCGACTCCAGCCAGGGCCAGCGCGGCCGCGGCCACCGGGACCCGCGCCCGGTTCGCCCCGTCGGCGATCTTCACGGCCACGGCGCGGCCGTCCGGCAGCGCGGCGACCTGCACGCCCTCGAAGCCGTCCTTGGCCAGCAGCCCGGGTACCGCGCGCATCAGCGCGGCCACGTCCCGGCCGGCGCCGGAGGCCATCTCCGGGTGCCCGCGCAGCGCGTCCGCCACCCGGAACTCGGGCGTCCCGGGCGCGCCGGTGGCGATGCGGGCGGCGGCGCGGGCGAGGCCGTGCAGTGAGACGGCGAACAACGGGGTGCCGCAGCCGTCGACGCTGACCCGCGCGATGCGTTGACCGGTCAGTTCCTCGACCACCCCGGCGATCACCCGCTGGAGCGGGTGGGTGGCGTCGTCGTAGTCCACCAGTGGCCAGCCGTTGAGCCTGCAGAGGTAGAGCATCGCGGCATGCTTGCCCGAGCAGTTCTGGGCGAGCCGGGAGGGCGGGCGGCCCTCCCGGACCCAGGTGTCGCGGACCGCCGGGTCGTACGGCAGGTCCGGGACGTTGCGCAGGTCGTCCTCGGAGAGGCCGGCGAGTTCCAGGATCCGCCGGGCTCCAGCGAGGTGGCGCTCCTCACCGGAGTGGCTGCCCATCGCGAGCGAGAGCAGTTCGCCGTCGAGCGGAAGCCCCGCCCGGACCATGGCGACGGCCTGGACCGGCTTGAGGGCCGAGCGCGGGTAGCAGGCGGCCTCGACGTCGCCGAGCCGGAACCGGACGTCGCCGTCGCCGCCGAGGACGACGACGGAGCCGTGGTGGATGCCCTCGACCACTCCGCCGCGGGTGACGTGGGCGACGGGCGCGTGGCGGGGCTCGCGGATCGCGGGTGCGTCCGCCTGGGGACTGCTGAACATGACTGCCTCGATCGGTGGTGGATGTGCCGGAGACCTCGCGGTGAGGAGGCCGGGGCGGATGTGGAGGTTCCCCCGGTCCGCCCGCGGATCAGCCGTCGGCCCCGGCTGCGGCGCGCGCGATCCGTCCGCGGATCGCGTACCAGCCCGCGACCAACGCCCCGACGATCAGCGGCAGGCACAGCACGGTGGTGCGCCCGGCGCCGCCGTCGGCGTACATGAGGACCAGCACGGTCACCAGGAAGGCCAGCGTCACCAGCTCGGTCCAGGGCGAGCCGGGCAGCCGGTAGCCGGGACGGGTCAGTTCGCCGGCCCGGGTCTTCCGCCAGAAGAGGAGGTGGCAGACCATGATCATGCCCCAGGTGGCGAGGATGCCGATCGCCGCGAAGTTCAGCACGATCTCGAACGCGTCGGCGGGGACGACGAAGTTGAGGCCGACACCGAGGACGCACATGCCGCTGGTCAGCAGGATGCCCCCGTACGGCACCTGGGTGCGGCTCATCCGGGCGGTGAACCGGGGGGCCGAGCCGCTGACGGCCATCGAGCGCAGGATGCGGCCGGTGGAGTAGAGGCCGGAGTTGAGCGAGGACATGGCCGCGGTGAGGACGACCAGGTTCATCACGCCGCCCGCCGCCGGGACGCCGATGTGGGAGAGCACGGTCACGAAGGGGCTCTGGCCCGAGCCGTACCTGTTCCAGGGCAGCAGCATCGACAGCAGGAGGACCGATCCGACGTAGAACACGCCCACCCGCCACATGATCGAGTTGATCGCCTTCGGCATGATCTTCTCGGGGTTCTCGGTCTCCCCCGCCGTGACGCCGACGAGCTCCACCGAGGCGTAGGCGAAGACGACGCCCTGGATGATCAGCAGCATCGGCATCAGGCCGTTGGGGAAGATCCCGCCGTTGTCGGTGATCAGGGACGGGCCGGGGACGGCGCCGTCGACCGGGTGTCGGGTGACCAGCAGGAAGATCGCGATGCCCATGAAGACCAGCAGCGCGCCGACCTTGACGATGGCGAACCAGAACTCCAGTTCACCGAAGATCCGCACCGAGATGAGGTTCACGGTCAGCACCACGGCCAGGGCGGTGAGCGCGATCACCCACTGCGGGATGTCGGAGAACAGGTGCCAGTAGTGCGCGTAGGTGGCGACGGCGGTGATGTCGGCGATACCGGTGGTCGCCCAGTTGAGGAAGTACATCCAGCCCGCGGTGTACGCGCCCCTCTCCCCCAGGAACTCCCGGGCGTAGGAGACGAAGGCGCCGGAGGACGGGCGGTACAGGACGAGTTCGCCGAGCGCGCGCACGACGAGGAAGGCGAAGACGCCGCAGACGGCGTACGCGATGAACAGGGAGGGCCCGGCGTCGGCGAGCCGCCCGCCCGCGCCGAGGAACAGGCCGGTGCCGATGGCACCGCCGATGGCGATCATGTTGACGTGACGGGGCTTCAAGGACTTGCTGTAGCCGGCGTCACCGGCGTCGACGTGCCGGGCGGTGGGGCTCGCGGGGGCTGTGGGGCTCGCGGGGGCCGTCGAGGTTATGGAGTTCGCGGGGGTCGTAGGGGTCGTAGGGGTCGTAGGGGTCGTGGGGCGCTTCTCGTCTTCGAGGAACTGCTCGCTCACGCCTCGGCACTGCCTTCCGTGGGGGTGTCCGTGCGCCTGGGGCGCACGATGTCGGTGAGGGTCGTCTCGACGCGGTGGAGGTGGTGCGACATCGCCGCGACCGCGTCGGGCTCGGAACCGTCGACCAGTGCCTCGACGATCGCCCGGTGCTCGCAGTTGGACTGCTCGCGCCGACCGCCGAGTTCGTTGAGGAAGGTCGACTGACGCGCCAGTGCGTCACGGATCTCCTCGATGACCCGGCGGAAGACCGGGTTGCGGGAGGCCTCGGCCACCGCCAGGTGGAAGACGGTGTCCAGCGCGACCCAGGCGGTGGTGTCGGTCTCCCGCTCCATCCGCTCGAGCAGATGGGTCAGGTGGTCCAGGTCCTCCGGGGTGCGGCGCAGCGCCGCGTACCCGGCCACCGGGATCTCGACGTGCCGACGCACCTCCAGGAGGTCGCTGGCGGCGTAGTCGCCGAAGGTGGGGTCCTCGACCGTGTTCGCCACGACGAAGGTGCCCTTGCCGGTCTTGGAAACGGTCAGGCCCATGGCCTGGAGGGCCCGGAGAGCCTCGCGCAGCACGGGCCGGCTGACCTCCAGGGTGCGGCACAGCTCCGCTTCGGAGGGCAGCTTGTCCCCCACGACGTACTCGCCGCGCTCGATGGCGCTGCGCAGGTGGCCGAACACCGCTTCCATCGCGCTCACGCGCCGGGGGGCCGACCCAGCTGTCTGGCTGTCTGACAGGTTCACGGGCTGATCCTGGGGGCTGCGACCGAGCGGTGTCAAGGGGTCAGTGCCGACGGGACGACGAGCGCCGTCTCCCGGACGGCGTCTGCCACCCGTTCGCCCACCCGGCCCGGACGGGCGCCGGCACCGGACCGCGCGGCGGCACCGGACCGCGCGGCGGCCACCAGGGCGTACACCACCGCCGAATCGAAGGCCATCTCCGGATGCCACTGCACGCCGACGGCGAAGCGGTGCCGGGTGCTCTCCACCGCCTCCACCGTGCCGTCCGCGGCGTGGGCGGCCACGACCAGACCTGCCCCGAGCTGCCCCACCGCCTGGTGGTGGTGTGTGGCGACCTGCCACGTACCCGGCAGGAGCGCCCCGACCCTGGTGCGCGGGACGGTGGTGACGGCATGCGAGCCGAAATGGCCCGGGTGCACGTTGTGACCGTCGTGCCCCACCCGGTCGGGCAGGTGCTGGACCAATGTCCCGCCCGCGTGCACGTTCATCAACTGCATTCCCCTGCAGACCCCGAGCACCGGGACGTCCCGCGCGAGACCGGCGGCCAGGACGGCCAGTTCCCACCGGTCGCGTTCCCGGACCGGGGCACCCGAGCACGGGTGCGGCTCCGCTCCGTAGAGCGCGGGATCGAGGTCCTCTCCGCCGGCCAGGACGAGCGCGTCCAGTCGCGCGACGACGTCGGCCGCGGCCTCGGGAGCATCCGGCGCCAGCAGGACCGCACGGCCGCCTGCGGCCTGCACGGCGCTGGCGTACGCCGCGGGCAGGAGCACCGCGGGCAATTCCCACTCCGCCCACTGGGCGTCGGTGAGGTAGGTGGTGAGTCCGACGAGCGGTTTGGGCATACCGCTTCCTTTCAGGTCCTGGGAGTGGATCGTCGACGGCCGTCTCCTCGGCAGAGCGCCCGACCGACGCGCGGACGAACGGGCTGCGGAGAAGGGGGTGCACGGCATTACGGGCGCACGGACGCGCCCGGCGACGGGGGAACGGGTTCGCTGCGGACCCGGGAGCGGACACTCAGGCATCCGGCACTTGCGTACCGGGCCGCGAGCAAGAATCCTGCTGCCATTCACCCTTAAGTACAAGAAAAGACGTCTTCGCGACAGATAAGTGAGCCTTAACTCCGTGCAGAGCCTCGACCCCCGCCTGCTCGCCACCCTCGAAGCCGTCGTCCGCCACGGCTCCTTCAACGCCGCCGCACGCGAGCTCGGCTACAGCGCACCCGCCGTCTCGCAACAGGTCGCCGAACTCGAACGCCGCACGGGCCTCAGAGTGCTGGAGCGCCGACCCGTGCGCGCCACGCCGGCCGGCGAGGTCCTCCTCGACGCCGAACAGCGCGTCCGGAGCGCGCTGGCGGCGGCGTCCGTGGAACTCGACGCCATGCGCGCGGGCACGGCCGGAAGGATCCGGCTCGGTGCCTTCGCCTCCGCCGCCACCGGCATCGTCCCGCAGGCGCTCGCACAGCTCCACATGACGTACCCCGACGTGCAGGTCAGCCTCTCCCAACTGGAACCCGACGCGAGCTACAACCGGCTCAGGCGCGGGGACATGGACCTGGCCCTCAGCTACGACTACGACTTCATCCCCCTGCCGGCGCCGCGGACACTGCGCCGGACACTGGTCGCGCGGGACCCGGTCGTGGCGGTGGTCCCGGCCGACCACCACCTCGCCGACCGGGACGTCATCGACCTGGCGACCCTCGCCTCCGAGACGTGGATAGCAGCCCCGGAGGCGGCCCTGCGCCTGGAACTGCTCGCCCAGATGGCCAAGACACCGGGCTTCCAGGCCCGCCTGGACTACGAGGGCGACGACTTCAACACCGTGCTCGGCTTCGTGGCCGCCGGCCTCTGCGTCGCCGTCATGCCCCAGCTGGCCCTCCCCCGCGGTAGCACCCGGGTCGTCGCGCGCCCCCTGGCCGACCCGGAGCTGACGCGCTTCATCTACGCCGTCCGCATCGACACCCGGCACTCCCCGCGCGCCCTGCTGGCCTTGGAGCAGATGCTCGCCGCACAGGCGCTGGCCGCCCTGTCCTGAGGCGCGCCGCACGCCCCACCCCTTCGACCGGACCCGGGCCCTGCGGGTCCGCTCACCGCCCCGACTGGACGCTCTGATCGGCCGTGAGCCGCTCCCGCCACTCGGTCACTGCGCCCGGGGACATCGCCGCCAGCAGGGCGATCGCCCCGTCGTCCCGTCCGTCGGTCCAGCTGAGGACCCGGGTCAGGATGGTGTTCCGGACCAGTCGGATCTCCTTGAGCAGCTCCTCCAGGCGTTTCAGCTCCTCTCCGGTGGCGGCGAGCGTCTCGTCCACCGCCGCCCGCTCCTCCGTCCGCCGCTGCCGCAGGTAGGCCGGCAGCCCGGTGAGGACCACGCCCTCGTCCGCCGCAGCGCCGCGGAACGTGTCGGCGAGGTGGTCCAACACGCAGTCGGTGGCGTCGGCGAGACTCGCCCCCGCGACCTTGGCGGCTTCCCAGCTGCTCCGCCCGGCCTCGCTGCTCCCGAGCCAGAGCCGGGCCTCGACCGGGGTGCGGTCCCCGCAGGCGGCCGCCCGATAGGCGTACAGGGCCGCGCGGTGGCCGTAGAAGGTGTACCCCTCCTCGATCCCGACATCCGCCGGAGCACACATCCGTCCCGGCACGCCGGCGTAGCCGGAATCGGGCTCGTAGGCGGCGTACGCGTCCAGCTCGGCGTCGGTGGCCGTCGCCCAAGCCGGGTCGCACAGCTCCGGGTTCCGGGCGAGGAAGTCCGCCACCTCGACCCGCCATCCGGGAACCCGGCTCATGCGGGGTCCGGCCCAGGCCACCGCTCCCGTCCCGTCCAGCACGTAACGGCAGCCCTCTTCGAGATCGGTCCAGGCCGTCGCAGCCTCGGCGGACCATTCCAGGTCCGCGGTCGGGCCCACGCGGTGCAGCGAGTCGATCACCCGCTGGACCACGGGCAGGATCCGCCGAGCCAGTGCGTAGAGCTCCTGCGCGGTGAAGAACCGCCAGCTGCAAGCGCCCTGCTCGTCGACGGCCCGGTGGGCGAGCGGGAGCGAGAAGACCGCCGGGGACGGCAGGGCGCCGTCGCCCAGTTCGGGTCGGCGGTGGCCCGGGAACCGGGGGACGGCATCCCCGTCCTGCGTTCGCCAGTCGGTGTCTCCGAACCACACGGCACCGGTGCCGGCGTCGACAGCCAGCCACTGCTGATAGCCGTTACCCGGCCCGAACCGCTCCTGGTAGTGCTCGGCCTCCCGGTCGTGCCACACGTATTCCGCCGGGGGCGGGCTGAGTTGGACGGCGACAAAGCCTTCCTGAGGGGTGTAGCCGACCACGACGTGCGCGGTCGGCTTGCTGTACTCGGTCCCGGACATGCGGCTCCCTCCCGTGCCGGACCGTGACTGATCCGCCACTTTGCGACACCGAGCCTGCCCTGCCAGGGCCTTCCCGATCAAATCCGATCACATGGGGTCTTCTCGCCCAAGCAAGTCCGTATACGACTGGACTGGGCGAGACTGCGGCGATCACAGCAGCCGGGCCCCCCTCGCCAACAAGCAGGTGGCGGGCCGGGTTTGACACCGCGTCGCCGCACCCCGCAGGATCGCCCCGTCGATCTGTCGGACAGCAAGACGGGCAGCCGGGCCACGGCTCATGAGCACCCCGGCGCCCGACACCCTCGTGCCGGACGCCTCCCGCCTCTCCGCTCAGCCTCCGATCGGCAGGACGGACGTGGGCTCGGTGACCGCCAGGGGTTCGCCGGCCGGGCTCAGGTGGCCGGTGACCGGGTCGCGGTGGAACGCCGTGATGGTGTCGGAGCGCTGATTGGCGCAGAAGAGGAGCCGACCGTCCGCGGTGAGGGCGATGTCGCGCGGCCAACTCCCGCCGCAGGGAACGGCGGTGAGCAGTTCCACGGACCCGCCGCCGTCGTGGACGGCGTGGACCGCGATCGCGTCGTCACCGCGGTTGGTCGTGTAGAGGAAGCGGCCGTCCCCGGACAGCGCGATCGCGGCGGCGGAGTTGGCGTTCGGCGCGCCCGGATCCCGTCGGGTCTCGACCTCGGCGACCGGTTCGAGGCGGCCGGAGAGCACGTCCCAGGTGCAGACGGTCAGGGTGGAGGAGAGTTCGTTCAGGACGTAGGCGTACCGGGCCGACGGGTGGAACGTCAGGTGCCGTGGGCCCCTGCCCGGCGGCAGTTGGGTCGTCCAGTGGGCGCCGAGCGGGCCGTTGTCCGGATCGAAGGCGTAGACGTACACCCGGTCGGTGCCGAGATCGGTGCAGAGCAGGAACCGCCCGTCCGGCGAGGGGGCCGCCATGTGGGCGTGCGGGGACGTGAGCAGGCCGTCGGAGGCCTCCCGGCCCGGATGCCGGATGGTCTGCGCCGGCTCGGCGGTGGCGACCGTGCCGTCCGCGCCGATGGGGACGGCCGAGAGGACGCCGTCGCCGTAGTGGGCCGCGAAGACGTACGAACCGCTGGGGTGGACCGCGAGGTGACAGGGGCCCGCACCACCACTCGCGGCGGCGGCGGGCGGTCCCTGCAACTCCCTCCCGGCATCCACCCGGAGGGAGACGACCCCTCCGGCCTCCCGTTCCAGGACGGCGTGGACGACCGCGCGCGCGGGGTCGACGGCGGCGTAGGAGGGGTGGTCCAGCGGCACTGTCCCGAGGAGACTCATGGCACCGGTGTCGTCGTAGCCGACCGTGGAGAGCCCCGCCCCGGGAACGTCCGCCGGGGCGGCGCTCCCGATGACCAGCAGTCCACCGGGCAACGCGGTCGGGGGATTGTTCACGTAGGTCTCACTCTCTGCTCTCCGGGTGGCGCACGGCCTGACGGGCCCGGGGTGCCGTGGCGCGAGGCGGGAGATTCCGAGCTCCAGGAATTTCCGGAGTCTATCCGGAGGCCGAGCGCGGGAGCGAACGCGCCGAGCGGGCCGCTTCGGTACGGCAACAGCGCTTCGTGGTCGGCCACTTGACGGCCGAGCGCGACAGGGCGGGCCGACAGCCAACGGCCCGGTTGCCGCTTCGAGCCCGTGCCACTTCGAGATCACGGGACTTCGAGATCACGGCACTTCGGGTCCGTGCCGCCCGAACCGGAGGAGGCCAGCCGGCGCAGTGGTGCCGTCGCTCATGCCGGTCGGAACGACTACCCACGGGTCAGGCGCGCCACGGCCAGGGCCTGCGCGCGGCCGAGTGCCGTCTCGGCGTCGCACGGCACGTCAGGCTGGACGCCGGTGCCCTCCCAGTTGGTTCCCGAGACCGGGTTGACCGCGCGGGCGATGGGGACGCTGAGCTCCAGGTGCGGGTGCACCGTCCAGCCGTCGCGCGGGTGCGCGCCGCCCCGGGTGGCTTCCCCGACGACCTCGGCGCGCCCGAGCTGCTGGAGGTCGTAGGCGAGTTCCTCGCCCGCGGAGAAGGTGTTCGCACTCGTCAGCACGTAGAGCGGCTTGTCGGCGCCGAAACGGGCACCGGGCACGAACGGGGGCGTCCAGGACTGATTGGCCACCTCTCCCTGCCGCCAGAGCATGGTGTTGAGGTGGGTGCGGCCGTCGAGAAGGTAGCCGCAGACGAAGGCGACCGTGTCCGGGTCGCCGCCGGTGTTGCGGCGCAGGTCCAGGATGAGGGCGCGGGCGGGGGCCACCAGGGAGAGCGCGGCGGCCAGCGGCTGCGCCGCCCAGTCCAACGGGAACATCTTGGGGGCGATCTCCAGGACCGCGACGCCGCCGTCGAGCAGTTCCACCCGCGGGACACCGCCCAGGGAGGCGTCGAACTCCCGGCGCATCGCGGCGAGTACCGCCGCGCCCTGCTCGGGCGGCACCGGCACGTCGTGGTACTTGAGGGCCAGGTGCAGGTCACCGTTGACGGACCGCAGGTCCGTGGTGACGGCTTCGGCCAACTCCTCCGCAGATTCGGTCCGGTAGGAGCCCTCGGCACTGCGGCTCCGCAGCAGTGCGGCCAGTTGCCGGGCGGCGTCGGGGAAGACGTAGTTCTCGCGGACCAGGTCGGCGATCGACTCGACGACGGCAAGAGCGTCCAGCGCGGGTGGCGATGTGGTGGAGGTCATGGCACGGAGTACACCAGCGACTTGCCAAAGCGTCAACCGTACTTAACGCTTGATGGGGTGAGCCACCAACCAGACGAAGACGTCCAGCCGATCAGCACGCCACTACAGCACACCGCACTCGCCCACCCCCTGCGCCAGCGCCTGCTCTTCGCCCTCGGCAGCCGGCCGTCGACGATCAGCCGGCTCGCCGCGCAGCTCGGAGTGAACAAGGGCAGCGTCTCCCACCACCTCCGGGTGCTCTGCGAAGCGGGACTGGTCCAGGACGCCGGAACACGACAGGTGCGCGGCGGCACCGAGAAGTACTACCGGCGGAGCGCCGAACGCCTCCTCGTCGCCGAGCCACGGGCCGAGGGCACGGCCGCGCTCCTCGGCGCCGTCGCCCAAGAGCTGGACCGCTCACCCACCGACCACCTCCTGACATTGCGCCACCTCCGCCTCAGCCCGGCCAAGGCGGCACGACTCGCCGAGACGCTGGCCGCACTGGTCGACGAGACGGAGGAGGACCCGGAGGGCGCGCCGGTGCACGGCCTCCTGGTCACGCTCTACCGGCAGGCCGAGGCGTAGGGCGTGCCTTCGGGCCGGCGTGCACCGAGGGACCCGCCCCTGCGGCTCCCCTGCCGTTCCCCTGTCTTGCCCTGCCCTGTCCTGCCCCAGCCGCCGGCCGACCCGGCCGACCCGGCTCCGCAACGGCGGCCGCGACGTACGGGTACGGATCCTCGGACGCCACTCACCGAGCCCCCCGCTCGGGCACGCCTGGCTGGACAGGCTGGACTGGCTGGACTGGCTGGACTGCGAGATCAGCGTCACACCGACTCGGCGCGCGGGCAGTTCGTCACCCTGACCACCGAACGCCGACTCACACTCGGCTCCGCGGCGCGCTGGCTGGACGAGCAGCGCACCCGACTCAAGCCCGTCCGGGACGCCGACCCCGTCAAGGCCGTCAAGGCCGCCCCGGCGTCCACGCATGGCGCGGCCGCCCCTCCGGCGACGACCGGCCGCCCTGATCCGACCGCCGAACGAACTGGTGGATCGTCATCTCCGCTCCGGGGAGGTGACTTCCAGCAGACCGAGCGAGCGGTCCGGGAGGACCAGGAGGAAGAGCAGGGCCGCGCCACCGAGCATGAACAGCGCGAGGTGGTGCAGCCCGCCCGTACTGGCGCCGCGTGGGAAGAAGGCCGCGTTCGCGGCCGAGGCCGCCATCGCCCCGCAGTACATGAAGGTGCGCAGCAGCCCGGCCGCGGCGGCGATGCCGGCCGGGTCGGCCTGGTGATAGAGCGCGGTCTGGTTGGCCAGCCCGATCAGCCCCTGCGGGATGCCCGCGAGCACCCCGACCCCGATCAGCAGCACGACCGGACTCGCCGACCCCGCCGCCAACAGGGCGGCGCAGGCGGCCATTTGGGCCACTGCACCGACCAGCAGCTTGCCGCGCACCGCCGGACTGCGACCGGTCACGCCGGAGACCGCGAGCGCGGTGAGCGACAGCGGGAGCAGCACCAGCCCGGCGGAGGCGGCGCTCAGCCCGCGCCCCTCCTCCAGCCACTGGGTGTAGCCGTAGAGGAAGGCGTAGGCGGCGGTGTAGCCGAGCACCTGGCGCAGATAGGTGGCGACCAGCGGACGGTTGCGGGCGAGCGCCCGGAGGTCGATGAAAGGACTGCGGGCCCTGCCCTCCCGCACCGCGAAACCGGCACCGGCCAGCACGGCGAGCGCCGGCAGGTACCAGCGGTCGGAGCCGGGCTTCATCACGAACAGCAGCAGCGCCAGCAGGAAGACCGCGAACAGCGCGATCCCCGCGCGGTCCAGCCGTTCCCCCTCCTTCCGGCGCGGCACCGAGGCGGGCAGCCGGGCGGCCCCGAGCACCAGACAGGCCAGTGACAGCGGGACGTTGACGGCGAAGATCGACCGCCACCCGCCGAGCCCGATCAGCAGACCACCGAGCGTGGGCCCGACCACGGCGATGGTCTGGTTGGCCACCGCGAGCACGGTCAGCACCCCGGTCGGACTGCTCCGGCCGGTCCGCTCGGCCTCGCTGCGGGTGAGGTGCATCGCCGCCGGGTACGCCGCCGAGGTGCCGATCCCGAGCAGCACTCGGGCGAGGATCAGCAGCCCGAACGTGGGCGCGAGCGCGCCGACCAGCCCGGCCAGGCCGACCAGGGCCGTCCCGGCCAGATAGAGCCGGCGCGGACCGTGGCTGTCCACCAGCCGCCCGATCACCGGCTGGCCGACGGCGGTGGCGAGGTAGAGCGCGCTCACCAACCAGGCGGTCTCGGCGGGCGGCGCCCCGAAGGCGGTGCCGACGGGCACCAGGGCCACCGCGATCATCGAGGAGTTGATCGGGTTCAGCACCGAGCCCAGCACCATCGGAGCGAGCAGCCGACGGTTGAACCCGACCTCGGCCGGGCCGCCCCCGTCGGCCCCGGTCGGGCCGTCCGCCGCGGTCCGGCTGTCCACCCCGGTCCGGCTGTCCACCTCGCCAACCCCGGTCGGGCCGGGCGGGTCCTGGCGGCGGGAGCGCAACCGTGCCAGCAGCGTCGACGGGCCGGTCATCGCCGGTTCAGCCGGTCCATCAGGGGCAGCGCCGCCAGCACGGTGGCGCGCTCGGCCTCGGTGAGCTCCTCCCGCAGCGCCCGGGCCAGCCACTCCTCCCGGGCCCGACGGCTGTCCGCGATCCACGCCAGCCCGGCGGCGCTCAGGTCGACCAGTTGTCGACGTCCGTCCTCCGGATCGGGGCGGCGATCGATCAGCCCGTGCCCCTCCAGTGCGGCCAGCGTGACGGCCATCGACTGCGGACGGACCCGCTCCGCGGCGGCCAGCGCGCTCGCGGAGGCGGCGCCGTCGACGATCAGCCGGTTGAGCACCGCGGTCTGGGAGGGGGTGAGGTCGCTGGACCCCTGCCCCTTCTCCCGGAGGGTCCGGCGCAGCCGGCTGAAGACGGCACGGAGCTCCCGGGCGGCCAACGCTGCGGAGCCGGCGGAGTCGACTGGACCGACCGGGCCGGTGGTTTCGGCCGGGCCGTCCGGGATCGTCGGGGCAGTTCGCTTCTCGGTCACCACTCCACGGTAATTTCATCAGTCCAGACTGTCCAGCCTTGCTGTATATCTGCCCGCCTCCGTCCACCCTGATAATGGCGACATGATCGACAAGCAGCTCCGCGTCGTCCTCGCCGAGGACTCGGTGATCCTCCGCGAGGGGATGGTCGAACTCCTGACCGCCCGCGGGTGCGCGGTGGTCGCCACCGCCGGTACGGGCCCGGAGCTGGTCACCGCCGTCCGCGAGCACCGGCCCGACGTCGCCGTGGTGGACATCCGGATGCCTCCCACCCACACCGACGAGGGCATCCGGGCCGCAGTCGAGATCCGGGCCGCCACGCCGGAGGTCGGGATCCTGGTCTTCTCCCAACACGTGGAGACCGCCTGGACGGCCCGACTGCTGGCCGGCGGCGCCGCCGGCATCGGCTACCTGCTCAAGGAACGGGTGGCCCGCACCTCCGAGTTCGTGGACGCCCTGCACCGGGTCGCCGCGGGCGGCACCGCGCTCGACCCGGAGATCGTCAACGGCCTGCTGCACGGCGGCCGGCGCAGCCGGGTGGACTCCCTCACCGCCCGCGAGCGCGAGGTCCTGGAGCTGATGGCCCAGGGCCACTCCAACCGCTCGATCGCCGGACTGCTGGTGGTCTCGGAGCGGGCGGTGGAGAAACACGTGGCGGCCGTCTTCGGCAAGTTCGACCTGCCCGCGACGGACGCCGACAACCGCCGGGTCAAGGCCGTCCTGACCTACCTCGCGGAGACCGGCTCCTGACGGCCCCGCGCCCCGGCCGCCGCCCGGCCCGGCACACCTTCCTCAGCCTCAGCCCCGACCCAAGCTCCGGCCCCCGTCCCCGCCCCACGGCCCCCGTCACAAGCTGCTCGGCAGCTCCGCGGTGACGACCGTCGGCCCGCCGCGCGGACTGTCCACCCGGAGCACCCCGTCCACCGCCGCGAGCCGCTCGGCCAGCCCCGCCAAGCCCGTACCCGCGCCAATCGCGGCGCCGCCGTGCCCGTCGTCATGGACCGTCAGCCGGACCCTCCCGTCGACCGCACTCGCGGTCAGCCCGGCGGACCGCGCGCCGCTGTGCTTGGCCACGTTGGTGAGGAGTTCGGCCGCGCAGAAGTACACGGCCCGCTCGATCACCTCCGCGGGCCGCTCCCGCAGGTCCAGCCGGAGCGCAACCGGCACCGGTGAGGTGGCGGTCAGCCCGGGCAGCGCCTCGGCCAACCCGGCGTCCAGCGCCACCGGGTGGATGCCCCGGGTCAGGCGGCGCAGCCCGGTGATGGTGTCGTCGGTCTGCCCGCGCGCCCGGTCGACCAGGGTCCGCAGCCGCCCGAGGTCGGGGCCGGCGTCCGTCCCGGGGGCCGCCGGGTCGCCGAGGGCGTCGTCCGCCAGCGACAGGGTGATGGCGAGCGCGACCAGCTGTGCCTGGGTGCCGTCGTGCAGGTCGCGTTCGAGGCGCCGCAGCCGGTCCGTGCCCTCGGCCAGCAGCGTGACGCGGGCGGCCTCCAGCTCGCGCACCCGCTGCTGCGAGCGCACCGGCCCCAGCAGCGCCCGGGCCAGCGCCCGGTCGGCGCGGCTCAGAGCGCGCAGCGCGGCCGGTACGGCGGCCAGCACCGCGAGGCCGACCGGGATCCCGGCGATGTCCAGCCAGTCGACCGGCCGCGGGCCCGGCTCCAACAGCCGTACCCAGAGCGGGAAGCCCATCAGCCACACCGAGCTGAGCGGCAGCCCGACCGCGGCCAGGAAGCCGAGCGCTCCGAGCGGCAGCCGGAGGAGGAGGTAGAGCAGCGCCCGCCAGGCGACCGGGTCGGTCAGCACCGCCCGGCCCCGCGCCAGCAGCCCCGAGGGGCGCGCCAACGGCGTTGGTACGGGGACCTGTTCACCGAGCAGTCGCCCGACCAGCCTCCGGTGCAGTCCACCGATCCCCCGGGCCCCGGCCAGGGCGGCGGCGACGAAGGGCAACCCCAGGACGGTGAGCGAGAGCAGGGCCCCCGCGTAGAGCACGGCCACGGCGTAGATCCCGCCGAGCACTCCGAGCGGCAGCCCGAGGACGGCGAACGCCACCTCGCCGCCCCGCACCGACAGCCCTTGCCACCGCCGACGACTCACCACACGCCTCACCATCCACCGATCAACCGGCCCCCAGCATCTCCCAGTCACCACCGGAACGGCCGCACGCCCGAACCACCCGGCACCACCGCCCGCCTCACCCCCGCTCCCCCGCCACCTCCTCCACCGCACGCCCTCCGACCGCCCAGAGCCCCGTCCCCACGATCCCCGGCACCGTCAGCACCGCCGCCCCCGCGACGACCCAGCCGCAGGCCGCCCACGGCACCACCGGCACCACCGAGCCGGTGACGGCCCGACTGAACGCCCCGGTCGCCGCGCCCGCCACCGCTGAGCCGAGCAGCACGCCCACGGCCGTGGTCAGCGCGGCCTCGACGGTGAGCATCCGCAGCAGCTGCCGCCGCGTCGCCCCGACCAGCCGCAGCAGGGCGAACTCGCGGCGCCGGTCAGCGGTCAGCGCGACCAGGGTGTTGACGGTGGAGACCGCCGCGAAGCAGACCAGCAGGCCGAGTTCCGCCTGTCGCAGCCAGACGTCGCTCGCCTTGGTGACGCTGGTCGTGGCCCCGCTCACCCTGGCCGCCTGCTCCGCCGTACCGGTGAGGACCAGCATGGTGGTGGCGAGACCGACCAGCAGGGCGACCGGGACCACCGCCGAGGAGAGCCGGACCGCGTAGCCGCGCATGTTGGCGTCCGCCAGCCAGCCCACCCTGGGCAGCAGCACCCGGGCCGGGGCGCCGAGCAGTGTCGCCAACAACCGGGCCGCCACCGGCCCCAGCAGGGCGACCGCGACCATCAGCACCAGCGAACCGAGCAGGGCCGCCTGCCCTGCCTTGTCCAGTTCCCCGGCCGGTCGGCCGGCGGCCAGCCGCAGCAGCAGCACGCCGCCCGCGAGCACCGCCGCACCGGCCAGCAGCCGCACCACGCCCGTCCGGGCCTGACCGGCCGCGCTGTCGGTCAGCGCGGCGGCCGGCGCGGGCCGGGTGATCCGCCGGACGGTGAGCGCGGTGGCCGCCAGGCCGACCAACAGCGCCACCGCTAGCGCTGTCAGCGCCGGCACCGGCGTCGCCGGTATCCGCAGGCCGGGCGCTGCCATCCCGCGTCGTTGCAGCGCGTCGAGGAAGGCCCGGGCGGCGATCAGGCCCGCCGCACCGCCGGGGACGGCCGCCAGCAGGACGGTCGCCGTGATCTGGAGGCGCACCAGCCGCCGTATCTGACGGGGCGTTGCCGCGACCGTCCGCAGCAGGGCGAGGTCGCGGTGCTGCTGCTGGAGCGTGAAGCCGAGCGCGTTGACCACGACGAACAGCGCGACCAGGACGGCGATCTCACCGAACGCCCCCGCGATCACCATCAGCCCCGGCCCGGCCACCACCGCTCTCGTCACCGCGGCCGGGGCCGTGAGCTGGGCGGCGACCAGGGAGCCGAACAGGGTCACCGTCCCCACCGCCAGGAACAGCGCCGTCGCGAGCCCGGCGAAGGCCGCCGGTCGACGCCTGATCTGACCGGCCGCCAGGGCCGGCACGGAGCCGCGCATCGCCCTCACCCGCCCAGCCGGCTCAGCCGCTCGCCGACCTGCGCGGCTGTCGGCCGGACCAGTTCGTCGACCAGCGTGCCGTCGGCCAGCAGCAGCACCCGGTCCGCGTAGCCGGCGGCCACCGGATCGTGGGTGACCATCACGCACGTGCGCCCGTCCTCGTCCACGCCCGCGCGCAGCAGGTCGAGGATGTCGTGCCCGGTCGCCCGGTCGAGGGCACCGGTGGGCTCGTCGGCGAACAGCACCTCGGGCCGGGCGGCCAGGGCACGGGCGATCGCCACCCGCTGCTGCTGGCCACCGGAGAGCCGGCCCGGCCGTTCGTGCTCCCGCCCGGCCAGCCCGACGCGGGCGAGCGCCTCCCGCACCCGGGCCCGCTCCGGCGGGTGCCCCGCGAGCCGCCCCGGCAGTTCGACGTTCTGCGCGACCGTCATCGCGGGCATCAGGTTGAAGGCCTGGAAGACGAACCCCACCCTGGTGCGCCGCAGCTCGGCCAGTCGCCGTTCGGGCAGGCCGGACACCTCCGTACCGCCCCAGCGGACGGTGCCCCGGGTGGGGCGGTCCATCCCGGCCAGGCAGTGCAGCAGGGTGGTCTTGCCCGAGCCCGAGGGCCCCATCACCGCCGTGAAGGTGCCCGGCGCGAAGGCCACCGAGACCCCGCGCAGCGCCCGGACCGCGGTCGTGCCGCGCCCGTACTCGCGGTGCAGCCTCTCGCCGCTGAGCGCCGCACCCGTCACTCCGTCGTGCGCCGCCCCGACGGCGGCTGTGGTCATCCCGTTCATGCCCCCAATCCTGGACATCCGGGTCCGACCCGTCGATTGTGCTGGCACCCCGATCCGGGGTTCGGAAAACCGAACCCCGCAGGTGGGGCCAGACCCCGCCGCCCACTGGCCTTACGCCCCCTCGGACCGGTTCCGCGCTTCCCAGCTCCGGATCGCGTACGTCCAGGAGTCGTACCGGTACTCCGCCCAGGGGAGCGGTCCGACCGCTGGACCGCCGCCGCCGTCCCCGGGTCGTCCCGCCGGGCGAGCCCCTACGCGCCCACCAGCCGGGTCCGCTACTCCGCCTCGTCCAGCAGCCCGGGGAGGCGGCCACCAACCGGGCGTCCGCCGGGAACCCGATCCGCCATCATCCGCTCCCCCGTCAACCGCGCCACCAACGGAACCGCCAACGGAACCGCCCCGCGCAGACGGTCCCGCCACCTACGGCCGGGCCCTCACCCGGCAGCCCCCTGCCCGACAGCCCCCAACGGCCCCGCCCCGACAGGCCCCCAGCAGCCCCGCCCGGGCCCGTGATCCCCGCCACAGGAAACCGGCTCCCATCCGGGCCGCCGAGGAGGAATCATGCTCAGGTGACCATCGACCTGCTCCCCGGCCACGGCGTCCGCCTGCCGGCCCCGCTGCCCGAACTGCGGTTCGGCCTCGCCGAGGCAGCGGTGCTCGCGCTGCTGGCCCCGCACGGCGAACTGCTGCCGGGCGGGGTGCACCCGACGTTCGTCTGCGGCACCCGGTGGGCCCTGAGCTTCCGGCTCCCCGGTGTGAACGTCACGCTCTCCGCGCACGAGGACGACGCTCTGGCGAGCGTCTGGGTGAGCCGGAACCCGCGCGACGAGCGGCCCGCCTGCCCGGTCGGCTACCTCGGGATCGACGTGTTCGGTTGGCCGGGCCGGGAGTTGGCCGAGGCCCTGCGCGCCCAGGGCCAGCCCGTGCCCGACCCGGACCACGGCAACCTGCGCCACGGCCCGCTCCACCTCCGCGCGGACGCCGGTCGCCCACCCCGGCCGGCGCCCGGCCGCAAGCCGCGCCACGAGGCGCCCTACCACTTCGACTTCGTCTCCCTCCACGGCACCGCTCCCGAGGCCACCCGATGACCCCGCCGGCCCCGTCCCCGTCCCCGTACCCGACCGGCACCGCCACCGGTCCGCACGATGCCGCCTTCCTCCCCCGCCTGGAGCTGTCCGCGCGCCCGGCCCAGCGGCCGATCACCGCGCCGGTCCCCAAACTCGGCGGCGAGCCCTGCTGGCTGGCCGAGCCCACCTGGCCGCTCACCCCCGGCACCGGCGATCCTCTGGTGTTCATCGGCCAGTTCCCCGTCCCCGGCGAGGAGTTGCGGCTGGCGTACCTCTTCCTGGCCGAGGTCGAGCAGATCATGGGCGGCATGGACCCGGAGGCCGGGGACGGCGTGCTGCTCGTCCAGCCGGGCGGCCGGATCCCGTCCTTCGCCGTGATCGGCCCGCCCGGCACCCGGGGTCGCACGCTCTGGCGCCACGAGCCCGGGGGCGACGCGACGACGCCGGTCGAGTTCCACCTCGACCTGCTGCCGCTGTCCGCCGAACTGGACCGCTCGATGGACGAACGGGCCGCGTTCCAGCGGTACTTGCGCCACGAAGGCCCCGAGGTCCGGTTCCCCGACGGCGGCCACGTCCACGACCACCTCGGCGGCCTCCCGTCCTTCCCCAACGGTCAGGCCCGGGTGCCCGCGCCCTGGCAGTACCTCTTCTCCCTCTCCGACGCCCCGGACGACGACGATCCGTACTTCCTCAACTTCGGTTACGGCGTCGGCACCGGCTTCCTCAGCCCGGACGGCCTGGAGGGCCGCTTCTGCTGGGAGATCCCTTAGCGGCACCGACCCGCGCCCACCGACCCCGTCCGACTCCTCTCCGATCCCTTCCGACACCTCTCCCCCCTTCCCGACGCCACAAGGAGTTCGCATGACCACCACCCCCCTCACCGTCGCCGTCCTCGGCCCGGGCGGCGTCGGCGGCCTGATCGCCGGCCTGCTCGCGCGCGACGGCCACCGCGTCATCTGCCTGGCCGGCGAGCAGACCGCGGCCGTCCTCGCCCGGGACGGACTGCACGTGCGCAGCACCCAGTTCGGCGAGTTCACCGCACGGGTGGAGGCCGCGACCGAGCTGCGCGAGCCGGTGGACGCCGCCTTCGTGACCGTCAAGGAGACGTCCCTGGCCGCCGCACTCGACCGGATGCCGCCGCAGGCCCTCGGCACCGGCATCGTGGTGCCGCTGCTCAACGGCCTGGACCACATGGCTCTGCTGCACGAACGCTACCCGGCCGGGCGGGTGGTGGCCGGGACCATCCGGGTCGAGGCCACTCGGACCGCACCCGGCCGGATCGAGCACGCCAGCCCGTTCGCGGCCATCGAACTCTCCGCGCCCGTAGAGGAGTTCGCCGAGCTGCTGCGGCACGCCGGGCTTGACGTCACGCTCCGCGAGGACGAGACGTCGGTGCTCTGGAGCAAGCTCTCGTTCCTCGCACCCTTCGCCCTGCTGACCACCCGGCACGCCGATGAGATCGGCGTCGTACGCACCGAGCACCGGGACGAACTCCTCGCCGTCCTGGCCGAGATCACCGCCGTCACCGCAGCGGTCGGCGCCCCGGCCGACCTGCCGACGCTGCTCGCCGCCTTCGACCGGATCCCGGGGACGATGAGGTCCTCGATGCAGCGCGATGTCGAAGCGGGCCGACCGACCGAACTCGACGCCATCGGCGGCGCGGTACTGCGGGCCGCCGAAGCCCACTCCGTCCCCACCCCGACCATCGCCAGGCTGGTGCGGGAACTCTCCTGACGAGCTGGCTCGAAGGTTGCGTGAGCAGTACCGGCAGGCAAGCCGTGCGCTTCCGTACCCGTAGCTGAGCCCCCGGGGATCCGGCCCCGCCGCACCTGCGACGGCACTACCTCTCCCGGTTCGGAACGGTGGAGCGGTCGGCGCCGGAGCCCGGGGGCCCGGCCGCAGTCCCCGGGCGGCGCGCGAGCGGGGCGCCGTCAGCACCACCCACGCGGGGTCAGCCGCCGTTCGTCCTCCATGAACGCCTGGCTACCCGGCACCGTCGGGAATCTCAGTAGCGGAGGCCGCAGACCCTCGCCGTTCCTTCCCGTCCAGCGCATCGGGCGACTGCTGACCCGGGCGGGCCGGCAAAGGCCGAGTCGCCAAGGCTGTCGGCAAGTTGTCACGACTCAAACGGCTGTCACCATCGGGGATTCAGGCCGGTGCCGGCTGCGCGATCGGCCAGCGCGGTCCGTTCGGGCTGCCCTGCCACGCCCACTGGGAGTCAGGGGTCACGGTGATGCCGTAGTCGTAGAGATCGGGCCGTCCCAGAGCCTCCCACTGCGCCCAGGCGGTCATCACATCGTCACCGATCCGGCGCGGCCCGCCCTGCACCAGCACCGGCCGGCCGGCCGTTCCCGGGTGGACCTCCGCCCAGGAGTGCGCACCGTCATGGACGAGGACGACCAGCCCTTCCGGCCCGTGCTTGCTGTAGATCACGGCGTCGGGGACGGCGACCCGCAGGGCGAACCGCACGCCCCAGTCCGCCAGCCCTGCCGGGTCCCGGTCCAGCACCCGCCGTACCAGCGGCTCCGCGTCCGCGCGCACCGCCGAGTGGGCGGCGGGTCCGCTGCTCGGCTGGGCGGGGCCGTGGCGGTCGCCCATGAACTGGGCGAGGCCGTGCACCCAGCCGCGCGCGCTGGTGCCGTCGTCGGCGACGGTGAGGGCCACGTAGCCGAGCCGGCCCCAGGGGTAGACGATCCGTCCGCCCGGCCGCACCGCCTGGACCCAGGACCACGGCACCGTCTCCACAGCGTAGGCGGCGTGCAGCCGGTCGACCTGCCCGCCGCCGGGCAGTCCGCCCCGGGAGCCGTCGGCGACCACCACCTCGACGTCCAGCCCGGCCGCGGCGAGGCGGGCGCGGGCGAACGCGGCCAGTCCCTCGTCCACCTCGGTGGACACCACCCGGCCCGGACCGGCCCGCCAGGCGGACAGCGCCGCCGTCCAGCCCTGGCCGGTGCCGACGTCCCACACCCGGTGTCCGGGTTCCAGTCGCAGGCTGTCCAGCATGTCGGCCACCACGCCGGGCGCGGACAGCGACGACGACGGGATGCCGCCGGTGACCTGCGTGATCGCGGCCGAACTGACGTCGCCGTACACCTCGTCGGCCCAGCCGTCCGGGTCGGCCGCACGGTCGACCGGCACGTACGCCCAGCCGTCCCAGCGCCACAGTCGCTCCGGCGCGAACCGGTCGCGGGGCAGTGCGGCGAAGGCCTCGCGCAGCCACGGCGCACCGGTCGGCCACTGCCCGTGCCGCTCCATCTCCGCGTCCAGGGCCCTGCGCCGGGCGGCCAGGACGTCGTCGTCGCTCACCCGCGCTCAGTCCTTCTTGTGCTTGCCCGTGCCGGCGGCCGGCTTCTCCACCTTGCCGTCAGCGTTGTTCGGGGGCGGATCGCCCTTCCCCGGATCCGGTGCGGGCTTGGAGTGGTCACCCATGCGCGTCCCCTTCGGCCGTGATGGACAGAGTCGCCCGCCATCCTGGCGCAGCCATGCACCGGACGGCAGGGGGCGTGTGGGCGCTTCCGAGGGGCGCGCGGCGGCGGAGGTATCCGCCCCTCTCCACGAACCTGCCGTCCCGCCCACCCCGCCCACCACTCACGCGTCCCTGCTCCGATCGCGTTGACGCACCGTTGACCGGTTGTCTACCCGGCCCTGTTGTCATGCCCTGCATCCGCCTGCACATCCGCACGCGGTCCGCCGAGCGTAGGAGGCTCCCGTGTCCCACCCGTCCACCCGCACCCACCGTCCGGACGCCGGCGCCCGCCGCCGCACCCGGCTGGCGGCCCTGGCGCTCGCCGTCTCCGCGATGTCCGCGAGCGGCGCCACGCTGCTCGCGGCGCCGGCGAACGCCGCGACCACGGGAGTGGTCGAGCAGACGGTCACGATCCAGGACCACCAGAACCACCACTCGCTGGCCAGCGCCGACGGCGAGGGCTCGCGGATCGTCGCCCGTAGCTACCAGGACGCCTCCACCTCGTTCTGGATCTCCAACAAGCCCGGCGACCGCGTCGACTTCGCCCGCAACGTCAACGGCACCGAGCGCGTGCTGGAAATGGACACCCGGGACGGCCGGACCACCCAGTTCATCCACTGGTGGGCGGGCGACAACCAGCAGTGGACCCTGGAGTCCGCCGCCGAGGGCGGCACCTACCTCCACAACGCCAACGGCAACGGCTGCCTGACCTACCACGGCCTCGACCGGGAGGTCACCGTCGAGGGCTGCGACGGCACCATGTCCCAGCGCTTCGACCTGGTCGGGTCGGGCACCGGCACGGGCCCCGGTCCCGGCCCGGTCACCTCCGACCAGCAGCGCTTCCTGGACCGGCTGAACGCCGTCCGCGCCCAGTACGGCAAGGCGCCGGTGCGGCTCAACTCGACGCTCTCCCAGGCCGCGAAGTGCAATGCCGACCAGATGGACCAGCGCCGGGTCTCCGGGCACTTCTGCGACTCGGGCAGCATCGCGGCGGGCCTCGGTTACACCGGGCGGGGCTTCGGCGAGATCGCCTTCTACGGGCCCACGAACATCGACGCGGCGGTCGACGGCTGGATCAACTCCCCCGGCCACCTGGGGATCATGATCGGCAACTACAACGAGGTCGGCCTGGCCCGCACGGGAGCGGCCTCCTGGAACGCCGACTTCAGCACCCGCTGACCTCGGTACCCACAGACGTCAGCACCCGCTGATGTCCGCCGGGGCCGCTCCACCTCCCCGGAGCGGCCCCGGAGCGGCCCCTCGCCCTCCACGGGAGTGACGCGGTCAGGGGACTCAACCGCCGCTGGACCCGAAGGTGCCGGAAACGCGGAACGCGTCACCGCTGATACCTCCGAGGCGCGCCGACCAAGCCAGAGCGTCGTCGAAGCGGACGAGCGACCGGTTCTACTCGGTCCGCAGCGCGGCGGCGGTCCGGGAGCGCGCCGCCCAGCCGGCCGGCAGCAGCGCCCCGAGCAGGGCGATCGCGATCCCGCCTGCCAGCAGCGGGAGCAGTACCCCGGGGGTGTAGACATGGGTCACGCTCGACGGCAGGTTCCTGCCGAGTGCGCTCACCATCTGGGTCAGCGTCACCTTCTCCACAGCCATCCCGATCGGGACCCCGATCAGCCCGGCGATCAGGCCGGTGAGACTCACCGAGGTCATCACCATCGCGATGGTCTGCTTGGGCGTCATCCCGAGGGCCTTGAAGATCCCCAGGTCGTGGATCCGTTCCCGGATGTCCTGCACCACGGTGTTCAGCACGCCGAGCGCGGCGACCGCGATCATCATCAGTGTGAGGGTGGCCACCAGGGCGACCATGGTGAGCACCGTGATGTTCTCGTGCGTGATGTTCGGGGTGGCTTCGGCGTGCAGCGGGGTCAACGCGGGCGCGGCCGAGCGGGACCAGTCCGAGCCGCTGACGTTGTCGGCCAGCTGGACGTTGAACTGGGTGATGTACGGCGTCAGACCGGCGGCGGTGAACGTGGCCGAATCGGCCATCACGATCCCGTTGCCGCTGGCATCGAAGTCGATGCCGACAATCCGCAGCGGCAGTCGCTTGTTGTCCTGCGCCACGGTGGCGGTGTCGCCGACGTGCAACCCGGCCGTCGAGGCCAGGTGGTCGTTGATCACGGCTTCGCCGGGGTTCTGATACCAGCGGCCGTGCAGCAGCCCCAGGTTGGTCCAGGACAGGTCGCCGGTGGTGGTGTCCACCATCGTATAGTCGCCCGTCGGCGCGCCGATCACGGTCGCGCCGCTGTTGCCCCAGCCGAACGCGGCCTTCGTGCCCGGGATCGAGGCGAGCGCGGCGGCCACCTCGGTGGAGTCCAAGTGGGGACTGCCAGGACCGCCGCCTGGGGAGTGGAAGCCAGCGGGCGTGCCGGCGGGCACCACGAGCATCGACGCGGCGTTGAAGCCGCTGGTATCCGTGTCCGTGTACTTGGTGAACGCGGTCTCCAGCCCCACCGCGAAGGTCACGCTGACCGCGCCGAACAGCACCGCGGCGCCGACCAGCACGGCCCGGCCCGGTTTGGCGAACGGTTGGGCCAGTCCCAGCGACATCGGCCGGGGCAGCGGCAGCCGGCTTGCCAGGCGCTGCGCGCCTCGGCCGCGCTTGGCCTTCGGGGAACGGCCGACGACCAGGGTCTGCACCGCCGGCAGTCGTCCGGCCCGAAGTGCCGGGATGAGCGCGGTGATACCGACGATGACCAGGGTGCCGATCGGCACGACGAGGCTGACCCACACCGGCAGGTTGGTGTCGGCGGCACCGAGTTCCCTGCTGGCTTTGCCCAGGACCGGAACGGCCAGCAGGTTGCCGAACAGCGTGCCGCCCACCACGCCGATCGTCGCCGGGATCAGGGCTTGTGCGGCGTAGGCGCGGGCCACCTGCCAGGGGGTGAAGCCGAGCGACTTCAGGATCCCAATGCGCCGGATTCCGGATACCACCGCGCCGCTGACCACGATCGCGATGATCAGCACCGACAGGAACAGACCGAGGACGCCGAAGACGACCAGGAACGGCACGAAGGACTTCGCGCTGCCGACGGCCTGCTTCTCCACGGCCAGGTAGGACTGTCCGCTCTCGACCGAGCCGGCCGGCGCGGCGGCGGCGATCGCCTGCTTGTCCGCGGCGAGGTCGGCCTCGGTCCCGGCGGCGGCGAACCGGTAGAGCATCTGCTCGTCGGTCCTGGCGCCGGCGGCGGTCAACCGCGCGAAGCCGTCGCCGGTGAGGAAGCCGGTCGCGGTGTCGGTCAGCGAGTTCGCCAGGCCGACGACCTTGAACGGGGGCTTGCCCGACAGCGAGTCGAACACCACGGAACCGCCTGCGCAGTGATGGTCCCATGAGGACAGGACGATCTCGTTCCCGGTGGTCGGCCACCTGCCATCGACCAGGGCCAGCTGGTCCAGACCGGAGGTGCCGGCCAGGTCGGGCCGGGTGGCGGCGACGACCGGCTGGTTGGCGCGACCGGCCAACGGCATGCCCGGGGCGATGTTCGCGGTGCAGTCCGTGCCGAAGCTCGTGTTCAGGGCGGAGGTGACCGGGTACGGCCCGGACGCCTCGGTGACGCCGGCGGCGTGCGCGGTGGCGGCGGCCTGCGCGGCAGTGGCCTTCGAGCCGTCGAACTGGACCGACAGATGCGCGCCGTTGCGGGCGTTGAAGGCGTTCTCGAACGGAGCCTGCACGACGACCAGCAGACCAAGCGAGAGCACCGAGGAGGTGACGGCCGCGAACGTCGTCAGGGCCATCACGAGGGACTGCACACGACGCCGGCCGACGCCGGAGCGTACGACCTTGCCCAGGGCGCTCATCGGCCCGCCGCCGGCAGCAGACGGGCCACGGCCCGGAAGGAAACCTCGTACAGGCGCTGGGACGGCAGCGCTGGGAGCCGCGTCATCGGACCGCTCCCGCCGCGCTGTCGGAGGTGGCGCCGCTGACCGTGTTGACCACGTCCCGGGCCACGGCACCGTCCACCAGCTCGATCGTGCGTCGCGCGGTGTTCGCGGCCAGCTGGATGTCGTGGGTCACCAGCAGGATGGTCTGACCCTCGGCGTTCAGGTCCAGCAGCAGCTGGCGCACGTCCTCGGCCGAGCTCGAGTCCAGCGCGCCGGTCGGCTCATCGGCCAGCAGCAACGCCGGGTCGTTCATCAGGGCCCTGGCCACCGCCACCCGCTGCCGTTGCCCGCCGGACAGCCGCTGCGGATAGGCATTGGCGTGCCGGTCGATGCCCAGCGAGCCGAGCAGGTCGACGGCCCGCCGCTTCGCTTCGTTCCTGCCCATCCCGGCCAGCTGCGCCGGAACCATGACGTTGTCCAACACGGTCAGGTCGTCCAGCAGGTTGAAGAACTGGAAGACCATGCCGATGGAGGCCCGGCGGTACCTCGCCGAATCGGCCTCGCCGAGCTGGTCGACGCGGATGCCGTCGACGGTCACGGTGCCGCTGGACGGCTTGTCCAGACCCGCGATCAGGTTCAGCAGCGTGGACTTGCCGCTGCCGGAATGGCCGAGGATCGCCAGGCACTCACCGTCCGCCACGGACAGGGTGACGCCGGCCAGTGCGGGCGGGCCGTCATCATATTTCTTCGTCACGTCCTGGAGATCGATCATCGGTGCGTTCGTCATGGCCACGAACCTAGGAACGGGCCGTGGTCCATCGCGTCGGCCGGCGGATGTCACCTCTCCCCCCAGGCCGTAGGCCCGGGGGCGTACCCCGTGTACATCCCCGGGGTGACGCGCAGCGCCGACGCCGGTGCATACGATCTCCGCATGGAAGAGCTGCTCCGGCGTTTCTCGACATCGGCACCCGTGACCTGGCTGACGTCGCGGGCCGTGTCGCTGGCCACCGCTGGCTTCTACGCGCTGATGCTCTTCTGGACGATGCCGGTCGGTCGGGTCCGGAGCGCCGGCGGCACGTTCCGGTTCCCCGACCTCGGGCCCGACCAGATGATCGGTCTCTGCGTCGTGCTCGCCCTGCCGATCCTGCTGGTGCGTCGGCTGCCCGCGGCGGTCTTCGCGGTGGTCCTGGGCGAAGCAGCCCTCGGCGACCTCTTCGGCGCGAACCCCTGGATCGTGGTCCTCCTGCTCCCGGTCCTGACCGGGTACCTCGCTGCCCGGCGGCCGACGGCTGCCGCCGTCGCCTCCGTCGCGGCCGTCGCGACCGATTTCGCCGAGCGCACCCTCGGCTACCACCGGGAATCCGTCGGCTTCGCGGCCCCGCGGGCCGGGCAACTCGCGTTCGTCTTCGCGGTCGCGTGGATCTTCGGGGGGGTGTATCGCAAACGCCGTGAATACCTCGGTGCCCTGCACGAGCAGACCGAGGCCCGCGCCGTCATGGCCGAGCGGCTGCGGATCGCCCGCGAACTGCACGACAGCGTCGCGCACAGCATCGGGATCATCACGGTGCTGTCAGGAGCGGCGGCTCGGGTCGTGGACACCAAGCCCGAGCAGACGCGGCAGGCGCTGACCGGCATCGAGACCACCAGCCGCCAGACGCTGCTCGAGCTGCAGCGCATGCTCGGGGCGCTACGCCGCGCCGAGCCCGACGACGCCATGCCGCAGGCCGCTCCGCTGGCGCCCGCCGGCAGCCTGGCCGACGTCCCGCAGCTCGCCGAACGCACGGCCGACGCCGGGGTGCGGGTCCACCTGACCTGGCGGGGCGAGCAGCGTCCGCTGCCGCCGGAGATCGAGCTGTCGGCGTTCCGGATCGTCCAGGAGTCGGTGACGAACGTGGTGCGGCATTCCGGTGCGCGCAGCTGCCGGGTCGCGGTCGGCTACGAGCCGACCGGAGTGACGATCGAGGTGGTGGACGACGGGGACAACGGTCCCGGTGGGCCCGGCCGTCCGAGGCCCTCGGCGGCGGCCGGCGGGAGCGGCTTCGGCCTGCTCGGCATGCGCGAGCGGGTGACGCTGCTGTCCGGCCAGTTCAGCGCGGGCCGGCGTCCGGAGGGCGGATTCCGGGTGGCTGCGAGGCTCCCGGCATGAGCGTGCGGGTGCTGCTGGTCGACGACCAGCCGCTGATGCTGGTCGGGCTGGGGATCCTGATCGGCGACACCGACGACCTGGAGGTGGTCGGCCAGGCCGGCGACGGCCACGAGGCGGTGCGCCTGGTGCGTGAGCTGCGGCCGGACGTCGTGGTGATGGACGTCCGGATGCCGGGTATGGACGGGATCGAGGCGACCCGGCAGGCGACCGCCGAACCGGACCCGCCCAAGGTGCTGGTGCTGACGACCTTCGACGACGACGAGTACGTCTACGGCGCACTGCGCGCCGGGGCCAGCGGATTCCTGCTCAAGAGCATGGCCCTGGACGCGATCCTGGACGCGATCCGCGTGGTGGCGGCGGGCGACGCGCTGATCGCGCCGAGCGTGACCCGACGGCTGATCGCGGACTTCGCCGGAACCTCCACCACCCCCGCGGCCCCCGAACCGGACACCGGGCCCGCCGCGGACTCACGTCTCATCGCGGGGATCACCGACCGGGAGCGCGAGGTGCTGGCACTGGTCGGACAGGGACTGTCGAACGGTGAGATAGCCGAGCGCTTGGTGATCAGCGCGGCGACGGCGAAGACGCATGTCGCGCGTCTGTTCGCCAAGCTCGAAGCCCGGGACCGCGTCCACCTGGCGATCACCGCCTTCGAGGCCGGACTCGTACCGCGTAAACGGTAGGACAAGATGAGAAGAACGATCGCCGACCACGAGTTCGCTGCGTTCCGGATACGCCGGCACGCCCACCTGGCCGCAGCGGGATTCGAGTCGAGGTTGTTCAGGAAGTCACACACCCTGCGGGGGTCGGTGAAGCGCTGCGGGGCGGACAACGGACAAAACTGAGAACGGGGGGCAACCGCCGCGGAAGAGCAGCGGGCGCCTGGCCCTGATCGAGGCCAGGAACCAGCGCCCGGCCACGCCGGTCAGCCAACCGTCCTTGGCCAGCGGGAACCGGGGACTGCCTCCGACCTGCGTGGCTGCGACGCCGAGCAGCATGGTCCCGGCGACAAAGCCCACCATGCCCGCCATGCTCCGGGCGCGCAGCCACTGCGCCACCGTGGTGAGCGCCGGCAGGACGGTGTCGGCCGCTGGGCCGCGGCGGCCGCTCGGGGGCGTCACCGCCGGTACGTCGTGCCTTCGTCACGGCGAGCTCCGGGCCACGGGAAGACCAGGGGCTTCAGTGGTACCAGGCCGAACCGGTGCTCTGGCTACCGTTGGAGATCGCTATGGCGACCGCGTGGACGACGCTGTCGTGGTAGAACTGCCCGGTGTCGCCGCTTCCGCCGGGCCCGTAGGAGATGGTCTGGGAGGTCTTTCCCCCGGTTTGGTCGTTCCGGTCGAAGATGGTCAGCCAGCAGGTGGTGGTGTACGAGTCCAGGTGACCGTAGGCCCAGTTGGCCGAGAGGTTCAGATGGCCGATGCAGCCGGGGACCGAGATGCTCACCGAGCCGGTCGTCCCGGCGTGGGCGGTTCCGGACAGGCCGACGACGCTGATGCCCGTCAGCGAGGCGGCAGCGATGATTGCTCCGATACGACGACGCATGGTTCCTCCGTGATCCGTGGGCCCGGGGTGCTGAAACGGTGGACAACCATGCCCCCCGACGCGGGGCGCCCGGCCGTCCGCGCAGCATTCTGCCCGTGCGCCGCCGGTCGAGGAACGCTGTTGGCCGGACGTTTGCCTGACGCTTCGCGCCCGCGAACAAGCCCTGGCTCACGGGCTCCGGCGCCCTCGCGTGCCCGACGGGCACAGTCTCAGCCGCCGAGACCGACGTCGGTGAAGGGCACGGGACTCAGGCCGAGCGGGCCTCCGAAGGGGGAGTTCAAGGCGTAGATGAGGACGACCATGAAGGCGATGAGGCTGGTGAAGCCCGCCGCCAGGACCAGATGGGTGCGGTTGCGCTCGATCCCGAAGAGGAACATCAGGCCCAGGGTGAGCGCGCCGCCGGCGATCAGGCCGAACCACATGACGCCCGACATGCCCCGGCGTCCGTCCGCCTCCCGACCGTGACGGGCCTGGTAAGCGGCGGAGATCTGCCCGAACGCCAGCTGGTCCAGCTGCAGTTGCGCGCTGCTGGTGGGCTCGAAGGACGCCCACGCGTTCTGCACATCGTGCAGCAGCACCCAGCCGCGCGCGCCCAGCGGTTTGCGCTGCTCCATGAGGGGCCATTCCTCGTCTCGCACGTAGGCGGCGTAGGTCATCGTCGCCGAGCGGGCCCGCTGGGCGTCGGCGGGTGGCAGCCCGTCGGCGAGCAGATACGTCTGCTGCAGTGCCCCCGCCTCGGCACTGATGTTGGTATTGGCGTCGTCCTTGGCCTCCCATACCGAAACCAGTGCGACGCCCAGCACCAAGGCGTACAACACACCGACCATCATCGTCAGGTACTCGGCCGTGTCGTCGCGCGCCTCGTCCGTCGAGGCCGATCGCCTGGACTTACGGCTGTTGAGGAGAGCAGCGCCCCCGGCGACGACGACGAATCCGGCGACGATGCCGATCACTCCCATTACCTGTCCCATGGTGCCTCCGAGGATTCGTCGGTGCGGCGCCCTGCCCTGCGGCGACGCCAGGCGATGGCTCCGGCGGCGATCGCGGGAACGAACAGGAGCATGAAGAACAGCAGCAGGAGGTTGCGCGGCAGCGGGGCGTTGCCGTGGCCGAAGCGGCCGGGGTACAGCAGGGGTGACGACACGTGGCCTCCCCCGGCGTGCGGTGAAGGGGAGCCCGAGGGTCTGGGGGAGGCGGTACTCGAGCCGCTCGGCGAGCTCTTCACGGGCTTGCGCCCGTTGCCCGCTGCTCCGGCTCCGGGTGCACCAGCTCCTCCTGCTCCGGCTCCGGGCGCTACGTGGGCTCCGGGGGCGGGTGCACCGCCCGCAGCTGCTCCGGGCGCAGGTACTCCGGGGGCGGGTGCTCCTGCTGCGGGCGCACCGCCCGCAGCTGCTCCGGGCGCAGGTACTCCGGGGGCAGGTACTCCTGCTGCGGGTGCACCGCCCGCAGCAGGGCCGGGGGTGGGTGCCCCTGCCGCAGGTGCCCCGGGCGCCCGTGCCCCGGGAGCGCCGGGCGGCACAGGAACACCAGGAGCCGGAACACCAGGCGCGGGCGCCCCAGGGGCGGGAGTTCCAGGTGCCGGGGCCCCAGGAGCGGGAGTTCCAGGTGCCGGGGCCCCAGGAGCGGGAGCACCGGGCGCCGGGGGAACCCCAGGAGTCGGTCCGCCAGGAGTCGGAGCACTGGGCGGTGCGGAAACCCCAGGATTCGGAGCACCGGGAGTCGGCGCCCCGGGAGTCGGAACCCCGGGTCCGCACGTGAACGCTCCGGGTGCCGCGAGAGCAGACTCCCTTGCTCCAGGCGCCCCGGCTGCCGGAGTGGCCGCTCCTGAACGGACCGCTCTCGTACCCGAGGTGGGGGCCGGCCCGGCGTCCACGCCGGTGTAACCCGAGGGCGCCGAGCTGGTGAGGGTGCCGTTGCCGTTGGCGGTCATTCCCCGGGCGGTGACCAGGCCCGTGTGTTCACCGGACAGGACGCGCAGGGTCACCGTGCAGACGGTGGTGGTCGCCGGACGGAGTTGAGAGATGCCGCCGGCGCCGCCGCCCGAGCAGCGGGGCTCCGCCCCGGGAGCGAGGGTGTCGGTGATCCGCAGGGCCGTCACGGGGGCTTCACCGTCGTTGCGCAGCTGGTAGCTCACCTGCACTTCGTCGCCGGTCTTCACCTCCGGGGCGCCAGGTCGACCGTCGACCGTCACCGACAGCACCAACTCACCGGTTCTCTGCTCACCGTACGGAAGGTCGGCGCCTGCAGCGGCCAACGGCAGGCTGGCGATCGACCCCACCAGCACCAGGCCGGCGACAGCCGCACAGAAAGACAGTTTCCAGCCAGGCATATGATCCAGTTATCGTCCGAAGGGTGACTCATGGCCTGCCGACACGCCTTCCGATGGCAACGGATCCATGCCGATCACCCGACAGGGGTAACGGCAGCCCCATGATCGTTGGCATTTCCGCATCGGTGAGCCGGACAGTCACGGCCAGAGCGAACCTGGCGGTGCGCGGCGGCGAACGCGACACCGAGGCGCTCGGCGGCCGGGTATTCGGGAACGCTGAGGCCGGCGTTCGCCGCACTGGGACCACGCCGACGGCGCCGACTACCGACAACTACTGCAGACCACTGCCGGCGGCGCCTCCGACCGGCTGTGCCAGGCCGAAGGGCTGGCCGACCTCGGCTTCGTCTCCACCACCACGATCCGACCCTCACCGCTCCCAGCCGCTGTGCCGCCTCAGCTAGCGGTACCTGAACGACCGGCTCCGGACGCCTGACCAAGCGGAGCACTCTCGACCGACCGCCATCCCATCAAGATCACCTCTACGAGAAGGGCGAGCGAGACGACGAAGCCGTAGTCGCCCCCGCCCTCCCCGAAGGCCGCTGACCGCTGACCGCTGACCGCTGACCGCTGACCGCTGACGCTTCCTCGGGAGCATGGGGTGTCACACGGCGCGGGCCAAGGCGCTCCGAAGCAGGGCGTCCGCGAGTTGCAGTGGCGACCGCTATCTCGGGTGAATCGCCGTTGTGGCAGGTCGGAGCTTGATCACCGTGTCAGGCAAGTCAGGCACGTTGCTCGACATCGGGTAGTGCGGGGAGCCGCCGACAGGGATCAGACCGTCGAGGACGTCGACGACGAACTTACTGATCGTCTCAGAATGGGCGTCGGGCGGTCATTCGTCCTGGAGCCGCTGGAGAATCTGGGTGAAGTCGCCGTCGTCGAGCAGGCCGGCCAGTACCTGCGTCATGTTGTCGATGCCGGGATCCCGAACGATGAGGCCGTCGGAGCACCAGAAGTAGCGGCCAGCCAGTGCCTCGCCAGTTCGGGACCACCTCTCCATGAGGCGTTCGACCTCTGCAACGGTGAACACGGTCGCGCTCCAGCGTGAGCCGTCCGCTGTCAGCCGGACCTCGACGTCGATGTTGCAGACGCTGTCCAGAGGCTCGCCCGCGCTGGGCAGGAACGACGCCTCGAAGTGATCCGTTCGGACGCGGTACCAGGGGCCGTCCCAGCCCTGGTCAGCGGTTTCGGTCCTGGTGTGGGTCATACAGGGGAGCATCTCCGGCCAGCCCGAAATGCTCAACTGGATTCTCTGGCACGCTTCAGCGTCGTGATCGCGAACCGTGTCCCCGCGAGCTCTGGGATCGAATAGCCCCACTGATGCCGGCGCGGCCCGTACGACGGCATCGCCGCCCCGGGCGGCTTCCAGTGCCGGACCGTGTCGCGCTGGCTGGCATCGTCTACGTCCTGCGCGAGGGCGTGGCCTGGCGGGACGCACCGGCTTCGGTCGTGGGTTGCTCCGGGGTGACGGCCTGGCGACGGCTGCGAGACTGGACCGAGGCGGGCCTCCGGCTCCGCCTGCAGGCCGCGTTGTTGAGCGAATTGCGCCGAGCAGACCTGCTGGACCTGGACGACTGCGCGGTGGACGGCTGGCACGTCCGGGCCCCCAAAGGGGGGATCACGTCGGCCCCTCGCCCGTCGATCGTACCCGGCCCGGCTCCAAGCACCACCTGATCGTCGATCGCCACGGCACCCCGCTGGCCGTCACACTCACCGGAGGCAACCGCCACGACGTCACCCAACTCCTACCACTGCTGGACGCGGTCCCACCGATCCGGGGCCTGCGCGGGCGGCCCCGCCACCGGCCCCGCCGCCTGTACGCCGACCGGGGCTACGACTTCGACAGGTACCGCCGCCAGCTGTGGAAGCGCGGGATCAAGCCGCTGATCGCCAGACGCGGCATCGCCCACGGCTCCGGTCTCGGCAAAGTGCGCTGGGTCGTAGAGCGCGCGTTCGCCCGGCTCCACCAGTTCAAGCGCCTCCGCATCCGCTACGAGCGACGCGCCGACCTCCACCAGGGACTCCTCGAACTCGCCTGCTCAATCATCTGCCTGCGGCGGCTCTCGCGATCATTCTGAAACGATCAGTACGTCCAAGTCGGCCGAGCACGGCCTGCCGTTCTCGACCCGAAGACCTGGAAGGCCTCCCGCGACCCCGACTACGCGGCCAAGAGGGCTCGCGTCGAACACCCCTACGCGATCGCCGACGGCGAGGTCATACCCGAGGAAGGCGAGCCCGAAGTCGTCTTCTGGATAGACGAGTTCGGCCCACTCGACCTCCAGCCCCGCCCCGGCCGGCAGTGGGCCGAACACAGCGGCAGACACGAGGACCCCGACCGCGAGCCCAGACCCCGCCGACGGGCGACCTACACCCGCCCGCACGGGGTGCGGCACCTGTTCGCCGCCTACGACCTGGGCGAGGACCAGCTCTACGGCCACATCAAGAAAACCAAGAGCCGGTCCAAGTTCCTGGAGTTCTGCCGCTGCCTATACCTACGCTCGCTCCACCCGGCGGACGTGCGCATCGCCGTCGTCTGCGACAACTACTCACCCCACCTGACCACGAAGCGGTGCCAGCGAGTCGAAACCCGAGCCGCGGCAAACAACGTGGAGATCGCCTACACCCCCCACCGACAGCTCCTGGCTCAACCGGATCGAGGCCCAGTTCACCGCCCTGCGCTACTTCGCCCTCGACGGCACCGACCACGCCGGCTTCGAACTCGTCTCGCGAGTCGTCGTTCAGCACCGTGTGCGTCTCAGGTGACGGCTGCTCGGCGATGGCCGGGCCCGCCCGTCACTCGAGGCCTTCGATGATGCGGAGGTCGCGCTCGAAGCCGTCGGGGAGGGCCGCCAGCGCCTTCTGGTACGCCTCGCTCTCGTATGCCGCGACGGCCTGTTCAAAGCTGTCGAACTCGATCAGAACGGCGCGTTGCGTGATTCCGGCCTCGCGGGCGACGACTCGAGCGCCACGGGACAGGAGGCGCCCGCCCCCGGCCCGGACAGCCGGACCGGCCAGCCTGTCGTAGGCAGTCAGCCTCTCAGGGTCGGAAATGGCGGGGTAGACACTGACCCAGTAGCCCTTGGCCATGGAATCCTCCTGTGTTCGGCCGGACAAGGTCCGACGTCGAATTGACACTCAGATCGATCGATCCCGGCATGCGCAGGCTAGGGCTTGATGTGCGCTCGAGGGAAAGACCGGTACGGAATAGACTCAGAACGGATCGTTATCAATCGGCAGGGAGGGCACGTGGCGCCGGATACGGTGAGCCTGCGGTACTTCCTGGTGCTGGCACAGGAGTTGAACTTCACCCGCGCGGCCGCACAGATCGGTATCGCACAGCCCGCACTCAGCGCCCGGATACGCCGGTTGGAGGCGGAACTCGGCACGGCCCTGCTGGCCCGCAACACGCGTAGCGTCGTATTGACCGCGGCCGGTGCGGCGTTGGCGGAGTCCGCGCCGCCCGCGCTGGCGTCGCTGGACCGGGCGTGGGACACCGCCCGGAGCGCGGCGGCCGGTGAACTGGGCACCCTGCGCATCGGATACAGCCTCAGCGCCGGAGCCGAGACGGCACCCGCCCTGGTGGACAGGCTGATTCGCGACAACACCGGACTCAAGGTCGGCGCGGTCCCGATGGCGACACCGGAGATCTCCCCCGCGGTCGCCGACGGCCGCATCGATGCCGGGATCACCCGCGGTGAACAGCCGGGCCGTGGCGTGCGCCGGTTCCTGCTGCGGCGTGCACGCATCGGGGTCCAGCTGGCGCAACACCATCCGCTGGCCGAACACTCGGAGATCGAGGTCGCCGACGCAGCCGCGTACCCGCTGCGCCTCCCGGACCGTGCGGCCAACCCCGTGATCCACGATCAGCTGTCCGCACTGTTCCGAGACACCCGACCACGGCCCCGATTCCACACGTCCGCAGTCGCTTTCGACATGTCCCAGCGCGACCTGCGCGACGGGGTCACCCTCGCCCCGGCCGGAGAAGCCGCGGCCACGGCACAACCGGCCGGTCTCACCTGGCGACCGCTGCGGGGCGCACCCAGCCTGACGATCCACCTCGTCCTCCCACGCGAGCAGTCGCCACTGCACCGGCGCATCCGTGCCGCCGCCAAAACCCTGGCGCACGAGCTGCACTGGCTGCCGGACTGACGCACAAGCGGTCGAGCGAGCCGGACGCCTGCGGTGGCGAGGCCGAGACCGGAGTCCGGCGGACTTGCCGAATGTCCGACACGACCTCGCTACGCCGGCAGATCAGCATCCGATGACGGCCCGGATTCGGTCCGAGTCGTACACCGCGGCGACGTCCTTGCCCAGCCCGAGATCTCGACGGATGCCGCGCCTTCGCCGACACCGAACCGGACGAGCACGGACAACCGGCGGGAACACCCGCCGTCAACGGCGTCCATGGCGTCGGTCAGTGCTTAACACCAACCACCGTTCCATTGCTCCCCAAGGCCGGGAGCAGACACGCGTGGCGCGGCTGCCCCCTTTCGGTGCGTGAGGCGACGGGGGCCCTGGACCGAGAGCCACAGCCCCGGGACAGTGAAGCTCGCAGTGATCGGGTTCCTTGGGCCTCCGAGGCGCTCACCCGAAGATCGCCCGCGGCTCACCGGTGAACCACACATTGTCGATCCGCACCCGGTGCATCAGCCAGCGCTCACCGTCACGGTGCAGCTCGACGTCGTAGCGGTTCTTGAGCAGCGCGCGCGTCGCGGGGGCGGCGGTCAGCAGGTGCTGCGCCTCGACGAGGCCGGTGAGCCGGGCCCGGTCGCCGGCCACGGTGATACGGGGGTTGGTGACCTGATGGGTGGTGGCCACCCGCCCGGCGAACATGCCGAGGATGGTCGTCACGATGTGGTCCCGGCCGACCATCACCGGTGGCTCGGCGCCCCATGCGGCGGCCGCGGGGCGGAAGTCCAGTTCGGCGTCCGGAGTGAAGGAGGAGGCGAAGAGCTCGCGGTCGTGGAGGTCCTGGCCGAGGCCGAAGCGGAGAAGGGCGTCCATGATCTCCGTCCGGTCGCGCAGCTCGGCGGCGACGGCGGCCGGGTCGGAGGCGGGTGCGGCGAGGGCGCGGTCAGTGGTGACGTACACGGTGAAACTCCCGGTTGGGTGGTTGTCGTTGGGCGATGGGTCCACCCTCCCGTCGGAGCGGTCGGACGATCAATGAGAGGCTGCGCAACGATCGTGAAGCGAAGATTAACGATGTAGCTGGAGAGAGGCGGTACGGATGCTGGAGCGGCACGAAATCGAGGCATTCCTGGCGCTCGCCGAGGAACTGCACTTCGGGCGGACGGCTGAGCGGCTGCACGTCTCCACCGCACGGATCAGCCAGACCGTACGGAAGCTGGAACGCCGTGTCGGCGCACCGCTGTTCGTCCGGACGAGCCGCCGGGTGGAGCCGACCGCGCTCGGGGCGCAGCTGGCGCAAGAGCTGCGGCCCGCGTGGGAGGCGGTAGGCGCCGCCGTCCGACGGGTCGCCGACGCCGGGCACGGCCGCGCCGGAACACTGCGGGTGGCGTTCGCGGGCCCGGCGGCCGGGCAGTTGCTCGTCGGCGTCGCGGAGCGGTTCCGGGAACGGCTGCCCGGCTGGGAGGCGGTGCTCCGGGAGGCCGAACTCGTCGACCGCATAGGCCTGCTGCGCGCGGGCGAGGTGGACGTGGTGTTCGCGGAGTACCCGTTGTGCGAGCCCGATCTGGTGGCGGGTCCGGTCCTGGTGAGTGAGCCCCGGATGATCGCCTTGCCCGCCGGTCACCCGCTCGCGCAGCAGGACTCCGTCACACTGGAGGAGCTGGCCGGGATCCCGCTCGTCCAACTTCCCTCCGCCGTACCGGAGTCCTTCCGTGCCGACCGCACCCCGATGCGGACGCCGACCGGCCGACCGATCCCATCCGGCCCGGAGGGCGGCACGCTGAACGAGATCCTGACCCTCGTCGGCACAGGCCGGGCCGGCTTCCCGCTCGGCGCCCAGGCCCGCCGCTACCACCCCCGCCCCGATGTCGCCTACCGCCCGCTGGCCGACGCGCCCCCGGTGCAGTGGGGCCTGCTCCACCACCGTGACCGCGCGACGCCCGCCACGGAGGCGTTCAGCCAAGCGGCCCAAGACCTCGTGGGCGCCGAGGGTTAGCCTCGCCCTGCCCGAAGCCCGGCCTCACCCGTCGAGCAGGTCACCCCGGCATGACGACCCCGGCCCAGGCGCGAAAACCACTGGTCACCCAAGCGGTCATGCGGGATGCTGCCGGGCGTGATCGGCCGCGAGTACGCGCCAGGCGCACAGCCCAGGAGGACCTGGACCGCAGTTACGCGGGACGGCTGGCGGTGTCCGGGGTCGAGGAGCACGAACTGGTCTGGGTCGTCCAGACCGAGGAGTACCTCCGAACCCGGGCCCCGGGGCAGCTTGAGGAGCTCCATGACCGCTACTGACAGCGTCTCGGTCTGGCTGCGCGTACGCCGCGAGGTCGACTGGCAATGTGCACCGGCCCTACAGCGGTCCCACCCGACCGTGATGGGTTCCGATCGTGGTGCGATGGGACGCGCGACGGTCACCTTGGGTTCGGCGGCCGGGTCGGTGCTCGACTGGCGGTGGTTGCCGATGATGTCGTTCACGGGATCGTTGTCGGTGGCGATGTAGCCGCGTACGACGACGATGCCCCGGTCTCCCCGTGACGGGCCGGGCTCTCAGGGCTTCAAGAGCAGAGACGCCTGCCCGCCGAGGTGCGTCAGGTCGGAGTGCCGGCAAGGCGGTAGGGGTCGGCACGGTCGCGATGACGGTGTCACCGGTCAGGGGATGAACTGCGCCCCGAGCAGGCCTCGGCCGGCGTCGGCAGCAGCGCGCCAGACCGGCGGTACCCCGTCGAGGAGGGTGTCGATGTCCTCCTGGTCGCCCTCGGGGTGGAGAGCGGCGGCGAGCAGCTGCCCGGCCTGGTCCCGGGTACGGGTGGTCCAGGTGAAGGCCCGTTCGACGGCGGGGAGGGCCTGGCGGACCTGATCGGGAGTGAGGACGAGGTCTCCGAACCAGCCGGGCAGTCCGGCGTGGCGCTCGGGTCCGAGGGCGAAGGCCATGGCGGCTGCCGGGTAGGCCTTGCGGGCGGCGACCGCGAGGTGGGGCAGGGCCTCGTCGTGGCCGCGTTCCCAGGCCTCGTAGACGAGGCAGATCCTCTCGTCCAGTGCGGACGGGCCGGCAGCGTCGAGGAACCGGTGCATGCTCGCCTCGGAACTGCCCGCCTGCTGCCACCACCGGAGGAGGTCCCTGGACGCCGGGAGCGCGGCCTCGGCCTCGACCGCCGGGGCTAGGTCCTCCCAGTAGTGCGTGATGGTGTCGGCGTCCATGGGCACCAGGCACCACATCCCCAGGAAGCTCACGACGAATCCCCTCCTCCTCGGATCTCCCCGTCCCCGGGCGGTCGCGTCCAGGAGCGGGTGGTGAACGTGTGCAGCCGCCCGTTCGTGAGCGCGTGGCGTGGCAGGCGGACACCGAACTCGGCGGTCACGGCCTCCAGCAGCGAGCGCTCCGCCCCGGTGCCCTGACCCTGGGAGCCGAAGAACCGTTCCGGGTCCAACGCCCGTGGTATCCGCCCGGTTCGGCGGATCTCTCCGCCCGCGTACGTGAAGGCGTACTGCTCGGCGCCGTCCTGCGCCACGGAGAGGTGGAAGAACGGTTCCCCGTGCGAGGTCCTCAGGCCGCTCCACACGACCACCGCGCGGGCGCCCTCGCCGGCGGCAGCAGCAGCGGCGGCAGCGACCGGGGAGACGAACCGCTGCGGGTCGAAGCGCCGCGGGGCGAAGTGCGCGGGGTCGCTCTCGAAGGCGAAGCTCCAACGGGCACCCGCCCGGCCGACCGCCATGAGGGCCTTGCCGTCGACGGGCGACAAGACCGTCCCCCCGCCGAGCGATCGGCGGTGCGCTTCGTCGGAGGTCATGGGATCGTTCAGCGCCGCCTCGTCCCCGTCCGCGAGGCGTCCGGGCAGGTCCGCCGGTTCCACACCTTCGACCAGGACGAACCGGTAGGACGTGAGGTTGTGTCGGGCGTCCGGGTCCGCGAGCCACGCCAGACCGTCCGGGTCGAGGTCGGCCGAGCGGAACGGCGCCTCTCCCGGCTGACCGCCCCTGGGGGTGGACAGCAGCTCGCGGCCCCGTTCCGGGGTCAGCAGCGGCCCGAGCAGGGGGTCGGCCACCCACCCCAGGGGCGCCAGGTGGTCGGGGCCCAGCGGCTGCCAGGCCGGCAGGGCGTCCATCAGCGTCCGCCACGCCCCGTCGGTGTCGCCCCACCGTGCCGACTGCCTCGCCCGTTCGACCGCTTCCCCGAACGGTCCGACCGCCGTGTACCGGTACGTGCCGTTGCGCACCTGCTCCAGCGTCGCGTAGGCCAGCGACACCACGTCGTCCCCGGCTCCCCGCAGGTGGAACATCAGCGTGGCGTCGTCCCGGTACGAGTGCGCCGCGTGCTCGGCGACAAGCGCCGGAAGCAGCTCGGGCGCGTACCGCGGGTCGGTCACCACGCCCTCGAAGTACACCATGTACGTCCGTCCGAGCAGACGGCGTATCTGGTCCCCCAGCCCGGCGGCACGCGGCCTGCCGTACTCCTTCGCCTCGTCGAGCGCCTGCCCGGCCCGTTCCCAGTCGCCGCGCAGCGCCTCCAGCCGGGCCCGCTCCACCCGGGCGTCCAGCTCCCGCGTCAGGTCGTTGGCGAACTCCGGCTCCCCGTCGGTACGGTGGGCCCGCAGGCTGTGGAACTCCCGGTGCATGTCCCGCATGAACTCGACGAAGTTCGCGTACCGCTCGGGCGGCGCGGCCCGCCAGCTCGCCCACGTGTACACGGCCCACTCGCCGTCCTCGTCCACGTCCTCGGGATCCAGCAGGACGTGGGTGATGTCGGACTCGACGTCGAGCTGGAGCCCGCGCCGCCAGATACCCGCCTCCCGCCACTCGGCCTCGTCGGCGTCGTCGTCCAGGTACTCCTCGAACAGGTCCGCGAGCCCGGACTCGTTGCCGTGCCAGCGCGCGTCCGCCGTGCCCGCCAGCAGCCCGATGAACTCGCCGGCGTGCCGCCACCCGTCGGTGACCTTGAGGAACTCCCGGTACGACGGGGGCATCCGCCGACCGAGGCGCTCCTCCATGGCCGCGATCCGCTCCTCGGACGCCGGCGGGAACCCCAGCCACCGCGCCCGCCGGGCCGCCTCGTCCTCCTCACGTCGCGTCCCGTCATCGGACGGCAGGGCGTCTGACCACTCCCCGCTCCACCCGAGCAGGAACGGCCGCCAGTCGAACGGTGTCGCATTCGTCATGGGCCCGATGCTGCCAGCCGTCACTGACACCGCTCCGTGCTGCCGGGCGGCACAGGCGGCTGCGCCGCGAACGGGCGGGCATACTGACGCCGTGCCAACCGCCGAGGACCCCCACCAGCCGACGAGGGGACGACACCTCACCTCCTGGATGCTTCGTGTCTACCAGGCGTTCCAGAGCCCACCGTGCCGGTGGTGGACCGGAGGGAGGACTGCGCCGTCGACGTCGTGGCCGGCGTGGTGCGGTCCACGGATCCGCTGGGCGCCGAGTCGGCCCTGGAGCCGGGCCCTGCCCTCAGCCGTGGCGATCTCGACGGAGAACGAGCCCTTCCTGCAGTGGAGCACCATCCACTGCAGGAGGTGATCCGACGCCGCGTCTTCTTGGGGACGGGGCGGCGGCCTTCGCGCACGGCCCGGGCCAGTTCGGCGTGCGGGTAGCGCAGGTCGTACAGGGACATGGACTCCGATGCGCCGTCTCGGGCGTGAAGTCGTAAGGGGGTCGTGCGGACGGTTCGGGACATCAAGAGCCTCCGTAAGGCCCGCCGGGCTCTCCGGAGGCTCCTACGGCGGGTGCGCATCGGTCAGCACGGTTCAATCCCCTCGGCGGTCGGACGATCCACCCTGCGGCAGGGTAGCCGCGCGGAGGTGTGAGCGCCCGGATCTTTCGCTCGCCCACATGACGAGACCGAACCCCTCCAGGCCCCTCCCCGGGGCTGCGGCCGGAGCTGACTTCGCAGAGCATCAGCGGCTCAGAGCAACGCCGCCACCGGCTCCATGCTGGTCGGTGCGGGCGACGCAGGCCCGAGTCCTGCCGAGCGGAGACGGTGGGGACACCCCGCCCCTCCGATCGGCGGGGCTCGCCCGCTTCAGGGCGGACCGGCGCTCGCGCACACCCCACGGCCCCGCGCATTCAACACACACAAAAGATAAAAGAATCCAAAAGCACTGGTAAAGTTCGTGCCCGCGCCGCGGCTGGGAGACCGTGGCCGTCACCAGGGGGTACCACCGCCGCCCCATTCCGCAGAATCGCCACCGTGGCGGGTGCCGCTCTTCTCGCGCCCGGTCAGGCGGCGGCGTCCGCCCGTTCCACCGCGGAGAGGTGACGGCGCTCCACCGGGGGCAGGCATCCCACCGGCAAAAGGCGTTCCACCGGAAACAGGAGACAGTCCATGGCTGACGAGATGGTTCGTCTGGCTCAGAAGTTCATCAACACCACCTACGACAGCGGCGCCCTGCTCGGCATATCGAAGCTGGAGGAGACCGGCCGGACCGGCTGGCCGACGATGTACGCGCTGACCCGCGCGCTCCAGTACGAGATGGGCATCACCGCGCTCTCGAACTCCTTCGGCCCGACCACCCTCTCGACCCTCCAGGCCAAGTACCCGAAGCTGGACGAATCGAGCGTCCCGTCCGCGAACTTCTGCCGGATCATCCAGTCCGCCCTCTACTGCAAGGGCTACGACGGCGGCGAGATCGACGGCAAGTACAACGACCGGGTCAAGGCAGCCGTCGCCAGGCTGAAGACCCACATGGGCCTGGACGCGGTGTTCCCGGGCACTTCCCTCGAACCGAAGGTCGTCAAGGGCCTGCTCACCATGGACGCGTACGTCACCGTCAGCGGCGGTACGGACGGCATCCGGGCCATCCAGCGGTGGCTGAACGGCCGGTACGTCAACCGCAAGGACTTCTTCGTCATCCCCTGCGACGGGAACCACTCCCGGGACGTCGCGAGGTCCATGCTGCTGGCGATCCAGTACGAGCTGGGCATGGCCGACGGCACCGCGAACGGCGCCTTCGGCCCCGGCACCCAGGCGGGGCTGAAGACCCACACCGTCTCGCTCGGCGCCACCGGCACCTGGCCGGCGCTGTTCACGGCGGCGATGGTCCTCAACAAGCGGGACGTCCCCTTCGGTGACTTCACCGCCGCGGTGAGGAGCGGCGTCGAGGCGTTCCAGTCCTTCGTGAAGCTGCCGGTCACCGGCGCGGGCGACTTCCAGACCTGGGCCTCGCTGCTGGTCTCCTACGGCGACCAGAGCCGTTGGGGCGCGGCCTGCGACGGCGTCACGAAGATCACTCCGGCCCGCGCGCAGGCGCTCAAGGACGCCGGCTACCAGTACATCGGGCGCTACCTCTCCAATGCCTCGACCACCAGCCTGCCGGAGAAGCAGATCCAGCCGGGCGAGCTGGCCACCATCAAGCAGTACGGCCTGCGCTGCTTCCCGATCTACCAGACCTGGAGCCGGTCGGCGAACTACTTCAGCTACCCCCAGGGCAACAGCGACGCCTTCCGGGCGGTCGAGTGGGCCCGCTTCCACGGCTTCAAGCCCGGCACGACCATCTACTTCGCCGTCGACTACGACGCCATGGACGGCGAGGTGACCGAGTTCGTCATCCCGCACTTCCGGGGCGTCCACCACACGATCAGCGAGAACTCCCCCTACCGGGTGGGCATCTACGGGCCGCGCAACGTCTGCCAGCGGGTCGCCGACGCCGGCTTCGCGGAGACCAGCTTCGTCTCCGACATGTCCAGCGGCTTCTCCGGCAACCTCGGCTACCCGATGCCGAGCAACTGGGCGTTCGACCAGATCGCCACCATCACCGTCGGCTCGGGCGCGGGCGCCATCGAGATCGACAACAACATCGCCTCCGGCCGGGACACCGGCCAGGGCGACTTCGACCCGGGCGTCCCCAGCGTCGCCGGGCTCGACGTCGACCTGGACAAGACCGCCTACCGCGACCCGATGCTCCGCGACGTGCAGAACTACCTCACCTCGATCGGTGTCCCGGAGACCGGCGGCTCCGGCTGGACCGACGACGACTGGGTCACCATCGGCGGGATCTCCACCACCAAGGCCTTCGACCTGGTGCTCAGCGCGGACTGGCTGTTCACCGCGCTGGCGCGGGAGTTGAAGCTGCGCAAGGCCCTGATCCAGGCCCCCGTCCTGTGGGAGCTGCGCAAGCTCAACCCGCTCGACCCGCTCGCCGACGCCGCCGTCCGCAACGGCGTCACGGAGGACTGCAGCACCGGCTGGGGCCAGATCTTCGCCCGGGTCGCCATCGCCGCCCGCAACTACTGCCTCAAGGAAGGCCTGATCAACGGCTCCCCTCTGGCCGAACCCAACCTGCGGGAGGTCTGGGACAAGCTGCAGGACCCGGCCTACAACATCCGCTCGGTCGCCTACCTGACGGTCTACAACTCCCACCAGCTCAAGATCGCCCCGCCGAGCCTGACCACCAGCCAGGCCGACACCCAGGCCCTGCTGGCCCGGTACAACGGCCTCGGCGAGGACGCCCAGAAGTACGGCCGCGAGCTGATCGGCCTGTACAACGTGCTGGAGAGCTACAACCTGCTGTCCCGCACCAAGTGAGCACCCGTACGCCGGCGGGCGCCGCACGGACCCGGAGCTACTCGCCCACCGCCGCCGCCGTGAACCTCCTGCTGGGGGTGCCCGGCGTCGTACCCGTCTGGCTGCTCTACCACTTCGCCACCAACTGGCCGCTCGCCGCGCTCGGTTGGACCAGTCGCGAGCCGACGGAGAACGACGGCATCGTGCCGTGGCTGATGCTGCCCGGCCCGCTCGTGCTCGGCGCCACGATCCTCTGGTGCCTCGCCAACCGGGCCGTCCGGCGGCGCACCGCCCCGCACGGCCGCCGCGCTGTGTACTGGCCGGCCAGCGTCCTGCTGACCCTGGTGCCCACGTTCGTGCTGATCATCGTCCTGTAGGAGAAGAAGAGATGGAAGACGTGCAGACCGGAATCACCCGGCGGACCGCGGTCAGGAGCGCCGCCGCCATCGGCACGGCGGTGGCCGCGGCCGCGCTGCTCCCGGGCATCGCCTCGGCGGCTCCGAACCCCTCCCCGAAGACGGCCGAACTCCCCGAGCTGAAGCTCCCCACCAGCGCCAACGGCTGGACGATCGAGAAGGAGGCGAACCACGTCTCCACCGTCTGGACCCGCCAGGTGGCCGGCACCGGGCTGTCGGTGGACGTCCGGATCGGCGACGTCGAGGAGATCCTCGTCCACCTGATCCGGCGCTTCCACTACGAGGTGGAGGAACTCCCGAGCGGTGACCTGCTCGGCTGGCAGGAGATCGACGGCCTGCGCGCGAAGTCGCCGGAGTCGAACCTCGCCTCCGGAACCGCGGTGCGCATCCGCCCCGGCGCCTCGGCGAAGGGCGGGCTCTTCGCCTACCAGGAACTGGTACTGCGGGACATCCTCGCCGACTGCCGGGGAGTCGTGCGCTGGGGCGGCGACGACGACGAGGTGGACGAGTCGCTGTTCTACATCGCCCTCGGCCCCGACGACCGCCGGGTGAACCGCCTCGCCGACCGGCTACGCGCCTGGGGCGCCCGCCCCGGCGAGGGCGCGGGCACACCGGTCGACGTCCTGTCCCCGGGCCGCCGCACCGAGGCAACCAGCCTGGCCCGCGCCCAACGCGCCTCCTGACCGGCCGGCGGAGGACCGGAGTTCGCCCGGTGCGGCGCGTTCGCAGCGCCCCACCGGGCGAACGGGCGGCGACGCGATCCAGGGGTGTTAGGCAGGCCCAGTCGACCGTCGCGTCCTCGACCTGCGGCTGGCCCCCGAGAGCCGGGCAGCGACGTCGGTGGCGTAGCCCCTCGCCGGTATGGCCACCGCCTTGCGCGAGGACCAGCATGCGGTCGCCCGGGGAATCACCGCCCCTGACGACTCCGTCGTCCACGCAGGCCGTATCTCCGACGTGAAGCTCCCGAAATGCATCATGGCGGGTGTCCTGTCTCACGGAGTCCGACGGGTTCACGGAACGTCGACCGGCCGGTCCTGATGGCACGCGCGACACGGCCTGACCATGCCTACGCGCGGCCCTGCACGATGATCTTTCCGGTGTTCTTGCCGTGCAGCATGCCCAGGAATGCGTCCACGATGTTCTCGAATCCGTCCACCACCGTCTGGTCCAGCGCGAGCCGGCCGCTCTGCAGATGGGGGACCGCGAAGGCGTACAGCTCGTCCTGCAGGTCGCGGTAGTTGCTGACCAGGAAGCCCTCCATGCGAAGGCTCTTCTCCACGATGTCCGAGTAGTTGACGTTCGGCGGCGGCGCGTCCGGGTTGTTGTAGCGGCTGATGGTGCCGATCCGAACGATGCGCCCGAACTCGCGCAGTGCGCCGACCGCGGCGGCCAGTTGCTCGCCGCCGACGTTGTCGACGAAGACATCGATGCCGTCCGGTGCGGCCTGGGCGAGCAGTTCGGCGGTGGGGCCGTCGTGATAGTCGAACGCGGCGTCGTAGCCCACCTCCCGGGTCAGGTGGTCGACCTTGGCCGCCGAGCCCGCGCTGCCCACGAGCCGGCCTGCGCCCAGCAGCCGGGCGAACCGGCCGGTGGCCGTGCCGACGCCGCCGCCCGCGGCGGAGACGAAGAGGTCATCGCCCTCGCGGAGCCGGGCGATGCGGGTGAGGCCCACGTAGGCGGTCAGTCCGGTACCGCCGAGAACGCTCAGGTAGGCCGACAGTGGGACCCCTTCGAAGCGGGGGAGCTTGCGGATCTCTTCGGGCCGGACGACGGAGTGCGTGCGCCAGCCCTGCCGGTGGAACACGACCTCCCCTTCGGTCAACTCCGGCGTCCGTGAGGCGACGACGCGCCCGAGCGTGCGGCCCTCGAGCGGTGCGTGGAGCACGAAGCCGCCGGGCACGTCGTCCATCATCTCGCGGTGGTAGGGGTCGACGGACCAGTAGAGGTTCTGCACGAGCGCGGTGCCGACCGCAGGATCCGGTATCCGGGACTCGACGAAGGCGAAATCCCCGGTGGTGGGGAAACCGCGGGGGCGGGCGGTCTGCTGGACGGTGATCGCGTTCTCGGTCATGACGGGACCGTAGAACGGCACGGGCCCCTCGGGCAGCTGGTTAGGCTCATGCGATGCTCCGTTCCATGAGCAGTTCTCATACCTGAGGTGAACGCCCCGTGGCCCGCACGACCGACTCCGATCTCGCTCCGCACGAACTGCGCGTCCTGGTGGCGGTCGCGGACGCCGGTGGCTTCTCGGCCGGGGCCGAGAAGCTCGGCCTGACACAGTCCGCGGTCTCCCACTCCGTACGCGGCAGCGAGCGCAAGGTCGGCACCGTTCTCTTCGAACGCGGCCGCAGCGGTGCCAGGCCCACTCCGGCGGGAGACAAGGCCGTGGCGCATGCCCGCCGCATCCTGCGGCTGCTGGACCTGCTGACCGCCGAAGCGCGAGAAGCCGCCCGCTCCGGGGCGACACAGGAGCCAACGGGCCCGCTGCGGATCGCCGCCTTCCGCAGCACCGCGCTGCACCTGCTGCCGCCGGTCCTGCAGCGGCTGCGCGCACGGCATCCCGGGATCGAGCCGCAGGTACGGATCGTCCGCGAGCTCGGGCGCGGCACGGCGGGCGAGGTGGCCGACGGACGGTCGGACCTCGCCATCGCCACCCTGGACGGAGCACGGTTCCCGGCGGGGCTGGTGGCGAACGAACTCTTCGAAGAGAACTACTCCCTGGTGCATCCGGCGGGACACCCCGCTCCGCGCTCACTGCCGCTGATCGACTGGGACGAGAACTGCGGCTCGTACACCCGCGCCTGGTGGGACGCACAGGACTGGATCCCGAGCGCCACGATCGAGGCCGAGGACGACGGAGCAGTGCTCTCACTCGTGAGCGGGGGGCACGGAATGGCGATCATGCCCGCGCTCTCCCTGGTCGGAGCACCAGACTCGATCGAGATCACCGATCTCGGTCCGGAGCGCCCGACACGCCGCGTCGGCTACGTGACCACCCCGGAACTCCTCGCCTCCGCCTCCGTGCGCGCCCTGGTCCGGGAGCTGCGGGCGACCGACACCCCCCACTGACGGGCAGGCTCCGGCGAGACCAGGCAGGGGAAACGGGCCGGTCGAAAGACCGGAACCGCGCCCCGGGCCGACTTCACCAACGGGACGCGCCGGAGTCCCACTTCCGCGCCATCGAGTCGTACCGATCGCCCGCCTACGCCGCCGTTACCGCACTTGAGCGCTACCGAACTCGGGGACGTGATGTCAGGCTGCCCCCGACCGGGGGCGGACCTCGATCGCAGCCTCTTCAGCGGCTGGAGCGAGCGCTACCAGGCAGGGCGCTGGTCCTGACGTTCCGTCGAGAATCCGGTTGGCACGGCCGTTTCCGTCCGCCACAACAGGCCCGGGTCGGGAGGGAACTCGTCCGTTGCCGGTGCCGGAGGATGCAGACGCCGGTGGCCGGGAATCCGTACCTCGACCAGCGCCCCGTCCCGCATCATCCACAGCCCGAAGCAGTCGTCCTCCTCGTCATGGATCAGCACCTGCACGCTCTCCGGATGCGGCCACTCCAGGGACTCCAGGTGCCGAAGCAGCCCCGAACGAGGACGCACCCGGTTGAACTCGATCATCCACCCGTCAGCGAACATGGCGAGCTGCTCGAAGTGGCCGTCCCAGCTGCGCGAGTCGTCCTGCCTGGTCAGCGGCTCCATCACCTCCTCCGCGAACTGCGCCAGCACGATCACCTGTGCGATTCTGCTCATGGCGAAGTATCGGCGCAGCCCGCGGGCCGACTGCAACCGAATTAAGGGATGTCAGGCAGCCGAGCGACACGTTGAGCGGCGCTGCCGCCGGGATGGCTGCCGTCCCCGCCCCGCCACCGGATGCCTGAGGTGACGCCTACGGGTGGGTGTTCTTGACCGTGGGCTGGGTCTTCTGGTTGTAGATCTCCTTGCCGT
>NZ_JBVJQR010000031.1:0-82659 GCF_055608425.1 Kitasatospora sp. NPDC036934 | reverse complement strand
TGGCACGCTGTTGAGTTCTCAAGGAACGGACGCTTCCTTCGGACCGCCTTCCAGCGGGCCCTCCGGGCGCTTCGTTCTTTCGTGTTTCCAGCTTAGCAGATGTTTTCCGCTCCGTTTACCGGGGCTTTCCGCATCCGAAATCTGGTGTTAACCGCCAAGTTGTGGCGACTCGACCAACCATAGCGGGTCAGTGACCGGAGTGCGAATCGAGGCGCGTCCGGGGTCACCCGGGTGGCGGCATGATTTGTTGCTCTCGCGAGCATATACAGCAATGGTCCTGATTCGCCAAGATGCCTGTAGAGTGCGGCGCGTCGACCAAGAGGACTAGACCAGTCATGAGTCGATGTGACGCCGGTTGGTAGACGGGCGGGGGCGTGGTTCTTCGCCCGGGAACGTCGACAGTTGTCCGAAGTTGACATGATTTAGGCTTCAGCTGATCGTGTGCCGCACCTCGCGGCCGCTCGCTGTATTGCGCACTTGGGAGGCACCACCATGACCACTGTGACGTCGCCGCTGACCGGCAAGGTTGTCGGGCTCGCCGGCGTGCCGGACCCGGTGTTCTCGGGTGCGATGGTCGGGCCCGGCACCGCGATCGACCCGGTCCGTCAGCCCACCGAGGCGGTCGCTCCGGTGGACGGTGTCGTCGTCTCGATGCACCCGCACGCCTTCGTCGTGGTGGACGCGGACGGGCACGGTGTGCTGACCCACCTCGGGATCGACACCGTGCAGCTGAACGGCGAGGGCTTCGAGCTGCTGGTCAAGAAGGGCGACACGGTGACCCGTGGTCAGGCCGTGATCCGGTGGGATCCGGCCGCCGTCGAGGCTGCGGGCAAGTCGCCGATTTCGCCGATCGTGGCGCTGGAAGCCGCTCCCGACTCGCTGACCGACCTGCGCGAGACCGGCGAGGCCAAGGCGGGCGACCAGCTGTTCAACTGGAGCTGACCCCTCTATCACCGACACATACCCGCCCCGCAAGAGTTGACGGGGCGACCCGGCACTCAGCGGTTCCCGGCGGGACCGCTCCTCTCAGCGGAGATACAGGTACATGGAGAAGACACTGCACGGCGTGGGTGTCAGCCACGGGGTCGCGATCGGCCAGGTGCGGCACATGGGCACGGCGGTCCTGGAGCCCCCGGCCACCCAGATCCCGACCGAGGACGCCCCGCGTGAGCAGGCGCGCGCCCAGGCTGCCGTCGAGGCGGTCGCCGCGGACCTGATCGCCCGCGGCAATCTGGCGGGCGGTGAGGCGCAGGCCGTGCTGGAGGCCCAGGCGCTCATGGCGCAGGACCCGGAGCTGATGGCCGATGTGTCCCGCCGGATCGCCGTCGGCAGCAGTGCCGAGCGCGGTGTGTACGACGCCTTCGCCGCCTACCGGGCGCTGCTGGCCTCCGCCGGGGAGTACCTGGCCGGGCGGGTCGCCGACCTGGACGACGTGCGCAACCGCATCGTGGCCCGGCTGTTGGGCGTGCCGATGCCGGGCGTGCCGGACAGCGACGAGCCGTACGTGCTGTTCGCGCGGGACCTGGCGCCGGCCGACACCGCGCTGCTGGACCCGACGCTGGTGCTCGGCTTCGTGACCGAGGAGGGCGGGCCGACCAGCCACAGCGCCATCCTGGCGCGGGCGATGGGCGTGCCGGCCGTGGTCGCGCTGCCGGGGGCATCGGACGTCGCCGAGGGCACCGTCGTCGCGGTGGACGGCAGCTCGGGCGACGTGCTGCTGGAGCCGTCTCAGGAGAAGCAGGACGAGCTGCGGGCGATCGCCGCCGAGCGCAAGGCCGTGCTGGCCGCCTCCTCCGGCCCGGGGCAGACCTCGGACGGGCACCGGGTGCCGCTGCTGGCCAACGTGGGTGGCCCGGCTGACGTGCCGGCCGCGCTGGAGAACGGGGCCGAGGGCATCGGCCTGTTCCGTACCGAGTTCCTGTTCCTGGACGACTCGGCAAAGGCTCCCAGCGAGGAGAAGCAGGTCGAGGCGTACCGCAAGGTGCTGGAGGCCTTCCCGGAGGGCCGGGTCGTGGTCCGGGCGCTGGACGCGGGCGCGGACAAGCCGCTGGACTTCCTGACCCCCGCCGACGAGCCGAACCCGGCGCTGGGCGTGCGCGGTCTGCGCACCCTGCTGGAGCACCCCGAGGTGCTGGCCACCCAGCTGCGGGCGCTGGCCAAGGCGGCCGAGGGCCTGCCGGTGCACCTCGAGGTGATGGCCCCGATGGTGGCCGACCGCAAGGACGCCGCGGACTTCGCGGCGGCCTGCCGCCAGGCCGGGCTGGACGCCAAGTTCGGCGCGATGGTGGAGATCCCCTCGGCCGCGCTGCGGGCCCGGGCGATCCTGCAGGAGGTCGAGTTCCTGTCGCTGGGAACCAACGACCTCGCTCAGTACACCTTCGCCGCCGACCGTCAGGTCGGTGCGCTGGCCCGGCTGCAGGACCCGTGGCAGCCGGCCCTGCTTGACCTGGTCGCCGCGGCCGCCGACGCGGCACGGGTGGCCGGCAAGAGCTGTGGCGTCTGCGGTGAGGCGGCCTCGGACCCGCTGCTGGCCGTGGTGCTGACCGGTCTGGGCATCACCAGCCTCTCCATGGGCTCGGCCTCGATCCCCTACGTGCGGACCGCGCTGGCCAAGTACACCCTGGCGCAGTGCCGCCGGGCGGCCGAGGCGGCCCGGGCCGCGGACAGCGCCGAGGAGGCGCGGGCCGCCGCCCAGCAGGTGCTGTCGGGCGAGTGAGACGGTAGAGCAGGAGGAGGGGCGCCCCCACCGCACCGGTGGGGGCGCCCCTTCGGCGTTCCCGGGGCTGGGTCAGGCCTGGCGGTCGGCCCGCAGCCGCTCGAAGAAGCGCAGGTGGTCGATGTCGTCCACGGAGCCGGGGTTGACGGCTTGCTCCAGCGGGGTGCCGGAGAGGATGCGCTTGACCGGGACCTCGATGCGCTTGCCGGTGAGGGTGTGCGGCAGGCCGCGGACGGCGATCACCTCGTCCGGGACGTGACGCGGGGAGAGCTCGGTGCGCAGCGAGGTGCGGATGCGGCCGATGACGTCCTCGTCCAGTTCGGCGCCGGGGGCCATGACCACGAAGAGCGGCATCCAGTAGCCGCCGTCGGGCTCCTCCAGGCCGATGACCAGGGATTCGGCGATCTCGGGGAGGCGCTCGACCACCTCGTAGATGTCCGAGGAGCCCATCCGGACGCCCTGGCGGTTGAGGGTGGAGTCGGAGCGGCCGTGGATCACGACGGTGCCCCGGGAGGTGACGGTGATCCAGTCGCCGTGCCGCCAGACGCCGGGGTAGGTGTCGAAGTAGCTGTCGTGGTAGCGGGTGCCCTCGGGGTCGTTCCAGAAGCCGGTGGGCATCGACGGGATGGGCCTGGTGACGACGAGTTCGCCGACGGTGTCGGTGTGCGGGTGGCCCTGGACGTCCCAGGACTCGACGGCGGCGCCGAGGCAGGGGGCCTGGATCTCGCCGAGGTACACCGGCAGGGTGGGGACGCCGCCGACGAAGCAGGAGCAGACGTCGGTGCCGCCGCTGACCGAGGCGAGCCAGACGTCCTGCTTGACCTCGTCGTAGATCCAGCGGAAGCCGTCGGGCGGGAGTGGGGAGCCGGTGGTGCCGATGCAGCGGACGGCGGAGAGGTCGAGGTCGCGGCCGGGGTGCAGTTCGGCCTTGCGGCTGGCGATGACGTACGCGGCGGAGGTGCCGAGGACGGTGGCGCCGGTGCGGGCGGCGACGGACCACAGGGCGCCGGTGTCGGGGTGGCCGGGGCTGCCGTCGTAGGTGACGATCGTGGCCCCGACCAGGAGGCCGGCCAGCAGGAAGTTCCACATCATCCAGCCGGTGGAGGTGTACCAGAGGAAGCGGTCCTGGGGGCCGAGGTCGAGGTGGAGGCCGGCCTGCTTGAGGTGCTCCAGCAGGATGCCGCCCTGGCTCTGGACGATGGCCTTGGGCAGGCCGGTGGTGCCCGAGGAGTAGAGGACCCAGAGCGGGTGCTCGAAGGGGACGGGCTCGAAGACCGGCTCGACGTCCTCGGCGACCAGGTCCTCCCACTGGAGGGCGCCCTCGGGGGCCGGGGCACCGAGCAGCGGGACGTGCACCACGGTGTGCAGGCTGGGGAGTTCGCGGCGCAGCTCGGCGACCACCTCGGTGCGGTCGTGGTCCTTGCCGCCGTAGTGGTAGCCGTCGACGGCGAAGAGGACGGCGGGTTCGATCTGCTGGAGGCGGTCCAGGACGCTGCGGGCGCCGAAGTCGGGGGCGCAGCTGGTCCAGACGGCGCCGACGGCGGCAGTGGCGAGGAGGGCGACGGCGGCCTGCGGGATGTTGGGCAGGTAGGCGCCGACCCGGTCGCCGGGGCGGACGCCGCGGGCGCGCAGGGCCGCGGCCAGCGAGCCGACCTGGCGGCGCAGCTCGGACCAGGTGAGCACGGCCGGCTGCTCGGTGGTCTCGTCCAGGTGGAGGATCGCCGGGCGGTCGGGGCCGGTCTCGGCGGCGCGCAGGGCGTGCTCGGCGTAGTTGAGGCGGGCGCCGGGGAACCAGCGGGCGCCGGGCATGACCGGGTCGGCGAGGACGGCCTCGGGGGCCTCGGTGAAGCGGACGTCGAACCACTGGGTGACCGCCGTCCAGAAGCGGTCGAGGTCACCGGTGGACCAGGTGTGCAGGTCCGCGTAGCGCTGGGCGGCCTGCTGGTCGTCGGCGGCCGGGGCGAGCGGGGCGGCCGGGGCGCCGTGGTGCTCGGCGGCCCAGGCCTGGAAGGCGACCAGGCTGGTGGCGGCGGCGCGAGCGGGGTTGGGGCGCCAGAGCGGCTGGTCCTGGGAAGGGGTGCTCACGGTGGTGGTCTCCCGGCCGGTGGTGGGGACGGGTGAGCTCGTGGCCAACCCGTCCGGTTGGGCTGTCGGTGCAGACCATGCCATGTGAGCGCCCGCTGCGCCAGGGTCGGCCGGTGGGTCAGCGGGGGGCGAACTCGCCGTCGAACCAGCGGCGCAGGACGCCGTTGTGGAAGTCCCAAACAAGCGGGGTGTCGGCGGTGGCGAGCAGCCAGCCCTCGGTCTCGTCGGTGGGGCGCGAGGGCGGGAGTTCGGCGAGCGGGCGGGCGGGGAGGAGCCCGCAGAGCATCACGAAGCGCCCGTTGGGGTCGGAGGCGGTGTGGATCAGCCGGACGTCGGCGGCGGCGGCCGTGATGCCGGTCTCCTCGCGGAGTTCGCGCACGCACGCCTGCTGCCAGGTCTCGCCGTAGTCCAGGTAGCCGCCGGGGAAGGCGAGTTCGCCGTAGCCGGGTTCGATGGTGCGGCGGATGACGATCAGGGCCGGGTCGGCGCCGGGCCGGGTGACCGGCAGGACGGTGACAACGACGGGCAGCGGGTTGCGGTAGCTGATCTCGGCGCAGCCGGGGCAGGTGCGGGGCCAGGTGTCGGTGCCGGCCGGGTACGGCGAGCCGCAGAAGTGACAGTGGGAGAACGGCCGGTGGGCGGTCCGCGGCGCTTCGTCGGTGGTCATGGGCGGATGGTAGCCGGGGGCTCGGCGGGCCCGGTCGGCGGCGGGCCTTCGGTGGCCGGCCCCTCGCAGTCGGGCTGGTCCTCGCGGGCGGGGCGGAGCAGGGCGGGGTGGAGCAGCCGGGCGCCGCCGGCGTGGTAGGTGCGGGCCCGGGGACCGCCGCGGGCACCGCCGCGCTCGGTGGTGGAGCCGGTGCTCTCCACGAAGCCCGGGACGGAGAGGACCTTGCGGTGGAAGTTGCCGGGGTGGAGCTTCTCGTCCCAGACGGCCTCGTAGACGGCGCGGAGGTCGGGGATGGTGAAGTCGTACGGCAGGAAGGCGGTGGCGAGCGGGCTGTACTCCAGCTTGGCGCGCACCCGGTCGAGGCCGTCGGCCAGGATGCGGGCGTGGTCGAAGGCCAGCCGGATCGGGCCCGGTGGGACCGGCTGGGGGCCGGTGTGCCCGTCGACGCCACCCCCGTGGGTGTCGGCGGGCACACCGGCGGCTTCGGCGCGGTCGGCGGACCGCGGGGCCGGGTCGAGGTCGGCGACCGGGTGCCAGGCGGCGGCCGCGGCGTCCGTGCCGGCCTGCGGGTCGGGCAGGTCCGGGGCGAAGGCCAGGTAGGCGACCGAGACGACGTGCATCCGTGGGTCCCGCTCGGGGGCGCCGTAGGTGCCGAGCTGTTCGAGGTGGAGCCGGCAGAGCGCGGCCTCGGCGGCGCCCAACAGGCCCGTCTCCTCGGCGAGTTCGCGGGCGGCGGCCTCGTCGAGGCTCTCCTCCCCCGCTTTCAGGAAGCCGCCGGGCAGCGCCCAGCAGCCCTGGTAGGGCGGGGCGCCGCGCTCGACCAGCAGCACGTGCAGCCGGCCCGCCCGTAGCGTCAGGGCCACCACGTCGACGGTGACGGCGACCGGGGTGTAGGCGCGCGGGTCGTACGCGGCGAGCCACTCCTGCTCGGCCGTGGGCCCGGCGGCAGGCCGGGGGGACGTGTCGTCCGCTGCCATCGCCGGCTCCTCTCCGCGCCCCTGGGGCACCTGGTGCTGTCGTTCTCGGGATGAGCACAACGTAACGACTTCGTTCCCGGGCGGCAAACGGTTTTCCCGGCCGCCGGCGGTCTCCGGCTTCTAGGCTGTGACCAGGAACGACCCGTGCCCGAGGAGGCCCAGATGCGCACTGCTCCCCCGCCGGACTTCGCCACGGCGCTGGCGGCCGGCCCGCTGGTCCTGGACGGCGGGATGTCGAACCAGTTGGCCTCCGCCGGGCACGACCTGTCGGACGCCCTGTGGTCGGCCCGGCTGCTCGCGGACGACCCCGGTGCCGTGGTGGCCGCACACCGGGCGTACTTCGCGGCCGGGGCAGAGGTCGCCATCACGGCGAGCTACCAGGCGAGCTTCGAGGGCTTCGCCCGGCGCGGGGTGGGGCACGCGCCGGCGGCCCGGCTGCTGGCGAGCAGCGTGGAGCTGGCCCGGGAGGCGGCGCGGGCCGAACCCGGCGGGCGGCGGCGCTGGGTGGCGGCGTCGGTCGGCCCGTACGGGGCGGTACTGGCGGACGGTTCGGAGTACCGCGGCCGGTACGGGCTGAGCCACGCGGAGCTGGTGGCCTTCCACCGGCCGCGGCTGGAGGTGCTGGCGGCGGCCCGGCCGGACGTGCTGGCGCTGGAGACGGTGCCGGACGTGGACGAGGCGCGGGCGCTGCTGGAGCTGGTGCGCGGGCTGGGGGTGCCGGCCTGGCTGTCGTACAGCGTGGCGGGCGGCCGGACCAGGGCCGGGCAGCCGCTGGCGGAGGCGTTCGCGCTGGCGGCGGAGGTGGACGAGGTGCTGGCGGTGGGCGTCAACTGCTGCACGCCGCAGGACGCGGACCAGGCGGTGGCGGTGGCCGCCGAGGTGACCGGGAAGCCGGTGGTGGTGTACCCGAACAGCGGGGAGCGGTGGGATCCGGAGCGCCGGGACTGGCGCGGGGAGCCGACCTTCCGTTCGGCGCGGGTGGGCGGCTGGCTGGCGGACGGCGCCCGGCTGGTCGGCGGCTGCTGCCGGGTCGGCACGGACGGGATCGCCGCGCTGGCGGCCGAGGTGACCGTGCGGCGCGGGGTCGCGGCGGAGCGCGGCGGCAGTGCGGCGGGGCGCGGCCGGGGGCCCGCGTGGGCGGGCGCCCCGGCCCGGCCCGGTGGCGCGGGCGTCTGAGCAACCGCGCCCGGGTGGCGGAGCGGGGGCGGCGGAGCGGGGGTCGCGGGGCGGCTCCGGCGCGGCGGTGCGGAAGGTTAACACCAGGCCGAGCGCGCGTTACCGAGGGGGAAGGTGCACGGACGTCCGGACGCCTGGCAGACTCGTCCCCGTCACCACTGCGGTCGACAATGTCGACCGCCTGTCAGCCCGGAGGTATCCATGCCCGGCCCGATCCAGTCGCTCTCCCGGGCCGCCGCGATCATGCGCCTGCTGGCCGGCGGTGAGCGCCGCCTGGGACTTTCCGAGGTCGCGACGGCGCTGGACCTGGCCAAGGGCACCGCGCACGGCATCCTGCGCACGCTGCAGCAGGAGGGGTTCGTCGAGCAGGATCCGGAGAGCGGCAAGTACCAGCTGGGTGCCGAGCTGCTGCGGCTGGGGCAGAGCTACCTGGACGTGCACGAGCTGCGGGCCCGGGCACTGGTGTGGGCGGACGACCTGGCCCGGGCGGCCGGCGAGACCGTCTACCTGGGGGTGCTGCACCACCAGGGCGTGCTGATCGTGCACCACGTGTTCCGGCCCGACGACACCCGGCAAGTGCTGGAGGTGGGCTCGATGCAGCCGCTGCACAGCACCGCGATCGGCAAGGTGCTGGTGGCCTACGACCCGGTCGCGCGCGGGGAGTTGGGCGACGGCCCGTACGAGTCGTACACCGTGCGGACGTTGACCGAGGCCACCGACCTGGACGCCGAGTGCGCGCTGATCCGCGAGCGCGGCTGGGCGGACTCGATCGAGGAGACCTGGGAGGGCGTGGCCTCGATCGCCGCGCTGATCCAGGACCGGCGGCGCAACCCGGTGGGCGCGGTCTGCATCAACGGGCCGGTGGAGCGGGTCTGCGAGGACGGCTTCGTGAAGCCCTCGCTGGTGGCCTCGGTGCGCAGCGCGGCGCGGGCGATCTCCCGCGACCTGGGCGCCGGGCGGTTCTGACCGGAGCGGTCTATTTCGTCACGCTGAGGCGCGGACGGGCGGTGAGCCTGTCCGCGCCTTGGCGTTTTGCCCTGATTCGGGACGCTCCGCTGGGTAACTTCGGGAGACCCGCCGAGGGAAGGGTCACAGCTGCGTAACCCCGCCTTGACGCGGGGCCGACCCGGGGAGGAAGCTTCCGCATGACGGTCGACATTGTCGAACGACGGCCGGGAAGATCACTCCCACAATGCGCTCACCCGCACAGCGATCGACCGGCCCACCCCCACCCGCACCTCCGGGCCATGACAAGGGAGTCTTTGTGTCCGCGTTCTCCAACGGCGACGTCTTCGTCGGCGAAACCCTCGGCACCGCCGCCCTGATACTCCTCGGCGGTGGCGTCTGCGCCGCCGTGACCCTCAAGAAGTCGAAGGCCGTCAACGCCGGATGGCTGGCGATCACCTTCGGCTGGGGCTTCGCGGTCCTCATCGCCGCCTACATGTCGGCTCCGAAGTCCGGCGCGCACCTCAACCCGGCCGTCACCATCGCGCTCGCGGTCAAGAGCGGCGAGTGGAGCCAGGTGCCGCTCTACCTCGGCTCCCAGCTGCTCGGCGCGATCATCGGCGCCACGCTGGTCTGGCTCACCTACCTCGGGCAGTTCCAGGCCAACAAGGAGCCCACCCTCGGCATCTTCTCGACCGGGCCCGAGATCCGGAACCCGATCCAGAACGTGATCACCGAGGTCATCGGCACCTTCGTGCTCTGCTTCGCGATCCTCACCATCGGTACCAACTCCGGCCTCTCGCAGTCCGGCACCAGCACCCTGATGGTCGCCTTCACCGTCGTCGGCATCGGCCTCTCCCTCGGTGGTCCGACCGGCTACGCCATCAACCCGGCCCGTGACCTCGGCCCGCGCATCGCCCACGCCCTCCTGCCGATCCCCAACAAGGGCAGCTCCGACTGGTCGTACGCCTGGATCCCGGTCGTCGGCCCGATCCTGGGCGGCCTGGCGGCCGGTGGCCTGTACAACGCCATCTTCTAGAAACCGCCGGGTTCGAACCCACCGAGCACGGGGACTGACCGGACGTCCGTGTCAGGCCCACCCACCCCGTAACCCCCGAACTTGAGCCGAGGACCCTCCACATGACCTCCACTGGCAACTACATCGCCGCGATCGACCAGGGCACCACCTCCAGCCGCTGCATCATCTTCGGCGCCGACGGCCGGATCGTCTCCGTCGACCAGCAGGAGCACCGGCAGATCTTCCCCCAGCCCGGCTACGTCGAGCACGACGCCGCCGAGATCTGGACCCGGGTGCAGTCGGTCGTCCGCGGTGCGCTGGAGAAGGCCGGGCTGACCAAGGACGACATCCGCGCGATCGGCATCACCAACCAGCGCGAGACCACCGTCCTGTGGGACAAGAACACCGGTGAGCCGGTCCACAACGCGCTGGTGTGGCAGGACACCCGCACCGAGGCGCTCTGCCGCGAGCTGGGCCGCAACGTGGGCCAGGACCGCTTCCGCCGCGAGACCGGCCTCCCGCTGGCCAGCTACTTCGCCGGCCCGAAGATCCGCTGGCTGCTGGACAACGTCGAGGGCCTGCGCGAGCGCGCCGAGGCCGGCGACATCCTGTTCGGCACCATGGACACCTGGGTGATCTGGAACCTCACCGGTGGTGTCGACGGCGGCAAGCACGTCACCGACGTGACCAACGCCAGCCGCACCATGCTGATGAACCTCAAGACCCTGGCCTGGGACGAGGACATCGCCGAGTCCATGGGCGTGCCGATGGCCGTCCTGCCGGAGATCCGCTCCTCCGCCGAGGTGTACGGCGAGGCCGTCGGCGACCTGGCCGGCGTCCCGGTCGCCTCCGCGCTCGGCGACCAGCAGGCCGCGCTGTTCGGCCAGACCTGCTTCAACGAGGGCGAGGCCAAGTCCACCTACGGGACCGGCACCTTCCTGCTGCTGAACACCGGCGAGAAGATCGTCAACTCCTACCACGGCCTGCTGACCACCGTCGGCTACCGGATCGGCGACCAGGCCCCGGTGTACGCGCTGGAGGGCTCGATCGCCGTCACCGGCTCGCTCGTCCAGTGGCTGCGCGACCAGCTCGGCATCATCTCCACCGCCGCCGAGATCGAGACCCTCGCCAACACGGTCGAGGACAACGGCGGCGCCTACTTCGTCCCGGCCTTCTCCGGCCTGTTCGCCCCGTACTGGCGCTCCGACGCCCGCGGTGTGATCGCCGGTCTGACCCGGTACGTCACCAAGGGCCACCTGGCCCGGGCCGTCCTGGAGGCCACCGCCTGGCAGACCCGCGAGGTCGTCGACGCCATGCAGAAGGACTCCGGGGTCGAGCTCACCGCCCTGAAGGTCGACGGCGGCATGACCAGCAACAACCTGCTCATGCAGAACATCGCCGACGTCCTGGACGCCCCGGTCGAGCGCCCGTACGTGGCCGAGACCACCGCCCTCGGCGCGGCCTACGCGGCCGGACTCGCCGTCGGCTTCTGGAACGACCTCGACACCCTGCGGGCCAACTGGCACCGCGCCGCCGAGTGGACCCCGCGCATGGACGAGGCCACCCGGGAGCGTGAGTACAAGAAGTGGCTCAAGGCCGTGGAGCGCACCATGGGCTGGGTGGAGGAAGAAGAGAACAACTGACCGACCAGCCGGTCGGGGCCCCAGGCCCCGGCCGGCCGCCCGCTGTTCCGGCAACGGGCGTCACCGCGTTTCACCGGCCCGCCGCACCGGGCCGACCGGCCTCTCTCGTAGGGGCCGCACCGCACACGAGAGGAGTAACGGCGCCGCCCGACCAGCGCGCCGTACACAACCACCATGGCAACCATCCCGACCCTGGGCGCCGAGCGCACCGCCGGCCGCACCGCCTCCCGCGCCGAGACCCGTGAGCTGCTCGGCAAGGCCACCTACGACCTGCTGGTGATCGGGGGCGGCATCCTCGGCACGGCCGTCGCCTGGACCGCGTCCCAGGCCGGCCTGAAGGTCGCCATGGTCGACGCCGGCGACTTCGCCGGCGCCACCTCCAGCGCCTCCTCCAAGCTCGTCCACGGCGGCCTGCGCTACCTGCAGACCGGCGCGGTCAAGCTGGTCGCGGAGAACCACAAGGAGCGCCGCGCGCTCTCCACCGACGTGGCCCCGCACCTGGTCAACCCGCTGACCTTCTTCGTGCCGGTCTACAAGGGCGGCCCGCACGGCGCGGCCAAGCTCGGCGCCGGCGTGTTCCTGTACTCGGCGCTGTCCGCCTTCCGCGACGGCATGGGCCGGGTCTCCACCGCCGCCCACGCCGCCCAGCAGGTGCCCGCGCTGCGCACCGAGGGCCTGCGCTCGGTGGCCGTCTACGGCGACCACCAGATGAACGACTCGCGCGTCGCGGTGATGACCGTGCGCGCCGCCGTCGACGCCGGCGCCGTGGTGCTCAACCACGCCGAGGTCACCGGTCTGCGCTTCACCGGCGGCCGGGTCACCGGCGCCGAGCTGCGCGACCGCCTGGACGGCACCGAGTTCGGCGTCAACGCCCGCCTGGTGCTCAACGCCACCGGCCCGTGGGTGGACCACCTGCGCACGATGGAGGACGCCGGCGCCGCGCCGTCGATCCGCCTCTCCAAGGGCGCCCACGTCGTGGTCAAGCGCCGCTCGCCGTGGCGCGCCGCGCTGACCATCCCGATCGACAAGTACCGCGTCTCCTTCGCCATCCCGTGGGAGGACCACGTCCTCCTCGGCACCACCGACGAGGAGTACACCGGCGACCCGAAGGACGTCCGGGCCACCGACGCGGACATCGACCAGATCATGGGCGAGGCCGCGCACGCGATCCGCGACGAGCACCTCGACCGCGACCTGATCACCTACTCCTTCGCCGGCCTGCGCGTGCTGCCCGGCGGCCCGGGTGACACCGCCGCCGCCAAGCGCGAGACCGTCGTCACCGAGGGCCGCGGCGGCATGCTGTCGGTCTCCGGCGGCAAGTGGACCACCTACCGCCACATCGGCCGCGCCGTGCTGGAGAAGCTGGCCCACGTGCCCGGCACCAGCCTCGGCGAGGACATGTCCCCGATCGCCCCGACCGTCCCGCTGCCGGGCGTCGGCGCGCCGAACGCGGTGGCGCACCGCCTGCTGATCGACCGGGAGCCGGGCTCGCGGATGGAGCCGCTGGTCGCCAAGCACCTGGCCAGCCACTACGGCACCCTCTCCTTCGAGATCGCCCGCATGATCGACGAGAACCCGGAGCTGGGCCGGCCGATCCACGAGGACGGTCCGGACGTCTGGGCGCAGATCGCCTACGCGGCCGAGAACGAGTGGGCGTACACCACGGACGACGTCCTGCGCCGCCGCACCACCATGACGGTGCGCGGGCTGGACACGCCGGAGATCCGCGACGAGGTCGAGGCCTTCCTCGCGAAGCGTGGGAGCAAGTAAGCACAGCCTCGCGAAGCGTGGGAGCAAGTAAGCACAGCCTCGCGAAGCGCGGGAGCAAGTAAGCACAGCCTCGCGAAGCGCGGGAGCAAGTAAGCACCTTTGCCAGTCGGCAACTGCGCTACGGCGGGCGGGCGTTCGGGGTTTCCCCGGGCGCCCGCCCGCCGTTTCGCTAGATGACGGCACCGGCCTTGACCACGTGCCTGAGGTGCCGTTCCGGGCGGGTCAGCACGGTGAGGTCGGCCAGCGGGTCGCCGTCGACGACCAGCAGGTCGGCGTGGGCGCCCGGGGCGAGGGTGCCGACCTCCCCCGCCAGGCCGAGCAGCCGGGCCGCGGTGGTGGTCGCCGAGCGGAGCACGTCGGCAGTCGGCTGGACCTGGGCGCGCAGGGTGAACTCCTCCAGTTGGGCGTGGTGCAGCGGGCCGAGCAGGTCACTGCCGTAGACCAGGTTGACGCCCGCGCGGTGGGCCCGCTCCAGGGCCTCCAGGCCGCGGTCGCGGACCTCGGCGAGCTTGGCCAGGGAGGCCGGCGGCAGGCCGGAGGCGGCACCGAGCCGGGCGGTCCGCTCGTAGGCGACCAGGGTGGGGACCAGGAAGGCGTCCTTCTCCAGCAGCAGGTCGACGGTGGTGTCGTCCAGCAGGTTGCCGTGCTCGACGCAGCGCACGCCGGCCCGCAGGGCGCGGTCGATCGCCCGCGGGTGGTAGGCGTGCACGGTGACGTAGCGGTTGTGGTTCTCCGCCTCCTCGACGGCCGCCCGGATCTCCTCCTCGCTGTACTGGACGGCGGCGATCTCGTCGTGCGGGGAGGCGACGCCGCCGGAGAGCAGCACCTTGAGGTGCCGGGCGCCCTTGCGGAACTCGTCCCGGGCGGCGGCGCGCACGGCGTCCACGCCGTCGGCGATCCGGCCGAAGTGCGGGCGGGCCTCGCAGCAGGGCAGCGAGTCCTCGCCCAGCGGGCGGAGGTCGCCGTGCCCGCCGGTCTGGGACAGCGCCTTGCCGCCGTGCAGCAGGCGGGGGCCGGGCACCAGTCCCTCGGCCAGGGCGCGGGCCATGCCGTGGTCGGCGCCGCCGACGTCGCGGACGGTGGTGAAGCCGCGGCGCAGCATCCGTTCGGCCTCGGCGAGGGCGCGGACGGTGGCGTAGCCGGGCGTCCAGTCGGCGACGTCGCGCAGGTCGAGCGAGGTGACCAGCAGGTGGACGTGGGCGTCGATCAGGCCGGGCAGCACGGTGCCGCCGCAGGCGTCCAGGACCAGGACGCCGTCGGCGGCGGCGGGCGGGCGGCCCGTGCCGGTGGCGGTGATCCGGCCGTCGGCGGCCTCCAGCCAGCCGAGGTCGGTACGGGTGCCGTCCTCGGGGTGGAGCAGGTGGGCGTCGGTGATCAGCAGTCGACTCATGGGTCAGTGCCCTTCGCAGTTCAGTACGGCTCGTATTGAATACGGCTCGTACTGAATACACCATGTATCGTGCTCCTGTGAACCCACCCCCCACCGGACCCGCCGCTCCCCGGCCGCCCCGCCGACGGATCCACACCCGGGCCCGACTGCTCGACGCGGCGCGCGAGCTGTTCCTCACAGTCGGCTTCGCGCGGACCAGCATCGAGGACGTCTGCGCCGCCGCCGGCTACACCCGCGGGGCCTTCTACTCGAACTTCGGCAGCAAGGAGGACCTGCTGCTGGCACTCTTCGACGACCGGGCCGCCGAGCGGATGGCCGAGCTGGAGCGGCTCGCCGCCGCCTGCGAGGGGCTGGGGGCGCACCAGCGGGCCCGACTGCTGGTCGAAGCGCTGCTGCGGGTCGAGCCCGCGGAGACCGGGTGGATCCTGCTGTTCCTGGAGTTCCGGCTGGCCGCGGCGCGCTCCGAGGCGCTGGCCGAGCAGGTCGCCGCGCACGACCGGACGCTGGCCCGGGCCGTGGCGGACGTCCTGGAGCGGGCGCTGCCCGAGCTGGTGCCCCCGGGGGCCGATGCCGGGCAGGCGGCGGCGGTGATGCTGGCGGCACGTGAGGGGCTGCTGGCCCGGACGGCGGCGGGCGGCGCGGTGGCCGAGGAGCTGATGGCGGCGACGGCGGCGGTGCTGTCCGGGCTGCTCGGGCCCTGATCCGGCGCCGACCGGGCGCTCCGGTGCCCACCGGAACGCCGAGGGGCGGCACCCGTGCGGTACGGGTGCCGCCCCTCGGCGGTGGGGTGCGCCGGTGCGCTAGATGAGCATGCTCAGCGGCAGGATCAGCGCTATCGCGACCACCGAGATGATCGTCTCCATCACCGACCAGGACTTCAGAGTCTGCCCGACGCTCATCCCGAAGTACTCCTTGACCAGCCAGAAGCCGGCGTCGTTGACGTGCGAGAGGAACAGCGAGCCGGCGCCGATCGCGAGCACCAGCAGGGCCGCGTGGGTCGAGGACATGTTCGCGGCGAGCGGGGAGACGATGCCGGCCGCGGTGATGGTGGCGACCGTCGCCGAGCCGGTGGCCAGACGGATCAGCACCGCGATCAGCCAGCCCAGCAACAGCGCGGAGATGTGCCACTCCGCGGACCAGTGGCTGACCATGTCGCCGACGCCCACGTCGATCAGGGTCTGCTTGAAGCCGCCGCCCGCGCCGACGATGAACACGATGCCGGCGATCGGGCCGAGCGCCTTGCCGACGGTGTCGGAGATCCGCGCCCGGTCGAAGCCGGCCGCCTTGCCGAGCGTCAGCATGCCGAGCAGGGTCGCGGCGAGCAGGGCGATCAGCGGGGAGCCGATGAAGTCGAACACCCGCTGGCCGACCGCCTTCGGGTCGTCGATCACCACGTCGGCCAGGGCCTTGCCGAGCATCAGCACGACCGGCAGCAGGATGGTCGCCATGACCGCGCCGAAGGACGGGGTGTGCTCCCGCTCGGCCTTCTCCTCGGGGGTGACGGCGGCCGGGACCGCCAGCGGGCCGACCCAGCGCTCGGCGACCCGGGCGAACAGCGGACCGGCCACGATCAGGGTCGGGACGGCGATCAGCAGGCCGAGCGCCAGGGTGATGCCGAGGTCGGCCTTCAGGGCGTCGATGGCGACCAGCGGGCCCGGGTGCGGGGGCACCAGGCCGTGCAGCACCGACAGGCCGGCCAGCGCCGGGATGCCGACCCGCATCAGCGGCACGTTGCCGCGGCGGGCGACCAGCAGCACGATCGGGATCAGCAGGACGACGCCGACCTCGAAGAACAGCGGCAGGCCGAGTACGGCGGCGATCAGCGCCATCGCCCACGGCAGCGCTTTGTTGCCGGTCCGGGACAGCACGGTGTCCGCGATGATGTTGGCGCCGCCGGAGTCCGCGAGCAGCTTGCCGAGCATCGCGCCCAGGCCGATCAGCAGGCCGACGCTGGCCACAGTGGAGCCGAAGCCCGTGGAGAAGCTGCTCAGCAGCTTGTCGAAGGGGGCGCCCGCGACGGCGGCCAGCAGGCCGGAGCCGAGCGTGAGGGCGAGGAACGGGTGCAGCTTCAGCTTGGTGATCAGCAGGACGATCACGCCGATGCTGAGCAGCACCGCGATCAGCAGCTGGGAGTTGCTGCCGGTGTGCGGCAGGGCCGGTGGGGCGGCTGCCAGGAGGGTGGGGGAAAGGCTACTCACGCGAGGTCTCCATTGACGGGCCGCAGCAGCGCCACGGCCATCTCGACGAGTTCTTCGGGGGACGGGCCCACGTCCAGGACCGCGCCGCGCTCGTCCGCGCCCAGGGCCTCCAAGGTGGCGTACTGGGATCCGAGCAACGACGTCGGCATGAAGTGGCCGGAGCGGTGGGAGAGCCGGTCCTCGACCAGCTGGTGACCGCCGCTGAGGTGCAGGAAGAAGGCGTCCGGGGCGTCCGCGCGCAGGATGTCGCGGTAGCCGTGCTTCAGCGCCGAGCAGGTGACCACGCCGCCGGTGCCGGCTTCCGCGCGCTCCCTGAGCCAGGCGCCGATGGCGCGCAGCCAGGGTTCGCGGTCCTGGTCGTCCAGCGGGATGCCGGCGGACATCTTGGCGATGTTGGCCGGCGGGTGGAACTCGTCCGCCTCGGCGAAGGGGAGATCGAGGCGGTCGGCCAGGAGGCGGGCCAGCGTGGTCTTGCCGACACCGGAGACGCCCATCACCACGACGGTGAGGGGGACGTCCGGGACGGCTCGGTTCTCGACGTTGAGAGCCATGAGGTGGTGCTCCTTCGTTGCAGGCCGCCACTATCGCTTCAAAGATATGACGTATTCAAGTAGCGGAAACCAAATCGTCATACTTTTGCTGTGTGGGCTCGGTCGCAGTGCGCCCGTGGCGGCGGAGGCGGCCGGGAGGCCTCGGGCCGGGGCGTCTACGCTGGGCGGATGGAGATCCAGGGGCTGCCCGGTCGAGTGCTCGACGAGCTCGGGCCGGCGATCGCGTCAGGGGAGATCCCCGAGGGCGCGGTACTGCGCGCGGAGGACCTGGAGGAGCGGTTCGGGGTGTCCCGGACGGTCGTCCGGGAGGCGGTGCGCGTCCTGGAGGGCATGCGCCTGGTGGCGTCCAGGCGGCGGGTCGGGATCACCGTCCAGCCGAAGTCGCTCTGGGACGTCTTCGACCCGATGGTGATCCGCTGGCGCCTGGCCGGCGCCGACCGGCCCGCCCAACTGCGCTCGCTCGGCTCGCTCCGGATGGCCGTCGAACCGGCCGCCGCCGCCCTCGCCGCGACCCACGCGACCGATGACGATCGACGCGAACTCAGCTCACTGGCAGTGGAGTTGACGGTCTCCGCACGGGAGGCGGACCTCACCACCTTCCTCCGGCACGACATCGCCTTCCACGCCCTGGTCCTGCGCGCCTCCGGGAACGAGATGTTCGCCCACCTCGGGGACACCGTGGGAGCGGTGCTCACCGGACGGACCGAGTACCATCTGATGCCCCATCAGCCGGAACCGTACGCGATCCGACTGCACCGGGAGGTCGCCGACGCGATCTGCTCGGGCGACGCCGTCCACGCCGAGCAGGCGATGCGGACCATCGTCACGGGGGCCCTGGAGGAGCTCAACCTCCAGTTGGGGTGAGCCGGCGCCGCCGCCTGTCCGGATGACATGATTTGGCGGCAATTCAACGGATTCGGACGCATGGTCCGGGTTCCGCGGGGCAGAGTGGGGCAAGGGGGCGTGTTTCGTGTGCGCCCGCTTCCCGTACGCCACCGGATTCGCGCCAGGGGGTCGCCCGATGTCCGTGCCACGCCGCCGTCGCCGCCTGCCCGACGAGGTGCGCTCCGCCGCGGTCCGGGCGGTGCTCTGCCTGGCCTTCACGCTGGTGGGCGTGGTGGTCGCGACGCTGGCCTCGTACGCGGGCAGTTGGCTGATGACGCCCGCCCTGCTCGCGATGGGGCTCGGGGTGTTCGGCACGATGTGGTGCCTGCTGGAGATCCTGATCTCCCGCCAGGTCGCCGCCCAGCGGCTGCGCGGGCCGAACTCCGCCTCCCCGATGGCGGGCAGCCGGGTCGCACCCGAGCCACTGGCCGCCCGGCCGTTCCCCCGGGCCGGCGGGGCGGCGCCGCAGTACCCGCAGCAGCAGCCCCAACAGCCGTACCAGCGCGGGGTGTCGACCGCTAGGGGACGACCCGGTAGTGGGTGGTGAGCCGGCCCGCGTCGTCCAGGACGTGGAAGGCGAGCATCGGCGGGTGGTCGAAGCTGATGCCGCGCCCGCCCTCGCAGGGCAGCGTGACGGTGGAGACCACCCCCGGCGCGACCAGCACCGGCAGGCCGGCGAAGGTGGTCGCGGCGGGGGTGTGGGAGTGCCCGCAGAGCAGCGCGGCCACCCGGGGGTGACGGCGCAGCACCTGCGCCAGGCGAGCCTCGCCGAACTGGCGGATCCGGTCGACGCTCGGGAGGTACAGCTCGACCGGCGGGTGGTGGAACGCCACCAGCGCGGGCAACTCCTGGCGGCCTGAGGAGAGTCGGGCGTCCAGCCAGTCGAGGGTGTCGTCCGCCAGCAGGCCGTCGTGCTGCTCGGGTATCGAGGAGTCGAGCATCAGCACGTCGACACCGGGCAGCCGGTGCAGCCGGTTGACCGGATCCGTCGACGGCTCCTCACCGAGCAGCACCTGACGGTACGGCGCCCGGACGTCGTGGTTGCCGGGGCAGGTGAGCACCGGGTGCCGCGAGTCCAGCACTTCGACGACCTGCCGGTACTCCTCGGGAAGGCCGTGGTCGGCGAGGTCGCCGGTGACCAGCACCGCGTCCAGCGGGCCGGGCAGGGCGTCGAGGTACGCCATCACCTGCTCGGCCCGCCGCCGGGCCCGCTTGCCGGCGTCCCGGCGGTGGACCTGGCCGAGGTGGATGTCGCTGAGGTGCGCGATCGTCAACATGACGATCACGCTAGTCACTTCACTGCTGGGCGGGAACCTCCGGGGGGCGCTTGAACATCCGGGTGGCGGTGATCTCGCCGTGGATGGTCGGGCCGTCCGGGTCCTGCGGGGCGGGCAGGCCGGGGCGCAGGTGCTCCTCCACCGAGATGTACTTGAGGCCGGCCCGCAGGTCGGCGTCGTTGCGCAGCCGGATCACCAGCGGGAACTCGGCGAGCGCGGTGGTGTCGAACAGGCCGGTGGTGTAGATCAGCTGGACGCCGAGTGCGTCGGCCACGGCCCGCTGGAGCTCCAGCAGATAGGTGGCGTTGGCGCGGCCGATCGGGTTGTCGAGGAACAGCGTGCCGGCGTGCCGCAGTTGGGACTGGCCGCGGTCGTTGGCGCGCAGCGCGGCCATCGTGCAGTAGAGCGCGATGGCGGCGGTGAGCAGCTGGCCGCCGGAGAAGACGTCGGACATCTGGCCGACACTCACCCGCTCGGCGCGCAGCACCGCGTCGGGCTTGAGGATCTCGACGCTGACGCCCTTGGGGCCGATCGCGGCGGCGACACCGCGCAGCAGCAGGGACATGCCGTCGCGGCGCAGGTCGCTGTTCTTCCGGACGGCGGCGCGGGTGGCCTCGTCGATGACCTCGCCGAGGCGTTCGACCAGGGTGGCGTGGTCCGGGTCCTCGAAGCGGATCCGCAGGAACTCCTGGCCGGACCACTCCCCCAGGCCCTCGGGCAGCCGGGACAGCCGCTGGGCGGCGCGCAGGGTGGTGAGCGAGGACTCGACCAGTCCGCGCAGCCGGTCCACGATCGAACCGCGGTTCTTCTCCAGCTGGGTCAGCTCGTCGGTGAGCACCCGCAGTCGGGGGGCGAAGGCGGCGGCCCAGGCGGCGGCGTGCTCGGGCAGCGCGGAGGCCGGCAGTTCGCGGATCTGCTGGCGCGCGGGGGTGCGGACGGCCTCGTAGCGGGCGGCGTTGGCGTGCCGGACCAGTGCGTCGGAGGCGTCGCGGACGGCGAGTTCGGCCGAGGACAGCTCGCCGACGGCCGTCCGCAGGCCGCGGCGGGCGTCCGTGGAGGCGTTGCGGGCCTCGGGCAGCGAGCCGAGGTAGGGCTCGACCGGCTGGGCGTCGTCCTCCGGCTGCTCGCGCAGGCCGTCGCGCAGTTGGCCGGCCAGTTCGTCGAAGTCGGCGGCGGCGGACTGGGCGGTGTCGAAGGTGCGCAGGAGGTCGGCGTGGGCGGTGCGGGCGGCGTCCACGGCCTCGCGGCACTCGGCGAGCCGGCTGGTGGCGGTGCGAAGCAGAACCTGGGCGTGCTCGGGGTCGGTGGGCACCAGCTCGTCGGGCAGCTCGGTGTGCGCCTCGCCGTCTGCGGGAGCCGAGCGCTCGGCGTCGCCGCGCAGCCGGCCGAGCTGCTCGCTGGCGGCGGCCGAGCGGGCCTCGATGGTGGCGACCAGTTCCTCTGCGCGGGCGGCGGCGGCCTGGCGCGCCGGGCCGTCGGCGCCGTCGGGGCTGCCGAGGAGTTCCTCGGCGCGGGTGCGGACCTTGTTGGTGAGGCGGTCGAGTTCGGTCGCGGCGGCGGCCTCGTCGCCCTCGGCGCGGGCCTGTTCGGCGCGCAGGTCGGCGCCGACGCCGACCTTCTCGTACAGCTGGGAGGCGGCCCGGTAGGCCTCGCGAAGGGCGGGCAGCGCGGCGGGGGCACTCTGCTCGGCGGGCTCGTCGGCCTGCTCGGCGGCGGGGATCTCGGCACGTTCGGCGCGCAGCGCGCGGACGGTGCGGCGGGCGTCGTCGGCGGCGCGCTGGGCGGCGCGGCGGTCTTCGTCGCAGGTGCGGGCCCGTTCGGCGCAGACGGCCTGGCGGCGGTCGCACTCGGCGGCGTCCTCGGCCAGTTCGCGCTGGCGGCGGGCCCAGGTGGCGCGCTCGCGCAGCCGGAAGGCGAGGCCGGAGAGGGCGTCGGCGCGGCGGCGGGCGCGCTGGGCGGTCTCCCGGTGCTCCTCGTGGGCGGAGGCGGCGGCGGCGTGGTCGGTCTCGGCCTCGTCGTGGTCGGCGCGCAGGGTGGCCAGGGCGGCGGCGGCCTGCTCGGCGTGCTCGCGGGCGGCCTCGGCGGCGGCGGCGAGTTCGGCCAGGGTGCCGGGCGGGCAGCTGGCGTGCCAGGAGGCGAGGCGGGCGGCGAGGGCGCGGTCGGCGCCGAGGCGGCCGGCGAGTTCGCGGATGTGCTCCTCGCGGGCGGCGGCGCGGGCGCGCAGTTCGCGGCGCTCGCCGTCGGCGGCGGACTCGTCGTGCATGGCCGGGTTCGGCGGCACCAGGAAGAAGGCGGGCTCGTCGGTGATCGGGGCGACCAGCGAAGCGGCGGCACCGACCGCGACGGTGGAGCGCGGCAGCAGGGCGGCGGCCTGGAGGGCCTCCCGGGCGCGCTCCAGCGAGGCCGGGTCGGTGACGACCACGCCGTCGACCAGTTCGGGGCGGGCGGCGAGGATCGCCTCGTGGTCGGCCGGGTCGACGGACTGGGCGAGGTAGCGCCAGCCGGGCAGGGCGGGGATGCCGTGCTCGGCGAGGTACTCGACGGTGGCCAGCACGTCGGGGCCGGGCGGCAGCAGGCCGCCGTCGCCGAGTGCGGCGAGGATCCGGGAGTCGTCGGCGGCGGCGGTCCGGAGGTCGAACAGGGTGCGCTCGGCGGTGGCGATCGCCTCGTCCAGGAGTTCGCGCAGGTACTCGGCGTTGCGGTCGAGCACGGCGGGGGTGAGGAAGCCGGCGTCCTCCTCGGCACCCTCTTGGTAGGGGGTCAGGGAGAGCAGGTCGGCGAGCCGCTGCTCGGTGGCCAGCAGGGCGGCGGTGCGCTGCTCGGCGGCGAGAGCGCGGGCGGCGTCCTTGCGGGCGTCGCCGGCCCGTTCGGCGGCGAGTTCGGCGCGGGAGGTGGCGGCGGCGGCCTCGCGCAGCCGGGCGGCGCAGGCCTCGGCGGTGGTCCGGGCCTGGGTGAGGGCCGCGGCGGCGGCCTGCTCGACGTCGGCGGCGTGCAGGGCGGCGCGGGCCGGGTCCACGTCGCCGTCGGAGTCGATGAAGCCGGCCTCGACGGCGGCCTCGGTCTCCTGCTCGACTTCGGCGAGGCGCTGGCGGAGGTGTTCGGCCTCGCTGCGGGCCTTCTGGGCGGCGGTGGCGGCCTCGGTGGCGGCGGACTGCGCCTTGCCGCCGTCCTCCTGGAGCTCGCTCGCGCGCTGCTCCTCGGTGTCGGCGCGGGTCTCGGCGGCCGTGGCGGCGGCTTCCAGGGCGCGGGCGAGCGCGGTGGCGGCGCGGGCGCGGGCGGCGAGCGCGGGGGCGGCGTCGAGTTCGGCCTCGCGGATGGCGACGGCGACCCGGGCGACCCGGTCCGCGGCGGCGCGCTGGCGCAGCACGGCCTCGGCGGCCTGCCAGGCGGAGTGCAGGGTGCGGGCGTCGGTGAGTTCGCGGCGCAGCGCGGCGGCCTCGGCGGTGGCGGCAGCGAGGCTCAGGGTGGCGTGCCGGTGGGTGAGTTCGTCGGCGATCAGGCTGTGCCGGGTGCGGTCGGCCTCGGCGGCGGTGACGGCGCTCGCGGCGGCGGCGACCTCGATGGCGAGGTCCTGGGCGCGGTCGCGCTCGGCGGCGGCGCGGGAGGTGAGGGCGTGGGCGAGGCGGCGGGCGCGGCGCTCGGCGGTGCGGTGGGCCTCGCGGACGGTCTCGCGGGCGGCGGTGGCCTCGACGATGCGTTCCAGCAGGTCGAGCGAGCCGGCGGTGAAGTCGCGTTCGGCGGTGAGTTCGGCGCGCAGGCCGAGCTTGGCGGCGAAGCCGTGGACGAGGTCGGCCAGGCCGTCGGTGTCCCGGGTGTCGGTGACGGCGCGCAGCAGCAGGTCGGTGAAGTCCTTGTCCTGCTTGACCGCGAAGAGGCCGGCCGCCTCGCCCTCGTCGGCGTTCATCTCGCGCTGGTAGCGGAAGAGTTCGGGGTCGAGGCCGAGTTCGCCGAGGTGTTCGGTCCAGCGGTCGTGGCCGTCCTCGAAGACCAGGTCGAGGTGGGGGTGGGCCTTGCCGGCCTCGGTGAGGGCGTCGCGGAAGCCCTTCATGGTGCGGCGGCGGCCGCGGGCCTTCTGGTCGCCGGCCAGGCTGATCCGTTCGGCGACCGGCAGCGAGTCGAGGGTGAGGCCGGGGCCGGGGCGGAAGGAGTACCAGGTCTCGGCGAACTTGCGGGGGTCGGAGGAGACCTGGCGGCCGCGCCACTCGCTGACCTTGCCGACCACGATGAGTTCGCCGGTGACGGTGTGCTGCCACTCCAGGGCGACGTGGCCGCAGTCGTCGGCGAGCAGGAACTTGCGCAGCACGCCGGAGCTGGCGCCGCCGAGGGTGTTGCGGTGACCGGGGAGCATCACCGAGAAGATCAGCTTGAGCAGGACGGACTTGCCACCGCCGTTCTCCAGGAAGAGCACGCCGGCCGGGGCGGGGCGGCGGACCGGGCCGTCGGCGTCCTCGCCGAACAGGCCGATCTGCTGCGGGGCCGGGTCGGCGACGGGCTCGCCGACACCGCGCAGGTCGAGCACCGTGTCGGCGTAGCGGGCGCCGGCCGGTCCGATCGAGTAGAGGCGGACCCGGTTGAGCTCGTACATGTGCGGCGGTTCTCCGTGCGTCTTATGGGGTTGTCAGAGCGATCAGATCAGAGCGATCAGTCAGAGCGAGTGGAACGGCAGGCCGGCGTCGGCGACCAGCTCGTCGCCGGTGTCCGGCGGCAACAGGCTGGCGGTGCCGTCGGAGACCGGGACGATGCCGAGGTCGAGCAGTTCGGCCATCGCGGCGCTGCCGGCCAGGTCGCGGACCTGGAGCTGGTAGCGGGCGGTGGTGCGGTAGGTGCCGCCGGAGTCGTCGGAGACCTTCTGCAGGAAGCCGGAGTCCACCAGGAACATCACGGCCTTGGCCACGATGCCGATGGTGGAGCCGGAGAGCCGGCGGGCGTCCTTGGTGGCGCCGGTGGCGGTGCGCCGGGCCCAGACCCGCCAGGCCGCCTCCAGGCCGGGGGCGTCCGAGGCCGGGTCGGTGTTGGCGCCGTCGGCGTCGGCCTGCTCCTCCAGGCGGCGGCAGGCCTGGCGGACGAAGGAGTCGACGCCGTTGACGGTGATCCGGCCGAGGTAGCCGTCGTCGGCGAGGTCCTCGGGGCGGGGGAAGGCCATCGCGGCGACGGCGAGGTGGGCCAGTCCGTGCAGGAAGCGGTCGGTGCTCTCGGAGGCGGCGCGGCGCGAGTAGTCGCCCATCCGGACGGCGAACAGCGACTCCTCGGCGGCGGCGACGGCCATGCCGGCCCGCGGCGAGACCTCCAGGACGACCAGGCCCATGCCGGTGGCGATGGCGTCGGCGAGGCGGGCGAACGGCGGGTCCTCGCGGTGGCGGCGGACGAGTTCGGCGTACTCGGCGTCGCGGGCGGGCAGCAGCTTGGCCTGGAGGCCGAAGGAGACCAGCCGGGCGGCGTCGGCGACGTCGGCCGGGGTGATCGGCGCGGGGGCCGCGGGTTCGGTCTCGGCCGCCCAGGACGTGTCGTGGTGGGTCGTCACGGGCGGTGCTCCTCAGGGGTGTTGCTGCTACGGAATGTCTGGTGGGGCGTCAACGTGGGTGTCCGGCCGGTCAGCCGGCGTCCTTGCGGTCGGCGGCCATGCCGACCGCGTCGAGCAGGGCGCTGCCGACGATCAGGTCGGCACCCCCGAACTCCCGGTCGCGCAGCGGGGTGCCGTCGTCCACGGCGAACAGCAGCCGCTCCTCGCCCTGGCGGTAGGCGGTGCCGACCGGCGGGCTGGCCGCGTGCACGGCCAGCAGGGCGACCAGGTACGGGAGCTCCGGGTCCTGTCGGCGGGCGTCGGCGAGCAGGCCGGAGAGCCGGCGGGGGGCGTCCGGGGGCAGGTCGAGCAGTTCCTGGGCGGCCTCCAGCTGGGCTTCGGAGAAGCGGCTGTCGTCCGGGGTGGCGACGAGGTCCGGGTCGGGGAGTTCGGCGCCGAGGTGCTCGCGCTCGACCGGCGGGGTGAGCAGCAGGTCGACCAGGTCGGCGACGCGGACCGAGACGGGCGTGCGCAGTCCGGCGCCGCGGGCGAAGAAGGCGCCGGTGGGGCGGACGGCCTGCTCTATCGGCAGCCTCAGCACGGGGGCGAGCAGCTGCCCGTAGAGGTCTATGCCGCTGCGGGTGCCGGGGGTGGCGAAGGCCTGGCGGTCCTGCTCGGCGCGGAACAGCGGGCCGGCCTCCAGCAGTCGGGTCTGCAGCTGGGTGTGGCGGCGGATGCAGTCCTTGACGATGTCGACCAGTTCGGCGGCGCGGCGCTTGTGCTCCTGGTCCTCGGCCTCGTCGCGGGCCTTGCGGATGTTGGTGAGAATCGCGTTCTCGTGCCGGTACCGGTCGGCGATGTGGTCCAGCGCCTCGTCGATGAGGTCCGGGACGGCCTTCATCCAGTCGACCGCGCGGACGTTGCGGCGGGTGGCGTCGAGGGCGCGGCGCAGCGTCTCGGCGTACTGGACGGTGCGGTAGCGGGCCTGCTCGGCGGCGAGCTGGGCGTCGGCCAGGCGGCCGCGGCGGATCAGCACCTCCAGCTTGACCTCGGCGGCGATCTGGGCCGAGGTGACGTCGGTGTCCAGCGCGCCGACCAGGACGTTGACGGCCTCGTCGGTGGTGCGCAGGTAGACGCCGCCGTCGGGGCCGGGGACCTCCTCGATCAGCTTGAAGTCGTAGTCGCGGCGGACGTACTCGCCGTCGGCGCCGAAGGTGCCGTAGACGGCGCGGAAGCCGCGGTCCACGCTGCCGACGTTGATCAGCGACTCCAGCACCCAGCGGGCGACCCGCTCGTGCTCGGGGGCGTGCCGGTGCGGGGCCTGGGCGGCGACCCGGGGCAGCATCCGGGCGAGCACTATGTCGCGGTCGGCCCCGGTGTCGAAGTCCATGTGCAGGGTGACCAGGTCGATCGCGGCGAGGCCGACCTCGGCCATCGCGTAGCCGCCGTACTCGCCGGCCAGGTTGACCTTGCGGTTGTCCAGGTCGTGCAGCGGGGCGGTGCAGGCCAGCGCCTTGAGCCGACGGGCCAGGCCTTCGTCGGCGGCGGGGCCGGGCGCGGGCCGCGGGGCGGGCACGGCGGCGCCGGCGGCCGGGCGGAGGCCGGGCTCGGCGGGCGGGTCAGCGATGACGGTCACGGTGGACAAGATTAGAGGTTCGCACCGACATCGACCGAAACGGACCTTGCGGACGGGCCGGACGGCAGGCCGGGTGGCGTGTCGGGGGCGGATTCAGAACGTGGTTTCGACGGGATCGCGCCATTCCCGAACCGGTATTCGAGAAAACCGTGAGGGCGGTGCGCCCGACCGGTGATGATCGTCCCATGATCACCCGACCCGCCATGGCGGGCTTCGCCGCCGCCCTGTCCGTGACCGTCCTCAGCACCGGCGCCGCCGTGGCCGCGCCGGCCGGCCCGCCGTCGACATCCGCCCAGCACGTCACCGTGTCGCAGAGCGGGAACTACCCCGGCGGCTTCTTCACCTCCGGCACCATGTCGGCGAGCTGGGTCTCCGCCGGCACCTCCGACCTGACCGGCCCGACGCACTTCACCGTCGACCTGCCGCCGGGCGTCACCACCGACGGCGCGATGTTCTACTCCACGCCGTACGACTACACCTTCACCGAGACCCTCTCCCCCGACGGCCGCCACCTGGAGGCCGTGCTCACCGGCACCCGGGTGGTCGGGAAGAGCGAGTTCATGAAGCTCAACCTCCGCACCACGGCCGGGGTGCCGATCGCCGGCGTGATCACGGTGACGGCCGCCAACCCGAACGACACCGACCCCACCGGGCACATCTCGCGGTACGACCTCGGCAGCCGGTCCTACCTGCCGGCGACCGTCCAGGCCGCACCGGCCGTCACCGGCCTCGACACCACCACCGGACCGGGCGCGGGCGGCACCGCCGTGACCGTCAGCGGCAGCAACCTGTCGAGCGGCATGGTGCTGGTCGGCGGCGTCCCGGCCGCGGGCACCTGCACCGACACCGCCTGCACCGTGACCACGCCCGGCGGCTCCGGCAGCGCGCCGGTCACCGTGGTGACCCCGGGCGGCACGGCGGCGGCACCGGCCGCCTTCGACTACACCGGCGACCCGCCGCCGGCACCGCCCGCGCCGGTGGTGAGCAACCTGACCACCAAGAGCGGGCCGGTGGCCGGCGGGACCCAGGTGTACCTCCAGGGCACCGGCCTGACCTACGGCTCGGTCGCCTTCGGCGGGGTGCCGGCCGCGCACGTCTCCTGCGGGCCGTCCTTCTGCTCGGCCACGTCTCCGGCGGGCGCCGTGCCCGGGCCGGTGGACGTCACGGTCACCACGGCGGGCGGGACCAGCACGCCGGTGACGTACACCTACACCGCGTAGCCGGTTCCACCGAGCAGCCGCTGTTCCTCCGATGCCCGGGGCCCTTCAGGTGCCCGGGCATCGGCGTGTCCGAGGCCGATCCGGGGGTCATGTTGAACGCGTTCAAATGCAGGGTCTAGAGTCGCTCCTGCGCAGACGGGACAAGGCCCGCCTGCACATTCGGCATGCGCGCGCCCGGCGCGCGCTGGAGGTGTGCGAGATGGACGGCGACCCCGCGGTCACCCTCCGGAAGACCCGGCGCTGGCTCCGGTTCTTCCTGGTCTGCCTGGTACTGAGCGGCCTGACCGCCTTCCCGCTGGAGACCGAGACCCGCTGGCTGGCCGAGTTCGCCGCGGGCCCGGCCGCCCCGCTGACCGACCACGTCCCGGCCGTCACCGCCTGGTTCGTGCGGGTCCACACCGGCATCGCCGAGACCAACCGGAACTACCCGTTCCTGGCCTACGGCACCGACTGGCTGGCCTTCGCCCACCTGGTGATCGGCGCCGCCTTCTGGGGACCGCTCAAGGACCCGGTCCGCAACATCTGGGTGATCCGCTGGGCGGTGCTCGCCTGCGGCGCGGTGATCCCGCTGGCGCTGATCTGCGGGCCGCTGCGCGGGATCCCGCTGGTCTGGCGATTCATCGACATGTCGTTCGGTGTCTTCGGCGTCATTCCGCTGCTGATCGTGCTGCGGGCACTGCGTCCGCTGGAACGTTCCTTCCAGGAACGCCTTGCCGCGAACTGAGTCGGCGCTCCTGGGCGCCGCCCCGGGGCGTGTGGGCTTCGCACCCGCGCCGGTGGGCCCGTCGGCCGTCCGGGTCACGGCCGACGGGCTTCCTCGCCAGGCCCTACCATCTGGCTCAACAGCTGCTGGGAGGCGGACGGGCGTGGCCGATGCGGTGATCGATCTCAATGCGGACCTCGGTGAGGGGTTCGGGCGGTGGACCTTGACCGACGACGAGGCCCTGCTGTCCGTGGTGACCAGCGCGAACGTCGCCTGTGGCTTCCACGCCGGGGACCCGTCGACGATGCGCCGGGTCTGCGCACTGGCCGCCGAACGCGGCGTCCGGATCGGCGCCCAGGTCTCCTACCGCGACCTGGCGGGCTTCGGCCGCCGCGCGATGGACGTCCCGCCAGAGGAACTGGCCGACGAGATCGCCTACCAGATCGGCGCCCTCCAGGTCTTCGCCCGCGCGGCCGGCTCCCGGGTCTCCTACGTCAAGCCGCACGGCGCCCTCTACAACCGGGTGGTCACCGACTCCGAGCAGGCCGAGGCCGTGGTGGCCGGCGTGCTGCGGGCGGGCGCCGTCTGCGACGGGCCGCTGCCCGTCCTCGGACTGCCCGGCTCCCGGTTGCTCGCCGTCGCCGAGGGCGTCGGCCTGCCGGTGGTCACCGAGGCCTTCGCCGACCGCGCGTACACATGGGCCGGCACCCTCGTCCCGCGCCGCGAGCCCGACGCGGTGGTGCACGACCCCGGGTCGGTGATCACCCGCGCGGTCGGCATCGCCCGGGACGGCACCGTGGAGGCCGTCGGCGGCGACCGGATCGCCGTCGAGGCCCGCTCGCTCTGCGTCCACGGCGACACCCCCGGCGCCGCCCAGCTCGCCTGGCGGATCCGCGGCGCCCTGGCCTCGGCCGGCGTCCGGGTCGAGGCCTTCACATGACGGCGGACGGGGGCCCCGGCCGCCGGGTGCGGCGGGTGGGCGAGCGGGCGCTGCTGGTCGAGCTGCCGGGCACGGCCGAGGTCGCCGCGCTGTACGGGTGGCTGCGCGAGCGGCAGGCCGCCGGGGAACTGGGCGGGGTCGACGAAGTCGTCCCCGCCGCCCGCACCGTGCTGCTGGACGGCGTCGCGGACGCCCCCGCGCTGGCGGCGCTGCTGCGCACCGCCAGTCCGGGGGCGGCCACCGCGGCGAGCGGGCCGCTGCTGGAGGTCCCCACCGTCTACGACGGCGCCGACCTGGCGGAGGTCGCCGCGCTCTGGGGCGTCTCCGCGGAGGCCGCCGTACGGATCCACACCGAGCCCGAGTACGTGGTCGCCTTCTGCGGCTTCGCACCCGGCTTCGGCTACCTCACCGGGCTGCCGCCGCGCTACGAGGTGCCGCGCCGGGCCACCCCGCGCAGCGCCGTCCCGACCGGCTCGGTCGCCCTGGCCGGGCGGTACACCGGCGTCTACCCGAGCCCCTCCCCCGGCGGCTGGCAGCTGATCGGGCGGACGGCACTGGCCCTCTGGGACCCGGCCCGCGAACCGGCGGCGCTGCTGGCGCCGGGGGCGCGGGTGCGGTTCACCGCGGAACGGGCGTAGCCGCTGCCGGGCAGCGGGGCGAGGACGTCGCCGTGGTGGAGGTCCCAGGTGGAAGTCCCGGTGCAGCAGCCGTTCCTCAGCCCGCGCCCAGCGCCGCGGCGGCCGCCGCCGCGAAGCCGTCCGGGTTGTCCAGCATGATGTTGTGCCCGCAGTCCGGCACCTCCACCACCCGTACCCCCGCCGCGCGCAGCCCGTCGGCACCGGCGGGCGCGTCCGCCTCCGGGTGGAGGAAGGTGCGCGGCAGGTCCAGCCCGAGCAGCAGTTCGCGCATGGTCGGTTCGCTCCCCCGGGCGAGGTGCACGGCGCTGCGGTGCAGGGCCTCCGGGCCGGCCAGCCGCATGGTGGACCACCAGAACGGGCCGACCCGCTCGGCGACCTCGGCCCGCCCACCCGCCAGGAACTCCGCCTCGGAGTAGGTCGCGATCCCGCTGCTGCCGATCCGCTCGCGGTCGGGCGCGATGGGGTCGAGGTTGGCGTCGACCAGGACCAGCCGCGCGACCAGCCCGGGGTGCCGGTGCGCCAGGACGATCGCGATCGCGCCGCCCATGCTGTGGGCGACCACCTCGACCCGCTCCGGGCCGGCCGCGGCGACGGCGGCGGCGACCGTGTCGGCGTGCGCCTCCAGGGTGTACGCGAAGTCGGCGGGGCGGTCGCTGATCCCGAAGCCGAGGAAGTCGAGCAGCAGCGAGCGGTGCCCGCCGAGCAGCGGGTGGGCGGCGGCGGCCGCGAAGTAGACGGGCGAACTCGCGCCGAGCCCGTGGAGGTAGAGCCTGGCGGGTTCGGCGCCGGGCAGCTCGACCCAGCGGATCCGGTCGCCGTTCGGGGTGACGGGGGTCTCGCGCACGCGCACACGCTCCTGTGTCGGTGGGAAGCTGTCGAGGCCAGACCATACATCGCCTTCGAGGTATAACGGAACCGATATACCGATGCCCCGGGACACGGGTCCGGAAGAGCTGGAAGAGTGAGCCCATGCTGAAACTCGCGATCCTCGGGTTCCTGTACGACCGGCCGCTGCACGGCTACCAGCTGCGCCGCCACCTCGCCGCCCTCACCGGCCACATCCGCCCGATCAGCGACGGCTCGCTCTACCCCGCGATCAAGCGCCTGGAGGCCGACGGCCTACTGGTCCGCGAGACCGAGCCCGGCAGCGCCGCCGCGCCCCGGCACACCCTGCACCTCACCGCGGCCGGCCGCACCGCCCTGCTCGAACGGCTGCGCGAGCCCGAACCGCTGGACATCAGCGACGGCAACCGCTGGACCACGGTGGTCTCCTTCCTGCGCCACCTCGACGACCCGGCCGCCCAGGCCGCCGTGCTCCGCCGCCGGCTGGACTTCCTCACCGAGCCCGCCAGCTTCTTCTACGAGGACGACCGCCCGCGCAGCGCCGAGGAGTTCACCGACCCGTTCCGGCGCGGCCTGCTGCTGACCGCCCGCGCCACGACCGAGGCCGAACTCACCTGGCTGCGCGCCGCCCTGGCCGAACTGGAGGGCCCGCAGGGCGACTGACGGACCGTCCGGCGGCTGACCGAAAGCCGTCCGCTCTCCCTTCCCTCCCCGCCGGGCCCGTGCTCCGATGAGGCCCATGGGCAACGACACGCACATGAGTGACGAGCGACGCGAGGGCTACGACGGAACGGGCACCGGCGCGATCACCCCGGACGGCTGCGCGGTCGAGGTGTGGACCCGCCTCCCGGTGGGCGACGCACCGGACGTGATCGAGGCCGCGGTGCCGCCGGGCGCCCGCATCCTCGAACTGGGCTGCGGCGTCGGCCGGATGACCCACCCGCTGGTCGAGCGCGGCTTCGCCGTGACGGCCGTGGACGAGTCCGCCGAGATGCTGGCCCGGGTCCGGTCGGACGTCCGCACGGTGTGCAGCCCGATCGAGCGGCTGGACCTCGGCGAGCGCTTCGACGTCGTCATGCTCGCCTCCTTCCTGGTGCACGCCGGCGACCCGGCGGTCCGCCAGGGCCTGCTGGAGACCTGCCGCCGCCACGTCGCCGAGGACGGCTGCGTGCTGGTGCAGCGCGAGGGGGAGGACTGGCACCGCAACGTGCCGCGGGAGAGCCGGATCGCCGGGACGGAGGGGGTGGCCCGGATCCTGTCCGCGACACCGGTCGGTACCGGGGTGAATTCGGTCCACGCCGAGTACGTCTTCCCGGACGGCATCTGGACCCAGACCTTCCTGTCCCGTCCGCTCACCGCGGCGGCCTTCGAACAGGCGCTGGCAGAAGCCGGCCTGCGGGTCGAGGAGTACCTCACGGAGGATCGCACCTGGGTCCGGGCCCGGCCGGCCGACTAGCACCGGTCCGCGCGGGACGGGACGGCCCAGGTGCGCAAAGCACGGCTAAAGGGCGAACAAAGAGTTGTCACCTCCACCCCGTACCATCGGCCGCGCGCCGGGCCCGTGCGCGGCCGCGGGCCGCGCGGGTCGCGGTCGTCCGCACGCCCGCTCCGACCCGCAAGGACCCGCCCATGCCGCACCAGCACCACACCCGCCTGATACCCCTGGCGGGTGTTCGGTGATCGACTGGTTCCACGGGGCCGTTCTCGGCCTGATCCAGGGGCTCACCGAGTTCCTGCCCGTCTCCTCCAGCGCCCATCTGCGGGTGTTCTCCGCCCTGTTGGGCTGGGACGACCCGGGGGCGGCGTTCACCGCCGTCACCCAGCTCGGCACCGAGACCGCGGTGCTGATCTACTTCCGCCGGGACATCGCCTCGATCGTCCGGACCTGGGTGCTGTCGCTGTTCCGCCCGGCGCTGCGCTCCGATCCGGACGCCCGGACGGGCTGGTTCGTGATCATCGGCACCCTGCCGATCGGCATCCTCGGCAAGCTGTTCCAGGACTCCATCGAGACCCATCTGCGCGATCTGCGGATCATCGGCACCACGCTGATCGTCTTCGGCCTGGTGCTGGCCCTCGCCGACCGCACCCGGGCCGTCCGCCACGCCCGTCCGATCACCGACCTGACCCTGCCGCACGCGGCCGCCTACGGCTTCGCCCAGGCGCTGGCGCTGATCCCGGGCGTCTCCCGCTCCGGCGGCACGATCAGCGCGGGCCTGCTGCTCGGCTACAGCCGGGAGGCGGCTGCCCGGTACTCGTTCCTGCTCGCGATCCCGGCGGTGCTCGCCTCGGGGACGCTGGAACTGTTCAAGATCGGCGAGGGCCCGGCCCCGGCCTGGGGGCCGACGATCCTGGCCACCCTGATCGCCTTCGCGGTCGGCTACGCGGCGATCGCGTGGTTCCTCAAGTACATCTCGAACAACAGTTTCCTCCCGTTCGTGGTGTACCGGGTGCTGCTCGGCGTGCTGATCATCGGTCTGGTGGCGGGCGGCGTGCTGGCCCCGGACGCGGGCCCGGTCAAGTAGAACCGCGTTCCACCGACTCCTCGACCGAAAGCCGAACGCAGCGGGCACCGACGCAAAGCAGTGGGCCGGGACACCGTCGAGGTGTCCCGGCCCACCGAACGTCGGGTCCGTCCAAGGCCTGTCTTCAAACTCCCGTCGTCCGCCCGAGGGCGGGCGGGCGGCATTGGGGTGCGTGCATCGCAAGGCGGAGGTGGGGGCACCTCCCGGCCGGAGACCGGGGGCGGAGCCCAATGCAGCCCATTGGCGACCGACGCCCTAGCGCCCGAACTCCCGGGCGGCGGTCAGTCGGCCGCGTACGGCGGCATGGACCTCGGCCTCCTCGGCCGGGTCCGCGGCGAGCCTTCGCAGCCGCTCCAGCACACGCGCGTCGCCGGTGGTGGCGACATGGCGCGCGGCGAGCTCGCGCGTGGACTCCTCGCAGTCCCAGAGGCACTCGACGGCGGGCCCCTCGGGGAAGTGCACATCGGTGGCGGCGAGCGCCCGGGCGGCGCGGCCGCGCAGTTCGGAGGAGCCGGCCTCGCCGTAGATGTGGCGCAGGACCGGGACGGCGTCGGCGGCGGCCAGCCGCCCCGCACCGTCGACCAGCGATCCCAGCCCCGTACCGCTGACCCCGCGCACCGAGATCCAGCGGCGCAGTCCGGCGACCACCAGCGGCGCGTCGGCCGGCTCCCCGGCGTCGGCGAGCAGCCGCACCGCGGTCTCGCCGAGCGCGCTGTCGGCTCCCCCGCTGGCCGGGTCGGCCCAGCGGCGGGCCTGCGCCAGCACCTCGGGGCCGCGCATCCGTCCGAGCAGCTCCAGAGCTGCCCGGACGATCCGGTCGTCCACGTCAGCTGCGGCGGCCTCGATCAGCTCGATGGCGGCCGGGTCGCGCTGGTCCACCAGGTAGCGCAGGGCGGCCCGCCGGGCGCCGGGCAGGCCGTCGCGGGCCGCCTCCAGCAGGGCCGGACGGTCCTCGGGCCGGACCACGGCGGTCAGACAGCGGGCGGCCGCGGCGGCGCGGCGGTCCACGGCGTCGGGGCCTGAGCGGTCCTCGTCGGCGCGCACCGGCTCGGGCCGGCCCAGGAAGGCGGCGGCGCCGAGGTCGCCCAGACTGCCCTGGTCGGCCCAGGCCAGCACGTCGGCGGTGGACCAGCCGGGGGTGACGCCGCCGCGGTTGAGCTGGCGCTGCCACAGGTCGAAGGGGGACTGCTCGCTGGCCGCGGCCACCCTCGGGTGGTAGGCCGCCCAGAGCCGCCAGGGCCTGGGCTCGTAGGCGTTGCGGATGAACTCACGCAGCTCGGCGTCGCCCTCGGGGCCCGGTGCGAAGCGGTCCAGCACGGCGGTGCCGAGCAGCAGCAGGCCGCGGTCGTCGTCGCGCAGGGCGAGTTCGTCCAGGGCCCAGGCCCAGTTGGCGCCGGTGGCGGCGTACTCGCGCAGCATCAGCAGCGCGTCGCGCCGGCCGTACGCGGCGAGGTGTCCCAGGACGGAGAGGGCGAGGCCGGTGCGGTTCTCGTCATCGCTGACGAGGTCCTCGGCGGAGTGGAGGTGGTCCTCGATGCCGTCGAGGGAGGCCTCCAGCTCCATGTAGAGGCGGGCGTAGTAGAGGGAGCGGCTCTCGACCTGCCAGTCGGCCCGCGGATCCCTGGTGACGCATTCCTCCAGCGCGGCGATGGCCTCGGCACGGTCGGCGGCCAGCGCGTGGAGCTGCCCGTCACCACGGCCTCGCTGAAGGAGGCCTAGGAGGCTGGCACTAGGTGCTATCACTGGCTCGAACATGAGGTCAGCATCCGTTGCGGCGGTCGTAGTGGCAACGGGATTTCCGTCGCCGGGGTCTCTGGTCGGTACTGCGGTGGGCGCCCGGGCGCCGGAATCACCGAAGGTTACCGCCTCGGACCCGCTTCCGCACACAGGGCGACGAAGGCGGCTGCCACAGTGGCATATGCCAGGGGAATTTTGCCTGCGTTCTGTCCAAATCGCCCACACCGGCGAGAACGCTGTGCGACAGTCTTCTCACCACCCCGACGCCCCGCACACGGCGGGCCACACTCAGCGATGGACCCGTCATGAACATGTCCTTAGGCACCGCCCGCCCGCCGGACACCGCCACGGTGGACGGCGTCCCGGCGGGCGCGGACGGCTCCGGCACGGACCGCGCCGCAGGCCCCACGGGCAGGGCGGCCCGCACCCGCGGCGCAGCGGGCGACGGCGCCGCGGACGGCTCCGACCGCGGAACGGACGGCAGAGTGGACGGCACGGCGCAGGAACCGTCCGGCCCCTACCTCGGCAACGGAGACACCGACGGCACGGCCGGGGACGGACTCGTCGGCTCGGCCGAGTGGGACCTGCTGACCGACGGCGTCCGCTGGGACGCCGAGACCTACCTCCTCCTCGGCTGCGACCCGGACCACGGCCCGCTCAGCCTCGACCGGCTGCCCGACCGCCTCCCCGAGGCGGACCGGCCGCTGCTGCGCCGGATGATGACCGACGCCCTGGTGCACGGCCGCCCGGCCGCCGGCACCCTGCGGATCCGCCGCCCCTGCGGACGGCACGACGACGTCGAGTGCGCGGGCGAACCCGTGCTCGGCACGGACGGGACCGTCACCGCGCTGCGCATGCTGCTCCGGCGGGCCTGAACCCGGATCCCCATCCGCGTTCCACCGACCGGGAACCGCCCGGCCGACTGCTTCCCGGCCGTCTCCGGACCGACCGTCTCCGGACCGACCGTCTCCGGACCGACCGCCCGTATCACGACGGCCGCGGCCGGTTCTTGGCATCCGCCGCCCGCAGCTCCCGGCCGAGCTCCGCCCGCAGCTCGTCCACCACCGGCAGCCCCCGGTAGCGGGCGGTCAGCCGGTACATCTCGCGCAGCCGGTCCCAGGTCCGGTGCGAGGAGTTCTGGCCGATCAGGTTCATCACCATCTTGGCCTGGAACTCCGCCGCGTCCGGCTCCCCGGTGATCCAGTGCACCGAGGCCAGGGTGATCCGGTCGAACAGCGCCGAGCGCAGTTGCCCGGTCCCCTCCCGGAGGGCGATCACCCGCTCCGCGTGCCGCCGCGCCTGCGGGGCCGCCGCCGGGTCGTGCTCGGCCAGCGTGCGCAGCACCAGGGCCTGCATGCCGCGCAGTTCGGCCTCGTCGAAGACCTGCATCCAGGACGGCGGCGGCTCCGGCGCGTCCTCGGTGAACAGCTCCTCCGCCTCGCCGAGCAGCCGGTAGGTGTCCTGGGAGTGCCCGATCGAGGCGCGCGCCCAGGCCTCCACCGTGTTGAACATCGCCCGCGTTCTGGGCAGCAGCAGGCCGCCGCCCGCCTTGGCCGCCGACATCAGCTCGATCGCCTCGTCGGCCCGGCCCAGGTGCACCATCTGCCGGGCGGCCCGGGAGATCGCCTCCCCGGCCCGCGGGCGGTCGCCGGCCTCCTTGGCCGCCTCGGCCGCCATCATGAAGTACTTCTGGGCGGTGGGCTCCAGGCCCACGTCGTGCGACATCCAGCCGGCCAGCACCGACAGGTCTGCCGCGACCAGCCACAACCGCTGCTCCACCGACGGCGCGTGGCGGTGCGTCAACAGTCCGCCGACCTCGTTGAGTTGGCCGACCACCGCCTTGCGCTGCAGCCCGCCGCCGCGGGCCGCGTCCCAGGCCCGGAACACCTGCACCGAGCGCTCCAGCGACTCCACCTCGTCGAGCCCCACCGGGCCCGCGTCGTACACGTCGACCACCGGGCGCGCGGCGCTCCCGGTGACCAGCTGGCGCGGTCCGGGCACCGAGGCCGCGTACGCGACCGCGTCCCCGCCCAACCAGCCCTTCAGCGAGTCGGCGACGACCGCCCCGGCCGTGAGCGCGGCTCCGGCGCCCACCAATCCACGTCGGTTCAGCATGAGGTCCATTCCCGTGAACTCGGTGAGGACCGCGGCTGTTCGATCCGGCGACCACGGGACTGCTGCGGACGGCTCCGCTCCGGACCTGGTGGGCCGGTGTCGTTCCAGACCGAGGTCCTCAGTGGTGACGACACGTCCGAGCCGCTCCGTGAACACGGCTGCCAGCACCCTCGGCACCGGATCGCGCGGGATCTCCCCCTGCTCGATCCACCGCCGTACCCTCGACGTGTCGGTGGACAGCTGCTGCTGCCCCAGCGCGGCACCCCGACGGTTGACCAGCCGGGCCAGTTCGCCCTTGGACCATCCGGTCAGGACGAACAGATCGGCGAGTCGGGTGTTGGGTTCCCTGCTCAAATGAAGCCCCCAGGTTCCTCGGCACCTCCGAGGCTAGAGGCTCGGGCAAGTGCCAGGCGAGCATTCGCCACCGTTCGCCAGGGCCCGCCAGACTACAAAGCCAGTGCCCGACGGGTGTGTTGTAGGGATGCGCCACCTCGCCCCTCGGGTCGGGCGGCGTCCCACCAGCGTCGGGGCACTCCCCCGACCGTGGCACGGGGCGCTCCCGGTCTTCACCCGAGGGGGTGGCGCGGCCGGGTGGCGCGGGGGCGCCGGGCACGGCCACGGCAGCCCGGTCGACCGCATTCCCCAGGGTGCGGACGGCCGGAGCACCGCCGAGCAGGGGTTCCGGCCCCGCGTCCGTGCCCGGCGCCCGCGCACCACCCACCGACCGAACCAGGGCCGCCGTCACGCCAGGAAGCACACGGCACCAGCCCTCCCCGCCCCCGCGGGGCGAACCCGCAGACGGACCGGAAGGGACCCCCCTCAGCCCATGTACTCCTCAGCGACGACCCCCACGCCGACCGCGAACCGGACCGCGCTGCGCCCCCCCAACGCGGCCGCCGGCCGTCCGGGGCCCAAGCAGCTGCCCCCGGCGAGCCGGCCGGTGGCTCCGCGCGGGACCGAGGGCCGGTCCGCCGACGCCCGGGTGCCGTCCGGCCGCACGGCGCTGGGGCTGCGCGCCCCTGAGGCCGCCCCGCAGACCCTCCCGCCGGCCGGCCACCGCCTCCCGCTGGCCCGGCAGGCCGACGGCCAGGTGCTGCGCGCCCGGCGGCCCGGCCAGCCGGTCGGGCCGGAGCGGATCGACCCGTCGGCACTGCAGACCCCGGCGGTACGGGCCGCCCTGGGGAGCGTCGCGCGGATATGTCCGGCGTTCACCCCGCGCCAGGTCCTGCGCGAGGGCAGCCGCCACATCCTGGTGGCGGGCACCATCGGGCGGGCACCGGTGGTCGCCAAGTGCCTGGCGCCGCAGGCGGTGCGGAGTGAGTACTTCGAGCAGCTGGTGGCCGACTTCCACCACGAGGTCTCGGTCTACCGGGCGTTCGTACGGCACCGCCCGCCGGTGCGGCTGCCCCGGCTGGTCGCGGCCGACCACGACCGCTGCGTGCTCGTCATGGAGCGCGTCCCCGGCCGCCCCGCCGCCCGGGAGCGCCACCCGGTCAACGCGCCCACCCCGGGCGAGGTGCGGGCGCTGCTCAACGCCGTCCGGACGCTGAACCTCTGGCGGCCGCCGAGCGACGTCTTCCAGCCGCGCCTGGACTACCAGTTGGAGATCGCCCGCTACCACTCGGTGGGCCAGCTCACCGACCGGGACGCCGGCGACCTGCGCGGCCTGCTGCACGGCCTGGGCACCACCCCGCTGCAGCTGTGCCACGGCGACGCCCTGCTCAGCAACATGCTGCTGGCGCCCTCCGGCCCGGTGCTGGTGGACTGGGAGCAGGCCGGCTGGTACCTGCCGGGCTACGACCTGGCGGTGCTGTGGAGCGTGCTCTCCGGCGACACCGCCGCCCGTCGCCAGATCAGCCAACTCGCCCAGAGCGGCGGCACGCTGGCCCGGGACGCGTTCCTGGTGAACCTGGTGCTGGTGCTGATGCGGGAGATCCGGCTGTACGACGTGCCGGGCGCCGGCGAGGAGCAGCGGATCATGATCCGCCGGCTCTACGACGACGCCGCGCTGGCCCGCCGGGCGGTCCGGGCCGCGGTCGGCACCCGCTGACCCGCCCCGGGCCTCCCGGCCCACCGGCTCACGGCCGGGCGCCGCGCTCCAGGGCGGCCCGGCCGGCGGCGTCCAGGACGCTCTCCTCGGGCGCCAGGTGCACCCGGCTGCTGAGCACGTCCCGCAGGTAGCGCTCCAGCGGGTGACGCCGGCTCAGCCCCGGGTTGCCGGTGAGCGCAACGGCCTGCTGGACGGCCGCGGTGGCGGCCCGGACGGCCAGCAGTTGGGCCGGGCCGGTCCGGGCCACGGCGTCCGGCTCGCCCCGGTCCACCCGGGGCGCCAGGCCGTGCAGCAGTTCCTCGGCGCCGATCAGTTGGGCGTCGATCTCGCCGAGGGCGCAGCGGTAGCGCGGCAGGGTGCCGAGCGGCTCGGTCAGATTGGCCGGGGTTCGCTGGTTCAGGAAGCGGACCAGCCAGGCCTCAGCGGCCCGGGCGACCCCGACCGCCACCGCGGCGAGGGCCAGGTCCTGCCATGCGCGGGCGAGTCCGGCCTCCGCGGCGTCCGCCTGGCCGGGTGTGCGGAGCCCGAGGCCGAGTTCGAGCGGGACCCGCACCGCGTCGAGCACGACGTCGTGGCTGGCGCTGGCCCGCAGGCCGAGCTGGTCCCAGGTCGGGTCGATCTCCAGGCCCTCGCTCTCGCCGCGGACCAGGAACGTCCCGATCCGGGGCTCGGGTTCGTCGGTCCGCGCGGTGACGGCCATCCAGGCCAGCGCCTCGGCGCCGGTGCAGTACGTCTTCCGGCCGGTGAGCAGCCAGCCCTCGTCGTCCCGCCGGGCCACCGTCCCGGGCAGGTCGTCCGGTCCGCCACCGGGCTCCGTCCGCAGCGTGTTGACCAGCGCCGGCCCGCGCCGGGACTCGGTGAGCAGCCGGCGGTAGCCGGCCGTCGGCCAGCCGACGCGGCGGGCCTGTTCGGCGTGCTGGAGCAGGGTGAAGGCGGTGACCACGGCCACCGAGGCGTCCCCGCGGCCGAGTTGGGCCAGCACCCGGACAGTGTCGGCGAGGGTGCCGCCCGGTCCGCCGTAGCGCTGGGAGACGGTCAGGGTGAGCAGCCCGGCCTCGTGGACGGCCTCGATGCCCTGGTAGGGGAAGGTCGCGTCGCGGTCGTGCTCCTCGGCGCGGGCGGCGAGCAGGTCGACCACCCGGGGCAGACCGGCCAGGGCGGCCTCGACCGCCGGGCGTTCGGGCACTGGCGGCACGGGTGTCACCGGCGCCGCGGGAGGGGTGGGCGCCGCGGGCCGCGTGGGCCGTACGGGGGCCGTCGGGCGCGCGAGCGGGGCGGTCGGCGCGGGATGGCCGGAATCCGTCGCTTCGGTTCGAGGACGATCATTCGGTGAACGATCGTTTGCGGCGATGGTCGTCATGGTGCTGGTGCCTCCGGGCGGCAGCATGGGCTCAGCGGGTGTGGACGCACGCCGCGGGGGCGGGCGGAACCGGCCGGCGGCCCCGGAGGCCGGCCCACGGCCCTCCCCCGGGTTCGGCGCCGACCCGGTCCGGTCGGCCGCCCGCCGCCACGGGGGCGAGATCCCCCCTCAGTGGCCCGGACACACCGCGCTGGCGGTCCGGCACAGGTCCAGATGCCTGCGACGGGTCAACAGCGGGAGACGGCACGGCATGTTCGCGACTGTACGAACCGGTGATCGATACCGTCAAGCAGTGTCCGCACCCCGAGTGGGTCCGGTCAGCCCTGCTGGAACATGTCGGCCGGAAGCGGCTTCAGCAGCTGATACAGGTCGTCCGAAATCGGTCGGTCCCAGGACGCGATGGTGACCAGGACGCCGTCGCTGCGGCCGAACTGGGCGCAGAACACGCGTTCCTCGCTGGTCTTGACCTTCTTCACGATCAGCAGGTCGTCCCCGAGCATGACCGGGAAGTCCTCGGCCGAGACGAACTCGACCGGCTCGTCGTTCTCCAGCGCCGCGAGCAGCTGGCGCACCTCGAAGGGCACGTCGTCACCGGTCTCCCGGGCGGGCGAGCCCTCGGGGAGGTTGCCGATGAACATCGCCGGGCCTCTGCCGCCGAACAGGTCGTAGCGCAGGAAAATCCCCTGGCAGGAGCCGTCCGGGCCGGTCATCATGGCCGCACCGAAGTCGCCGGGCCAGTCGCCCGGGTCCATCGCGAGCACGTCGAAGTCCGGGCCGGCGGGCTGTCCGGAGCGACGGCGGAGAAAAGACATGGGAACATCGTACGTGTCCGGCACACCACACTCGCGAGGCGGGTGGGACACCGACGGGGGACGGGCGGGAGGTCGACGCTCAGAGACCAATGTTGACTCTGAGCAACCGTCCGGGCTACGTTCGGTTCAGCACGACAGCCGTTCTGGGTTTCACCCTCCGGGGGGACGGCATGTCGCAACGCGGCCCTACACGCGTTTCCCTCACCGTGCACTTGTCGTGCCGAACTGCCGAGCACCCAGCTTCGTCATCGCGCACAGCACGACACACAAGCCAACAGTTCCATTGCAGTTCCGTGCAACAAGAGCCAGATCCGCGGGGCCCCGGCCCGTCGCTCCCGTGGATCTGCTCGGGACACCGCCGCGTGGGGGCGTGCGGGTCCCGAGCAAACGGTGCCGTCGTCCGAGTCGCTCTCGGCGTCGGCGCCAGCCTCCCGGCGACTGCCGGCCCCTTGTGGGCCGGGACCGGCCGACGCACCCCGGTGCGCAGGGGATGACTGGGAGGTAGGCCTGGCAAATGCCGGGCCGCACAGCAGGCGCCGTGTCTGGCCGCGTGGGGGCGGTGGGCACGGCGTCTGCCTGTGCTCATACTCTGAGCTGCGTTTGTCTAACAGTCAACAGAAATTCTGACGTGGCACGCTCAATAGATCATCAGTTGTGATGTTCGGTGCCGGAATCGGCGTCGGCCCCGCCTCCGGAAGCACCTGCGGAGCGGTCCCGACGCTGTCGGCTCGCCGCAGCTCGGGCCGCTCCGCAGGTGCTTCCGGACGGCGCTCGGGTGCTCAGGTGAGGTCGAACTCGCCGTCCCGGGCGCCGAGCACGAAGGCCCGCCACTCGGCCGGGGTGAAGACCAGGACCGGCCCGTCCTCCTGACGGCCGTCCCGCATCCCGATGTACCCGTCCACGAACGCGATCTGGACGTCCCCGACACCCTGGCTGCTGCACAGCCACTCGGCCCCGGTGAAGTCCACCTTCGGCTTCCCGTTCCGCGCGAGCTCCGGCTCGACGCCGACCGCCCCGGTGTCCGTCCCGCTGTTGACTGCCACTGACCGATCTCCTCCCGACGGGTTTCCACGGCCAGCCTAGCCACACCTCCCCGGCCCGGTCAGCGGGTTGACCAGGACTCCCCCGGCCGGGAGGAGCGCCGCCGGAGAAGCGCTCGGGGCGCGGTGGGGCGTGTCCCGACCGGCGGGGCGGCGGGCAGCTGCCAGAGTGCTGCCAGGACTCGTGGGTGCCCGGGTGGGCCGGACGGGCCCGGACACCCCGCAGGAAGCCCGTGCACCCGCCGCGAGCGGCCCGTGGATCCGCCGCGGGAAGCCCGCGCAAAGCCCTTGCGCCGCCCATGACTTCGGCGGCCCGCCCACAGTCCGCCCAGGATCCGCCGCACTGCCCGCCCGACACCCCGCCCGACACCCGCCCATGAACTCGCCCCAGGGAGCAGCCGATGAGCCGCCGGGACGGCACCCGCGCCGACGTCATCCCCATCTCCGACGCCCCCTCGGCCCACCCGCCGGCTCCCCGCACCCCGCCCTCGGCCACCCCGCTGCCCCGGCCGACCCCGGCGCGGCCCGCGGCGCACGGCCGGGTCGGGATCGTCCTGGTCTCGCACAGCCAGGAACTGGCCACCGCCGTACGCTCGCTGGCGCTCACGCTGACCGGATCCGACTCCCCCGCGCCGGTCGCCTCGACCGGTGGCGACCCGACCGACGGGCCGGGCATCAGCGCCGTGCTGGTGGCCGCCGCCACCCGGCGGGTCGACCAGGGCCACGGCGTGGTGGTGCTCGCGGACCTGGGCGGCGCCGTCACCACCGTCCGGGCGCTGCTGTCGGAGGCCGACGAGCACGGGCTGCCGTTCCCGGTCCGGTTCGCGAACGCGCCGTTCGTGGAGGGCGCGGTCGCCGCCACCGCGACCGCCACCGCGGGCGGGGACCTCGCCGCGGTGCTGGACGCGGCGGAGGAGGCCTACCGGCAGCAGAAGGGCTGAGCCCTTCCTAGCGAGGCCCTGTCCGGCCGATCTAGCCGAGCCGTTCCCGGGGGTGCTCCCGGCCGTCCAGGGTGAACACCGCCGGACCCTGGCACTCGAGCGCGTGGCGGATCCGGAAGTGCTCGGAGTCGATCATCGGCGGCAGCGCGTCCAGCGCGAACCAGCCGACCTCCAGCGACTCGTCGTCGTTCACCCGGGCCTCGCCGCCGACAGCCCGGCAGCGGAAGATCAGCTCCAGGTACTGCGTCACGTCGCCGCTGGGGTAGGTGATCGGCGGCGTGACGGTGACGGCGGCGAGCAGCTCGGGCACGACCTCCACCCCGGTCTCCTCCAGGCACTCGCGCACCACACCGTCGGCGGGCTGCTCTCCCGGGTCGAGGATGCCGCCGACCGACGCCCACCGCCCGTCGTCGGCCCGGCGGGCGAGCAGCACCCGGCCCTGGTCGTCCAGCACCACGGCGGCGACGGCGCTCAGCCAGAGCGGACGGGTGCCCACGACGGAGCGGAGTTCGAGGAGGAAGGGGGGAATGGCCATGCGGCGCAGCCTACCGAGCGGGCCTACGGGAGCCGTAGGGCCGAAGCGCGGCGAGGACGGTGAGGCCGAGGATCCGCAGGTCCAGCCGGACCGAGCGGTGCTCTACGTACCAGAGGTCGAGTTCGGCCCGGTCCGGCCCGGCGAGCGGGCAGGCGGCGTGCAGCTGCGCCCAACCGGTCAGGCCGGGCCGTACGGCGAGGCGGCCGCGCTCGCGGCGGGTGTAGTGGACCACCTGCTCGGGGCGGTCCGGGCGGGGGCCGATCACGCCCATCTCGCCGCGGGCGACGTTCCACAGCCGCGGCAGCTCGTCCAGGCCGGTGCGGCGCAGCAGGGTGCCGAGGCGGCCGTGGCGGCCGGTACGGAAGCGCAGGACCTGGAACTCGCGGCCGTGCCGTCCGGTGCGGGTCTGCCGGAGCAGCACCGGTCCGGCGGCGGTGCAGCGGAGCAGGGCGGCGATCAGCAGGGCCAGCGGGAGTGCGACGACGGCGGTCAGGGAGGCGACGGCGAGGTCGCCACCGCGTTTCATGAGGCGGACACGGCGATGTCCGGTCGACCGCGCATCGCTCCCCCTCCAGGGCGTTCTCCAGGGCCTTCCGAGCCACGGGAACGCATTCACAGTAGAGGGGGGAGGAAGCCGTTGTCCGGGAATGGGGAAACACAAGCGCGGATGATTGTCAGAAGAGATGAAATTCGGTCGTTCTGACCAATTTCGATCGATCTGTCGATCAATCGCACCCGACCCTGGCGAAGCACTCGACGGAGTGAGCGCCGGCGCCACGGTCAGAGCGCGGCACCCCGCCGACGGACCACTCCGAACACGATCCGGCCGAGCAGCAGGACGCCCGTCGCCAGGCAGCCGGCCACCGCCATCGCCCAGGCCGGACCGTCACTGTCCGGAACGATCACGGCCACGACGATGCCCAGCACCAGACAGGCCACGCCCGCCACCGCCAGCGGAATCCGGTGGGTGACCAGGGCTCCACCGCTGCACGCGCGCGTCCATCGGGTCGCACCGTGCAGGTGGAAGGGATCACGGTCCGCATCTGCCATGAGCCCAAGGTACCCCGGGCACGCCCCCGAAGCAGCCCGCAGGGAGTGAGGCCCCGCGCACCCTGCGCGACCGCCCGTCCGGGGGTGCTCAGGGCCTGCGGACGCGTGTACGGGCTCCACAATCAGTCCACGAAAAATCCTCGTCCCCCCGGTACAACCATCCGCCTGGTGCAGGGGTCTCAATGGCATCGAGTGATCCAGGAGCCGTTCGCGGGAGGGTGAGACCCCCCACCGAGAACCGGAATACCCAGGGAGCGGAGCCGCCGCCCCCTGGAGTCGGAGGCCGGGCTCCGTCCTCCGGCGGTACCGCCACGCCGCTCGGCGACCAAGGGGGAACCGTTGCCGCAGACCCAGTCCACCCCGTCGACCTCCACCGCCCGCGCCAGGCCCCTATCCGGCGTCCGGGCACTGCCGCCGCCCACCGGCTTCGCGTCCGACCACCACGGCGCCGGCCGCCCCCGACCCACCATCGAGGCGAAGCGCCTCGAACCGACCAGACGGCTCGACACCAAGCGCCTCGAGACCAAGCACGTCGAGCTGGTCGGTGCCGAGGTGGCCGGTGCCGAGGCGTTCGACATCGCGGCGGTCGGTGTCGGGCCCGTCGGTATCGGGCCCGTCAGTGTCGAGGCCGAGCCCGTCGACGTGGCGCACACCGAGACGGAACAGCAGGACGCACGGGGCGAATGGCTGCGGTTCGCCCCCGTACAACCGCTGTTCCGGGCCCGGGCCGCCCAGCGACTCGCCGTCCTCGCCTACCACGGGGTCACCGACCACCGCTCCTTCGGCGCCCAGCTGGACCGGCTGCGAAGGCTCGCCACCCCGGTCTCGCTGGAGGCCGTCCTCCAGGCCGTCAGCGAGCGGCGGCCGCTGCCGCCGCGCAGCGTCCTGGTCACCTTCGACGACGCCGACCGGAGCGTCCTCACCCACGCCCTGCCCGCCCTCGACGCGCGCGGCATCCCCGCCACCGCCTTCGTCATCTCCGAACTCATCGGCACCGAGCGCCCCTTCTGGTGGCACGAGGCCGACTTCCTCGCCCGCCACGGCGGCCGCGCCCGCTCACTCGACTGCGGCCACCCCTCCCAGCTGCTCCCCCGGCTCAAGGCCATGCCCGACCCGGACCGGCGCCGCAGCCTGCACGAACTGCGGGTCAGCGCCGACCGCCGGCCGCCCCGCCAGGAACAGCTCACCCCCGCCGACCTCCTCGCCCTCCGGGACGGCGGGGTCGCCATCGGCAACCACACCCAGGGGCACCCCTGCCTCGGCCGCTGCGACGACGTCACCGTCCGCGCCGAGATCACCGGCGCCCACGAAGCCCTCACCCGCTGGCTCGGCGAACCCCCGATCGCGTTCGCCTACCCAGACGGCGGCCACGACGCGCGCGCCGAAACCGTCCTGCAGGAACTCGGCTACCGCCTCGGCTTCCTCTCCGACCACCGCCTCGGCCCCCGCCTCCCCACCCACCCCCTCCAGATCAGCCGCCTCCAGGTCGACTCCACCACCAGCATCCGCCGCTTCGACACCATCCTCTCCGGCCTCGAACCCGCCTACCGCCGCTGGCGCCGCCACGAGGTGGCCTGACCCGGTGGCGCCGCTGCGCAGGAAGTCGATCCGGCCGACTTCCTGTGCAGCGCCCCTTCCGGCCACTTCGTGGACCGGCGGGGTGCGGGGACGAGGCCGGCCAGCGCCTGATGGGCCGAGCCGGTCGGCACCAGAAGTCGGCCGGATCGACTTCCTGTGCCACCGGCGGCGGGGAGGCAGCTCGGTAGCGGGGTGGAATGCCCTGCTCCGCTTGCTCCGCTGCGTGGATCTGGTGCCGAGCGGGGTGACGCCCATCAGGGCGTGGGCCCGGCTACTTCGGCGCCCACTAATGCCCGAGCGGCCGGCCGGGCCGCGCGGCACCAGAAGTCGGGCAGGCTGACTTCCTCATGCCCACCGGCCGGGAGGGAACAGGTCGAGCGGGCCGAGAAGTGGCCGGGCGACCTGGCTCCGTGCCGGGAGGACTGGGCGAGCCCGGCTGGTGGAGCCCTGCTCCGGACCCGGAAGTCGCCCGCTCGCCTGGCCCGCTCCCGGGGCCGGCCCGGCAGCCCGGTGGCCGGGTCGGAGGGCGACCGACAGCAGGCCCGGGACGGGGGTCCCGGGGGCTGAGGGCGGCGGGCTTGCCGGGCCGGGGTGCCCCGGGTCGTGGGGTGAGGCCGGTTGAAGGGTGCGAGTGCGGCGGACCGAAGGGTCCCTACGGGGGCGGGGTCCGGGCCGCCGAGCGAGCGGCCCTGCGGCGGGCCGGGAGCCCGGCGGGGTTCGGGGGTCAGGCGATGGCGGGGGTGAGGGAGAGTCCCTGGGGGTAGAGGGTGACGGCGCCGGGGAGGGTGGCGGGGGCGCCGGCGTGGAGGACGGTGAGGGTTCCGGTGCCGGTGCGGGTGGGGTCGGCGACGCGGCGGAGGGCCTGGGCGGCGACGGCGTCGGCGGAGCCGTGGAAGGTGAGGGCCGGGGAGGCGCTGGGGGCGACTGCGGCGCGGATCCGGTCCTCGACCAGCTCGTAGTGGGTGCAGCCGAGCACGATGGTGTCGGTGCCCTCGGGCGTACGGGCGGCGGCGTCGGCGATGGCGGCGGTGATGGCGTCGTCGTCGCCGTGCTCGACGGCGTCCGCGAGGCCGGGGCAGGCGACCTCGGTGATGTCGGCGGTGCCGCCGAAGTCGCGGATCAGCCCGCGCTGGTAGGCGCTGCCGGTGGTGGCCGGGGTGGCCCAGATGGCGACCCGGCCGCCGGCCGAGGCGGCGGGCTTGATCGCCGGGACGGTGCCGATGACGGGCAGGCCGGGCTCGAGTTCGGCGCGCAGGGTGTCGAGCGCGTGGACCGAGGCCGTGTTGCAGGCGATCACCAGGGCGTCGGGTTCGAGGGCGGCGGCGGCGCGGCAGCAGCCGAGGGCAAGCTCGGTGACCTCGGCGGGGGTGAGCGGTCCCCACGGCATCGAGGCGGGGTTGGAGGAGAGCACCAGGTCGACGTCGGGGCGCAGCTTCCGAACGGCGGCGGCGGCGGCCAGCAGGCCGATTCCGGAGTCCATCAGGGCAATCTTCACGGGGCAAGACTCTAGTCGATCCACCGGTGGCGGCCCGATCTGCGGCAGACTGCCGGGGTGACCGTCCTGCTGTGGATCGCCGCGTTCTCCCTGCTGGTCTGGCTCTGGCTGACGTGCTGCCACGGCTCGTTCTGGCGCACCGACGTCCGTCTGCCGCCGCGCCGTCCGCCGGTGCGCTGGCCACAGGCGGCGGTCGTGGTGCCGGCCCGGGACGAGGCGGCGGTGCTGCCGTCGTCCCTGCCGACACTGCTGGCGCAGAAGTACCCGGGGCGGGCGCGGGTGATCCTGGTGGACGACCACAGTTCGGACAGCACCGGTGCGGTGGCGGCGGAGCTGCGGACGATGGACGGGCTGGAGCTGACCGTGACCACCCCTCCGCCGCTGCCCGACGGCTGGACGGGCAAGCTGTGGGCGCTGCGGCACGGGGTGGAGCTGGCCGGCCCGGACGTCGAGTACCTGCTGCTGACGGACGCGGACATCGCGCACGGCCCGGACTCGCTGGCCGAGCTGGTGTCCGCCGCCGAGTCGGGCGGGCTGGACCTGGTGTCGCAGATGGCCCGGCTCCGGGTGGAGACCGGCTGGGAGAGGCTGGTGGTCCCGGCCTTCGTCTACTTCTTCGCCCAGCTGTACCCGTTCCGCCGGAGCAACCGCCCCGGGTCCCGGACCGCGGCCGCGGCGGGCGGGTGCTCGCTGGTGCGGCGGGAGGCGCTGGAGCGGGCAGGCGGGGTGGCGGCGATCCGGGGGGCGGTGATCGACGACGTGTCGCTGGCCCGGGCGGTGAAGTCCTCGGGCGGGCGGACCTGGCTGGGCCTGGCCGGGGAGGTGGAGAGCGTCCGCCCGTACCCGCGGCTGGAGCAGCTGTGGCGGATGGTGTCGCGCAGCGCGTACGCCCAGTTGCGGCACTCGCCGCTGTTGCTGCTGGGGACGGTGCTGGGGCTGGCGCTGGTGTACCTGGTGCCGCCGGTGGCGACGGTGGCCGGGCTGGTGGCGGGGGTGGTGCCGGTGGCGGTGGTGGGCGGGGCGGCCTGGGCGCTGATGGCGGGGACGTACCTGCCGATGGTCCGGTACTACCGGCAGCCGGCCGCGGCCGTGCTGCTGCTGCCGTTCACGGCCTCGCTGTACCTGCTGATGACGGTGGACTCGGCGGTGCAGCACTGGCAGGGCCGGGGTGCGGCCTGGAAGGGCCGGACCTACTCCGGGGCTTGAGAGGCCCGGGGCGGGAAACCCTGGGCGCGGCGGGCTCGTCGGGCCCATACTGCTCGGATGGACCGTCAGCGGATCTCCCGGCTCGCCCATGCCCACCACCCGATCGCGGCACCGCTGGCGGACGGGTCGGTGGCCCGGCTGCTGGAGCGGGCGCTCGGCGGGCAGGGGTCCGGCCGGGTGCTGGACCTCGGCTGCGGCGAGGGCGCCTGGCTACTGCGGGCGCTGGCCGCGCGGCCGGGCTGGCGGGCGGTCGGCGTGGACGTGGACGCGGCGGCGCTGACCCGGGCCCGGGAGTCGGCGGCGGCGCTCGGTGTGGTGCGCCGGATCGGCCTGCACCACCGGGACGTGCGGGAGTTCACCGACCGGGAGCGCTTCGACCTGGTGCTCTGCGTGGGCGCCACCCACGCCTTCGACGGCCTGCTGCCCACCCTCGCCGCCGCCGGTGAACTCCTGGCGCCCGGTGGCCGGTTGCTGGTCGGCGAGGGGTTCTGGGAGCGTACGCCGTCCCCGGCCGCGCTGGACGGGCTGGGCGCGGCCCCGGAGGACTTCGCGGATCTCGCGACCACCACCGACCGGGTGCTCGCGGAGGGCTGGACGCCGGTGGACGGGCACGTCAGCACGGCGCGGGAGTGGGACGACTACGAGTTCGCCTGGACGGGTTCGCTGGCCGAGTGGGCGCTGGACCACCCGGAGCATCCGGACGCGGCGGCCGCCCGCGAGGCCGCGGACCACCACCGCACCGGGTGGCTGCACGGCTACCGGGGGACGCTCGGTTTCGTCACCTATCTGCTGCGCCGCGACTGAACTCACCGATGGGCGCGGCTATTTCTGCGTCCGGGTGAGGAAGTCGTCGATCAGCGGGGCGATTTCGGGCAGCTTCTCCTCCAGGGCGAAGTGCCCGGTGTCGAAGGTGTGCAGTTCGGCCGCGGGCAGGTCGCGCAGGTAGGCGCGGGCGCCGGCCTCGGTGAAGAACGGGTCGTTGCGCCCCCAGAGCACCAGCGTGGGCGGCTGGTTGGCGCGCAACCAGGCCTGCCACTGCGGGTACAGCTCGACGTTGGAGAAGTAGTCGAGGGCGAGTTCGACCTGAATGTCCTTGCGGCCGGGCAGGTCGAGGAAGTGCTGGTCGAGGGTCCAGCCGTCGGGGGCGACCAGGCTCGGGTCGCCGGTGCCGCCCTCGTACTGGCTGCGGGTGACGTCCAGGGTGAGGATCGACCGGGCGGCCTCCTCGGCGCCGGGGACGCCGCGCCGCTGGGCGATGAACCCCCGCGCCTGGTCGGAGAGCCCCTCCTCGTAGGCATTGCCGTTCTGCACCACCAGGCCGGTGATCCACTCCGGCCGGCGGGTGGCCAGGCGCAGACCGACGGGTGCGCCGAAGTCGAAGGCGTAGAGCGCGAAGCGGTCCAGGCCGAGGGCGAGGCAGAAGCGCTCGATCGCGTCGGCGAGGGTGTCGAAGCGGTACGGGAAGGCGTCGGGCGCGGGGCTGTCGCTGTAGCCGAAGCCGGGGTAGTCGGGGGCTATCAGACGGTGGCGGGTGCCGAGGGCGTCGAACAGCCGGGCGTACTGGTGCGAGGCGGAGGGGAAGCCGTGCAGCAGCAGGAGGACGGGGGCGTCGGCCGGCCCGGTTTCGCGGTAGAAGACGCGCAGGCCGTCGAGGTCGACGCGGCGGTGGCGGATGTGGGGGATCGTCAGCTCGCTCATGCTAACCATTAAACACCATATGAACAGTTAGACAAGGCGTGCCGCGGACACCGCACGGGCGAACTGAGCCCCCGTCAACCACCGCCGGTTTTCGGCCACCCGGGCTTCAGTGCGTCTTCAGCTGCTCCTGCTGCACCAGGTAGTCGAGCACCTCGGGCATCGCCTCGACCCCGCCGGCCTTGGTCGGGGAGGTCCGGTACTCACCCTGGACCACCACCGTCGGCAGCTCGTTGATGCCGTAGCGGACGAACTGGGCGGCCGCGTCGTCCACCGACCGCCGCACCTCGGCGGAGCGGTAGGCCGTGCGGAACTGCTGGGCGTCGACGCCGTGGCGCACCGCCCAGTCGGTGGCGGCGGCCTCGGTGGCGAGGTCGGCGTGGTCGGTGTGGACCGAACGGAAGGCACTGGTCTGCAGCCGCTCGACCAGGCCAAGGCGCTCCAGCGCGTAGTACAGGCGCGCGTGGGCGCGCTGCACGCCCTCGTCCGGGCCGCCCTGCCAGATCGCCGGGACCCGGCGCAGCGCGACATCACCGCGGTGCCGCTCGGCCCAGGCCTGCAGCGGCTGCTCCAGCGCCTGGGAGTGGCCGCAGTCGTACCAGAAGAACTCGACGGCCTCGGTACGGGCGCTCTCGCGCACCGGTTGCGGGCGCTCCAGCTTGACGAACTGGACTCCCTCGGACGGGGGTTGGTGAGCCGCCGCACCGGCCTGGACGGGGGATGCGGCGATCCCGGCGGCGACGGCGAGCAGGACGGTGGACCGCAGCAGCGACTTCGAGTTCACACCGGGCAGTGTGGTGGTGACGTCCCGTTACCGGCGAGTCGGTACGGGGCGGCGGGCCCGGATTCGCCCGAACGGCGTAGCCGGCCCGGCGTCCACGGGCACCCGTGCCGGTCGTCGCGCGGCGGAGCTCAGCCGGCGGGGGTGCCGGTCCACACCTCGGCGACCAGCCGCTGCCAGTCGTCCACCACCGCGCCCAGCTCGAAGTGCTCCAGCGCGTGCGCCCGGGCGGCCGCGCCCAGCCCCGCGCGATTGCAGGCCAGCACCTTGGCCAGCGCCTCGGCCAGGGCGAGTGGGTCCCCCGGGGCGACCAGTGCTCCGGTGGCGCCGTCCCGGACCACCTCGCGCACCCAGCCCACGTCGGTGGCGACGGCGGGCACCCCGGCCAGCGCCGCCTCGATCAGCGCACCGGGCACCCCCTCGCTGTCGCTGGTGAGCAGCAGCGCGTCGGCCGCCCGGTAGAGCGGGGCCGGGTCGGGCAGCGGGCCGAGGAAGTGGGCGCGGGCGGCGGCCGGGTGGCGGGCCAGCGCCTCCAGCAGCGGGCCCTCCCCGGCGACGGCCAGCCGGACGTCGGGCAGCCGGTCGAGCACGTCGAGGGCGAGGTCGAGCCGCTTCTCAGGGGCTATCGCACCGATCCAGGCGACCAGCAGGACGTCCGCGGGCAGGCCCAGGGCGTGCCGGGCGGCGCGCCGGTCGGCCCGGCCGTCGGCGGGCGGATAGCTCTCCGCCGCACGGGAGTTGGGGATCACCCGGACCTTGCCGTCGGGCAGTGCGAACTGCTCCTCCAGCACCTCGCGCGCCTCGTCGGTGAGCGTGGTGACGGCGGCGGCGCGGTGCATCAGGGTGCCGCCGCGGAGTCTGCGCAGCCGGTTGGCGGTCCAGTAGCGGGGGTGGCCGACCGAGACGTAGACGAAGGGGGTGGGGGCGCCGGCCAGCGCGAGGGCGCAGGCGGCCAGGGTGTCGGAGCCGTGGGCGAGCACCACGTCGGCGGCGCGAGCGGCGGAGCGCAGCGCCCGCAGGGTGCTCGGGCGCAGCCGACCGGGGCCGAGGACGGCGGCGCGCAGCCGTGCGGTGTCGGGGCACCCCTCGCCGCAGGTCCCCGGCACGGCCGTCCCCGCGGTGCAGAGCCCGGGCGCGACCGCACCCGGCAGGGCGGCGGGCAGAGCAGGATGCGGGGCGAGCGCGCACAGCGCGGAGGCCTGGCCCCGGCGGCGCAGTTCCCGGTGGAGGTCACGGGCGAAGTTCTGGGCGCCACCCCGGCGTTCGTCGCTGATCAGGTGCAGGACACGCGGGCGGGCTCCGGCCGAATCGGCCGCCGTAGGGTCGGGCATGGACCGACCTTGGCACAGCGCTCCGCCCGGTACAGCCCCTTCGCGCAACCCGGTGGTGGCCCGTGCGCCCGCGCCCGTACACCCGATGTGCGCTGAGGGGCCGCCGTCGTGCGCCGGTTGCGACCGCCGTGCGCCCCGGCTCGCCCCCGCCGCTCCGTGCGGCCGCCCCTCCGCTCCGCGAGGCCGCCCCCGCTCCGTCGGGCCGCCCCTTCGCTCCCCCGCACGCCGCGTCGGGCACCGGCTCACGTCGTCGGATCGACCCTGGGCCGCGGAAGGCCGATCGGCCGGTACGCGGACGGCCCGCGCGCCACCCGGGCGGGCCCGGGTCGGGCCGTCGGCCGGTTACGCGGATCGGGTGAACGCGGTTGGACCTCGACCCCGGCCGGTCGGCAGGATGTCCGGCCGGGGCGCCCGGCGTTCTGCCCCATCTCCCCCTTCCCCGTTCGGATTTGGAGTCACCCGGTGTTCAAGGGATTCCGCAGCTTCCTGCTGCGCGGCAACGTGGTGGACCTCGCGGTCGGCATCGTGATCGGCGCGGCCTTCACCGCCGTCGTCACCGGGTTCGTCAGCGCCTTCCTCACCCCGCTGATCGGGGTCGCCACCGGCGCGGTCGGCGACTTCACCCAGAAGACCTTCGAGGTGGGCGGCACCAAGTTCCCGTACGGCCTCTTCGTCAACGCGCTGATCGGATTCGTGCTGGTCAGTGCACTGATCTACTTCGCCGTGGTGGTACCGGTCGGCAAGCTGCAGGAGCGCTTCGAGAGGGCCAAGCCGGCGCCCGCCGCCAAGGTGGACTGCCCGGAGTGCCTGAGCTCGATCCCGGCCGCCGCGACCCGCTGCTCCTTCTGCACCACCGAGGTGACCGCCCGGCCCGGCCTGCCCGCGCAGTCCCAGGCGCTTCAGTCGCACTGACGCCCCGAAGGCGGCGTCGGGAGCGCCTGCGTTCCGGACCCGGAGCAGGCCAGGGAGCAGGCCCGGTTCGCCCCGCGTGGGCCCTGACGGGAAATTTATTCCCCAAACATTCACGAGCCTCCGTCGCACCGTCGGCGGGGGCTCGAATGCGCCCGCGCACGCCCGGTCCGCAAAAGTTTCTCCACGAGGCCCCCAGGCCTCCACCGGCCGGTCATCGCAAGGCCTTCCGGAGGCCGTGTCCGGGTGTCGTTCGATCACTGACGGGGCGCCAGGGTTGTCCGGAACTGAACGCCGGTATGTCCGTTCTTCCTACTTTCGAAACCTTTGTGCGAGCGAAGACTGTGTAAACACTCGAACTGCTCGCCCTCCCGCTCTCCTCAGCAGGCGCATTGTGGGCTTACCGTATGCCCCATGACCTCGCCCCGCTCCTACGACGGAGTCGGCTACCCCTCTCCGTCCTTCTCCTCCGGCACGCCGATTTACGACAGCCTCGTGGCTGAGCGCGGCGTCCCCCAGATCGCACCCATCAACGTGCCGGCCGCCCTGCCGCCGGCGCTGTCCTCCGGTTACGGATCCGGCCTCGGCCAGTCCTACGAGAACCGGTACGGCAACGGGTACGAAAGTGCCGGCAGCAACCTCCCCGCGCTGCCGCCCGCCCGCCTCGCCCTGGGCCCCGGCCCGAGCAGCGGCCCCTCGGCCGGACCCGCCACGGCGTACATCCCGGCGCAGCCCGCGCCGGCGTACGCCGCCGCCCCTCAGCCGCCCGTCCCCGGTTACGGCGCCCCCCAGCCGTACCAGCGACAGCAGCCCGCCGCCCCGACCTTCGCCCAGACCGCCAGCGGTGGCTACCAGCCCACCGGCGGCCAGAGCTTCGGCGGCCAGAACACCTTCATCGGCCAGGGCGGCCAGCAGACCTTCGGCGCCCAGCCGACCGGCGGACCGGCCGGTTTCGGCCAGGGCCAGCCCGGTGGCCTCCCGCAGGGCGGTCCGCAGAGCTTCGGCGGACAGCAGTCCTTCGGCGGCCCGAACCCGGCCGGCCCCGGTTTCCAGGGCCAGGGCGGCGACCAGGGCTTCGGCGGCGGCCAGCTGCGCCCGGCCATGGCGCCGGTCCGCCCGATGCAGCCGCAGCGCCCGGGCCCGTACGGCGAGCCCGGTGGCTTCCAGCAGGGCGGCTACCAGCAGCAGGGCCAGGGCTACTGAGCCACTGACACCAGGGGCCGCCCCACCGGCCCGCACCCGCACCACCTGAGCACCACCCGGCGGCCCCCGAACGCCGGGCGAACGGAGAAACGGGTCATCCACGGACCGCCCGGAACGCCCCCACGGCGTACCGGGCGGTCCGTGCGCGTACGGGGACGTACGGCGACGTGCGGGGGGGGCGGACCAGGGCCGAACGACGACGTGCGGGCGAGGCCTGCGAGTCAGGCGCGCGGGGGCGCAGCAGGGGGCGTGCGTCCGGCCGGAGCGCTGCTGGCAGGATGGGGGAATGCACCTCACCGGACTCCACGTCTACCCCGTCAAGTCCATGTACCGCATGAGCCCGGACACCGCCGCGCTCCACCCCTGGGGTCTGGCCGGAGACCGCCGCTGGATGCTCGCCGACCCCACCGGACGCTTCGTCAGCCAGCGCGAGAACGCGGCCCTCGGACAGATCCGGCCCAGCCTGCTGCCCGACGGAGGGCTGGCGCTGACCGCCCCCGACGGCTCCCGGATCGAGGTCACCGCCCCCACCGCCGCCGGCGGCGGCCCGATCACCGAGGTCGAGGTCTGGGGCACCCGCTTCAGCGCCGTCGAGGCCGCCGAGGAAGCCCACCGATGGACTGCCGAACACCTGGGCGACTACCGGCTGGTGCACCTGGACGACCCGCGCGCCAGGCCCGTCGATCCCGAGTACGGGCGGCCCGGCGACACCGTCTCGATGGCCGACGGCTTCCCGCTGCTGCTCACCACCACGGCCTCGCTGGACCGGCTCAACGAGCTGATCGCCGCCGAGAACCCGGACGGCCACGAGGCCCTGCCGATGGAGCGCTTCCGCCCCAACGTGGTGGTCGGCGGCTCCGAGCCCTGGGCCGAGGACGGCTGGCGCCGGATCCGGATCGGCGCGATCACCTTCCAGGTGGTCAAGCCCTGCGGCCGCTGCGTGATCACCACCACCGACCAGGAGAGCGGCGAGCGGCGCGGCCCCGAACCGCTGCGCACCCTGGCCCGGCACCACAAGCTGCTGCGCAAGGCCGCGTTCGGACAGAACCTGATCCCCGAGCGGCCGGCCGGCGTCGAGGGCGACGTACTGGGCACGCTGCGGCTCGGCGACGACGTCGAGGTCCTGGAGGACGGGGCGCACTGGCCCGCCGACGGGCGCTGAGCCGGCACCGCACCCTGGGGCCCGCCTCCTGGCTCCCGGCCGGAGTCCCGCACGCGGCCCGCCCGTACGGAACTCCGGCTGTGCGCGCTCGTTGAAACAAGTGGTCGGAACCTGTGACCACGGTGGGCGCTCCCGGTGCCCGCGCGGCGACGGGCGGCCGGGCCACCCGCCCCGACCGGTCGGAACGGGCGGACGGACCACCCGTCCGGGCGCGCTACGGTGGGCGGACGGCCAGCGCACCCCCGCGCCCACGGCCCGTTGATCGCCGGCACGACGAAGGTGGGGACGACAGACCGTCATGGCTGAGCACAGGGTCCGGGTCACCCAGGACAGCGCATCCCGCTGGCGTCGCCGCGCGGGCGACTACGACACGCTCGCCGAAGCCCTGGCGGCCGCCGAGCCGGGCGACACCGTGACCGTCCGGCCGGGCACCTTCCGGGAGAACCTGCTGCTGGACAAGCCGGTGACGATCGTCCCGGCCCAGGGCCCGGGCACCGTCCGGATCGAACCGGCCTCCGGGGTGGCGATCACCGTCACCGCCGCCGCGACCGTGCGCGACCTGGTGGTCGAGGGCGGCGACAGCTCCTCCCCGGCCGTCCTGGTCACCGGAGTTCAGGCGACGCCCTCGTTCAGCGGCTGCCGGATCGAGACCCGCTCCGCCACCGGGATCGAGATCGGCGGCGGCGCCCGGCCGACCCTGCGCGGCTGTGTCGTCGCCAACCCCGGCGGACTCGGGCTGCGGCTGCGCGGCGAGGGAACCGCCGCCGCCTTCGAGGACTGCGAGGTCGCCGCGGCCGGCCAGGCCGGGATCGCCGTCCTCGGCGGGGCGACCGCCGCCCTGGACCGCTGCCGGGTCCACCACGCCTCCGGCGCCGGGGTGTTGCTCTCCGACCCGGGCAGCGCGGCCGAGCTCACCGGCTGCGAGATCTACGAGATCCGCGGCAGCGGCGTCCAGGCCGAGGCGCAGGCCGGCGGGCGGCTGGTCGACTGCGACATCCACCGGGTCACCGGCAACGGCTTGACCCTGGACGGCGAGGCCGAACTGGTGCTCACCGGCTGCCGGGTGCACGACCTGCCTGAGAACGGCGCCGACCTGCGCGGACGCGCCCGGCTCAGCCTCACCAACACCACCGTGCGGGACTTCGGGCGCGGGGCGCTGTCGATCTGGGACCAGGGCACCGAGGCCGTTGCCGAGTCCTGCCAGATCCACGGCTCCAGCGGCGAGTACCCGGCGCTGTGGGTCAGCGACGGCGCCCGGCTCACCCTCACCGACTGCTCTCTGCACGACCTGCCGGACGCGCTGTTCGTCCTCGACCGGGACTCCGCCGCCGTCGCCCAGGGCTGCTCGTTCAGCCGGATCCGCAGCTCGGCGGTCTCGGTCAGCGGCGGGGCCACCGTCTCGCTGGCGTCCTGCCGGGTGCAGGAGGCCGGGACCGGGCTCTGGTTCCGCGACCACGGCAGCGGCGGACTCCTCACCGACTGCGAGATCTCCGACGTCGCCACCGGGGTGATCGTCACCAAGGGCGCCGACCCGGTGCTGCGCGAGTGCACGGTACGGGCCAGCGCGGACGCCGGGGTGTACGTCTCGGCGCAGGGCCGGGGCACCTTCGAGGACTGCCGGGTCTCGCACGGCAAGGGCTTCGGGTTCCACATCATCGACGGCTGCCGCACCCAGCTCACCCGGTGCCGGGCGGAACAGAACGAGCGGGCCGGATTCGAGTTCTCCGAGCCGGGACCGATCGCCGAAGGATGCACCTCCGACGACGTGGCCCGGACCGCCCCGGCCGGCCCGACGGTCTCCGGACTGCCGGAATTGCCGACCCCCAGATCGGCCCAACCCGCCTCCGCCGCGCCCGTGTTGACCTCCGTACCGATGGCCTCGGCGGTGTCCCCGACCTCGGCCACCTCGGCCGCGACCGCCGCGATCGGGCCGATCCCGGACTGCCGGCCGGCCGACGAGGCGCTCGCCGAGCTGGACTCACTGGTCGGACTGGCCACGGTGAAGCAGGAGGTGCGCACCCTGATCGACCTGATCTCGGTCGGCCGGCGCCGCCGCCAGGCCGGGCTCAAGGCACCCTCGCTGCGCCGGCACCTGGTCTTCACCGGCGCACCCGGCACCGGCAAGACCACCGTCGCCCGACTGTACGGCGAGATCCTCGCCTCGCTCGGCGTCCTACAGCGCGGGCACCTGGTGGAGGTGGCCCGGGTCGACCTGGTCGGCGAACACATCGGCTCCACCGCGATCCGCACCGCCGCCGCCTTCGACCGGGCGCGCGGCGGGGTGCTGTTCATCGACGAGGCGTACGCGCTCGCACCCGAGGACGGGGCCCGGGACTTCGGGCGCGAGGCGATCGACACCCTGGTCAAGCTGATGGAGGACCACCGGGACGAGGTGGTCGTCATCGTGGCGGGCTACACCGCCGAGATGGAGCGCTTCCTCTCCGCCAACCCCGGTGTATCGTCACGTTTCTCACGCACCATCACCTTTTCCGACTACACGGCGGACGAGCTGCTGGAGATCGCCCGGGCGCAGTGCGCGGAGCACGAGTACGCGCTCGCCGAGGCGACCGCGGACGCGCTGCTGGACCACTTCGGCGGGCTGGAGCGCGGGCCCAACTTCGGCAACGGGCGCACCGCGCGGCAGGTGTTCGAGACCATGGTCGAGCGCCACGCGGTACGGGTCGCGGCACTGGCCGACCCCTCCACGGAGGAGCTGCAGCTGCTGGTCCCGGCGGACCTGCCGACCGCCCCGCTGCCGTAGGGCGGCGCCGGGGACCGCCGGACGGCGGGGGAGCCGGGCGGACAGAGGAGCCGGGCGGGCAGGGGGGCGGGGAGCGGGAACTGCCGGACAGTGGCAGGGCGTTGAGCCGGGCATGGGCATGCTTTTGACGGGTGCGGCGGGTGGACTGCTGTTACCGGCCGGGCTGGTGGTGGTGTTCTTCCTCGGTGCCGTGGTACGGCGGCTCCGCATCCGAACCGCCGCGCCGGGTGAGCGCGATGCGGGGACGACCGCGACAGAGGAGTTGCACGCGCTGCTCTATCCGAGCAAGCGGGTGCAGCTGGAGCAGCGACGGATCGAGCTGGTACTTCGGGACGACGAGCACGACGGGGCGCCGAAGCACACGGGGATCGACCTCGCGGGCGGGCGGGCGGTGATCCGGCGCCGGGGTGGCGGGTGACGGCAGCGGGTGACAGTAGACAGATTCTGAAATCTGTCATCTGTCAGTTGTCGCCCACCCTCCGTCGCGCGTCAGTCGTGGAACCTCAGCCCGTCCAGGCGCCGCCCGCGAGGAAGGACTCCAGCGCGGCCCGGTACGGCGCGATGTCGATCCGCTCGCCGGCCAGCCAGTCGTCCGAGTAGTACTTGTCCAGGTAGCGGTCCCCCGGGTCGCAGATCAGGCCGACCACGCTGCCCGTCCGGCCGGCTGCCCGCATCTCGGCGACGATCCGCAGCGCGCTCCACAGGCCCGTCCCGGTGGAGGCCCCCGCCTTCTTCCCGAGCACCTGCTCCAGCACCCGGACGGCGGCGATCGAGGCGGCGTCCGGCACCTTCATCATCCGGTCGACCGCCCCCGGCACGAAGCTCGGCTCCATCCGGGGCCGCCCGATGCCTTCGATCCGGGAGCCGCTGCCGCAGACGGCGTCCGGATCGTGGTTGACCCAGCCGTCGAAGAAGCAGGAGTTCTCCGGGTCCGCGACGCAGATCCGGGTGTCGTACTGCATGTAGTGCACGTAGCGGGCGATGGTGGCCGAGGTGCCACCCGTCCCGGCGGTGGCGACGATCCAGGCCGGTTCGGGGTGCGGCTCCAGGCGCAGCTGGGCGAAGACCGACTCGGCGATGTTGTTGTTGCCGCGCCAGTCGGTGGCCCGCTCGGCATAGGTGAACTGGTCCATGTAGTGCCCGCCGGTCTCTTCGGCGAGCCGCGCGGAGGCCTCGTACACCTCGTCCGAGCGCTCGACCAGGTGACACTCGCCGCCGTGGAACTCGATCAGGTCGATCTTGGCCTGGCTGGTGCTCTTGGCCATGACGGCGATGAACGGGACGCCGATCAGCTGGGCGAAGTACGCCTCGGAGACGGCGGTCGAGCCGCTGGAGGCCTCGATCACCGGCTTGCCGGGGCGGATCCAGCCGTTGCAGAGCCCGTAGAGGAAGAGCGAGCGGGCGAGACGGTGCTTGAGCGAGCCGGTCGGGTGGGTGGACTCGTCCTTGAGGTAGAGGTCGATCCCCCACTCGGCCGGCAGCGGGAAGCGCAGCAGGTGGGTGTCGGCGGAGCGGTTGGCGTCGGCCTGGACCTTGCGCACCGCTTCCTTCAGCCAGGTGCGGTACTGCGCGTCGGAGCGGTCGACGTCGACGGTCGGCTCCACGCCGAGGCTCAGGCCGGACTGGGTACTCATGGTCACTACTCCCTCGTTGCGGCCCCCCCGCTGCTCACTACGAGTGTACGAGGGTCACGATAAGTGACCGTTTTCGGTGGCCCAGCTTCCGCTTATCGGGCCTTCCCCGTCCGGCGAAGCCGACTGCCCCGATTCCGACCGCCCCCACCGCGCCCACCGTGCCCACCGCCTCAACCGCCTCAACACCGATCGCACCGATCGCACCGATCGCACCGACGCCGACCGTACCGACGCCGGCCGCCCCCGCTACGCCGGGACGGACTGCGGGTCCGCCAGGTACCGGCCCCAGCCGAGTTCGGCCGCGCCAGCGAGCGCGCCGTGCGCCAGTTCCGCACCGACGATCGGCACCCGTCCGCTGCGGCCCCACAGGCTGCGGTCGGCGACCACGGCGCGCAGCCGGTCGGGGGCGGCCTCCAGGAGATCGAGGTGGAGGCCGCTGAGTACCACCCGGTCCGGGTTGAGGATGTTGACGACCCCGGCCAGTCCGAGACCGAGCCGGTCGATCACGTGCTCCACCGCCGCCCGCGCCCGCTCGTCCGTCGCGGCCGCCCAGCACAGCTCGCGTGCCTGGTCGAGCAACGGGCGCCCTGGCTCCGGGGTGAGGCCGGCGGCGGCGAACAGCGCGTCGGGGTCGGTCTCGGAGTTCAGGCAGCCCCGGTTGCCGCACACACAGGGACGGCCCTGCGGGTCGACGGCCAGGTGGCCGACCTCCAGGGCGAGCCCGGCGCTGCCGGTGTGCAGGTGGCCGTCGATCACCAGCGCGCCGCCGACGCCACGGTGGCCGGAGGTGACGAAGAGCAGGTGCCGGGCGCCGCGACCGGCACCGTGCCGGTACTCGGCGAGCGCGGCGAGGTTGGCGTCGTTGGCGATGGCGGTGGGTAGCGGGCGCACCGCGTTCGGGCCGTGGTCGGCCCGGCCGACCTCGACGTCGTACAGATCGGCGACCGGGGTGCCGCTGGGCCAGGCGAAGTGCAGCGCGGCGAGCGCCGTGCCGTCCGGCTCGGTGACCGGATTGGGCAGTGCGAGTGCCGCGCCCAGGCAGCGGCGGTCGGTCGCGCGGGCCAGTTCGGCGCCGGCCTGGGCGACGGCGCGCAGCATCCGGACCGGGTCGGTGGCGGCGGGCAGCGGCAGGTGGACGGGCGGGTCGAGCAGGCCGCCGAGGCAGGCCAGGGTGACGCTCAGCCCGTCGGCGTGGATCTGGCCGGCGACCACGACCGGGCCCTGCGGGTTGATCGCCAGCCGGTGCGAGGGGCGGCCGCGGCCGCCCCCGGCCGGGCGCGAGTCGACGGTGATCAGGCCGAGCGCCTCCAGCTCGGCCGTGACCGCGCCGGCGGTGGCGCGGGTGACGTCCAGCGCGCGGGTGAGCGCGGAACGGGTGGGTGTCTGACCGGTGTGGATGAGCGACAGCGCCGGGCCGAGCAGCGTCCGACCCCGGTCGGGGGCCGCGCGGCGGTGGGCGTCGCGCTGCGCGTCGGGGTCGGTCCCGGAGCGGGGCCGCGGGCTTGATGGTGAGAGCTGCACGACCCTATTGTGACTTTGTGCCGCTTCGAAACAAAATCCGTTCCCGCCGCCCCGCCGCCCACTCCCCCACACAGTCTCGCAGCACACCCCCGGTGGCCGACAGCCCCTGGGGGGCCGCACGGCTCGCGCTCACCGCCTTCTTCGCCGTCGACGGCTTCCTCTTCGCCGCCTGGGTCGTCCGCATCCCGGACGTCCGCAGCCAGGTCAGCGCCTCGCACAGCGCCCTCGGACTCGCCCTGCTCTGCCTGTCCGTCGGTGCCGTCGTCACCATGCCCCTGGTCGGCCGGCTCTGCCTCCGCTACGGCTCGCGGCCGGTCACCGTCGGCTCGCTCGCCCTACTCAGCCTCGCCGTACCGCTGCCCGCGCACGCCCACTCGGTGCTCTCGCTCGGCGCGGTGCTGCTGCTGTTCGGCGCCGGGTACGGCGGGGCCAACGTCGCCATGAACAGCGCCGCCGTCGACCTGGTCGCCCAGCTTCGACGGCCCGTCATGCCCAGCTTCCACGCCGGGTACAGCCTGGGCGGACTGCTCGGCGCGGGCTTCGGCGGGCTGCTCGCCGACCGGCTGACCACCGCGTGGGCGCTCGCCCTCGGCGGCCTGCTCGGACTGGCCGTCACCGTCGGCGCGGGCGTCGTCCTGCTGCGCAGCCCGGCGGCGCCGATGGTCGCACCGACGCCGGCGCCGGTGCCGGCACCGGCGCCGGACGCGGGTGCGGGTGCGGGTGCGGGTGCCGCCCGGAAGGTTGCTCCGGACACCACCCCGGAGGCCGCCTCGAAGGGCACCCCGGCGAGCACCCCGGGCTCCACGGCGAGCGCCGGCGGGCACTCTGCGGGCCGCCCGGCGGGGAGCCACCTCCGGCTGCTGGTGCTGCTGCTCGGACTCACCGCGCTGTGCACGGCGTACGGCGAGGGCGCGATCGCCGACTGGACCACCCTCCACCTCACCGACGACGTCCACGCGAGCGCGGGAACGGCCGCCGCCGGGTACGCGGCGTACGCCTTCGCCATGACCAGTGGGAGGGTGAGCGGCACCTGGCTCTCCATCCGGCTCGGCCAGAACCGACTGATGCTGCTCGGCGGACTGACCGCGGCGGTCGGCATGCTGGTCGCCGCCCTGGCGCCGTCGGTGCCGCTGGTCATCGGCGGGTTCGTCCTGGCCGGCCTCGGACTGGCCAACCTGTTCCCACTGGCGATCGCGCGCGCCGGTGCGGCGGGCGGGCCGCAAGGCGTCGCGCTCGCCTCGACGCTCGGATACGGCGGAATGCTGATCGGACCGGTGGTGATCGGCTTCCTCGCCGACGCCGCCGGGCTGCCGCTGGCCCTGACCACGGTCGCGGTGGCCGCCACGACGGCGGCCCTGCTGCCGCTGGCGGTCGGACGGCGCTGACGGCGGGCGGGGGCAGGTGGCGGTCGGGCGGCAGGTGACGAATGGCAGGTGGCAGGTGGCGGGTAGCCGGTGACAACTGACAGCAAACGGATTACAGATTTCAACATCTGTTATCCGTTTGCTGTTACCTGTTCGCCGTCCCCTGTTCGCCGTTCCCCGCCCCCCATCACTGACGGACCCACCCCACAACTGGCAGGATGCGACCCCATGACCACCACCGGAGGCATCCAGGTACTGCGGGCGAGCGAGCGCCCGGCCACCCCGTGGCTCAACGGGGGCGGGGTGACCAGGGAGGTCGCCGGGTTCCCCGCCGGGGCCGGACTGGGCGAGTTCGACTGGCGGGTGAGCCTCGCCGACGTCGCCTCGGCCGGGCCCTTCTCCCCGTTCCCCGGGATCGACCGGGTGATCACCCTGGTCGAGGGTGCGGGCATGGCCCTCACCGTGGACGGCGCCCGACAGCTGGTGGACGCCCCGTTCCGCCCCTTCGCCTTCCCCGGCGACGCCACGACCGACTGCCGACTGCTCGGCGGCCCGGTGGTGGACTTCAACGTGATGACCCGCCGCGGCCGGACCGAGGCCACCGTGAACCTGCCGACCGGGCCCGGCACCGTCCACGTCCCGCCGTCGTCGACCGTCCTGCTGGTGTGCCTGGCAGGTTCGGCCACCGTCGGGGACACCGAACTGGCCCGCTACGACGCCGCGTTGCTCGTCACACCCGGCACCCACGAACTACGGCCCGACGGGGTCACCGCCGTGATCACCTTCCGCAGCACCACGCGCTGACACGGCACCACCCGCTGACACACACAGCAGCACCCGCCGACACACACGACAGCACCCGCCGAGCGGCGCCGTTGCCCGTACCCCCGGAAGGAACCTGGGTACGGGCAACAGCACCGGCGAGCCCTCAGCCGCAGAACACCGGCGTGGCGTGCGCCGGGTCCAGGGCGTTGGTCACCAGGTGCAGCGCCGTCGGCGAGAACGCGATCGCGACGTGCTCGGCGAGTGTGACCGGGCAGTGGTCCTGCAGCACCTCGTTGTCCACGTCCGGCCCGTTCAGGAACTGGGTCCGCCACGGGGTGACGACCTCGTCGTACACGGTCGAGACCACCGTGTAGTGCACCTCCGGCACGGTGTCCGGCCGGGAGGCCATGGTGGTGTTGAAGTCGGAGCCCACCGCCTGGTCACGGCAGGCCTGGCAGACGGTGTAGATCAGGTCGGCCACGCCCGGGAAGTACGGCGCCAGCTTGGTGATCCCGTCGAGGGTCGTGCCGTGGTTGGACGGCGCCAGGCCGACCAGCTTGTCGACCTTCGACGCCCCGCCGAGGAACTTCAGGTAGTAGTTCGGCAGCATGCCGCCCTGCGAGTGCCCGACGATGTCGACCTTCGCCGCGCCGGTAGCGCTGCGCACCAGGTCGACGAAGTGGGCGAGTTGGGCCGCCGAGGCGGGCACCGCTCCGAGGCCGCCGATCGGCAGCACCAGGCCGCTGCCGGTGGAGGTGATGCCGGGGATGGTGCCGTAGTCGAGGGCGAAGACGCAGTACCCGAGGCCCTTGAGCAGCGGAGAGAGCGCCAGCCAGTTCTCGTAGCGGTTGGCGAAGGTGCCGTGCACCAGCACCACCGGGTCGGGGTGGGCGGCGGACGGTCGGCAGCTCCAGTCGTTGGCACCGGGCGGCGAGGCCACCGAGTCGCCGTCGGGCGGCAGTTCGGCGGCGGTGACGGCCTGGGCGGTGACGGCCTGAGCGGTGACGGCCCGGGCCGCGGCGGGCGCCGCCGACGCGGGAGCCGCGGCCGCGCCGACCAGCAGCGCACCGGCCAGTACGGCCGCACCGAGGGATGCACCGAGGGATCCACCGAGCCGGCGGCGCACCGGAGTTGCGGAGAAGCGGAGAAGTGGGGTTCTCAACTGTTGCCTCCACAGCAGAAGTTTGTTACCAACAGGTAACCCGAGTGGCTCAATGATGCGGTCGCCCCTCCGGCCCGGCCCTTGGGCGTTCCCCAGACCTGGACGGTGTTCTCTGTGACCGGTCACAACGCACCCCACTGCACCCCCGCCGGCCGCCCTGCCGAACCTCCCACCGGCCGCCCCGGCGGAACCCCCGCTGCGGCCGACGCCTCCTCCCCCTGGCACATCCCGGTGATCGGCGGCCTCCCCGCCGACCAGCGACTCCTCGGCGGCGCCCCCGACCTGGCCGCAGCCGTGGTGGCCGCCCTGCTGGCCCGCGTGCCGGTCTACCGCCGCCTCCCGCGCGAACAGCTCACCGGCGAACTCACCCGCGACACCGAGCGCCGCATCCGCGCCCTCGCCCACGCCGTCCGCACCGGACTCCCCGCCACCGCCGAGGAGTTCACCGCCGTACGGGAGGCCGCCGCGCGCCGCGCCGAGGAAGGCCTACCGCTGGACGCCGTCCTGCTCGCCCACCACCTCGGACTGGAGGTCTGCTGGGAGTTCCTCACCCGGGACGCCCACGCCGACGACGCCGCCGACCTGCTGCTGCTCAACCGTCTGCTGCTCGACCAGCTCCGCCGGGCCGCCACCGCCGCCGGCGCCGGCTACCTGGACGGGCAGCGCTCGGCCGGCGACCGCAGCTCCACCGCCCGGCAGTCCCTGCTCGCCGCGCTGCTCGCCGGCACCCCCGCCGAGGAGGCGGCCGCCCGGGCCGGCACCGAGCTGCCGGCCGGCTACGCCGTACTCTGCCTGTCCCTCGCCGACCACCCTGACGAGCACTCACCCGGCATCGACCCGGGCATAGCGGCCCGCCGCAAGCTCCGCCGCTTCAGTGCCGAACTCGACCACCGCACCCGGCAGTCGGCGCTCACCGCGCTCACTCCCTCGGGTGGCCTGGTGCTCGTCCCGCTGCAGACACCACCGGAGCGCACCACCGAGCCGTCCGACGGAACCGCCGAGGAGTCGCTCTGGCCCCAGCTCGCCGCCACCCTCGCCGCCGGTGCCCGGGCCGCCGGTGCCCCGGTGCTGGCCGGGGCCGCCGCCGCGGTGCCCACCGAGGTGCCCGGCGCCGCCGCGCTGGCGTACGAAGTCCTTGACGTGGCACGGGCGTTCGGCCGCCCGCCGGGGCTGCACCGGTTGGACGACGTCCTGCTGGAGTACCAGCTGACCCGACCCAGCCAGGCCCGTTCCCGGCTCGCCGCCCTGCTCGAACCGCTCGCCGACGGCGGCGAGTTGCTCACCACCCTGCGCACCCACCTGGCCGGGGGCCTGAACCGCCGCCACACCGCGAACGCCCTGCACCTGCATCCGAACACCGTCGACTACCGGCTGCGCCGGATCGCCGTCCTCACCGGCCTGGACCCGGCGCGCCCCGCCGACGTCCTGCGGATCACCGCCGCGATCGCCGCCCGGACGGCCGAGCGGAGAACCCCCACGCCCTAACAGGCGCCCTACCAGGCCCGGCAGGCCCCGGCAGGCCGGTTGGCAGCGGACCGCGCCCGCACCGCCGGAGACGGTGGCGCGGGCGCGGGCGCGGGCGCAGTCACGGGCGCGACGGTGGCGAGCCCGCCGACGAGACGATTGCGCCCAGGAAGCTCACCGTTCGAGGTTCGTTCAACATCACGACGACAGTCGAACGAACGGCACGCTAGCGGACGAATCATCAGGAACGACGAGGGATCAGCCGGTGGGACTGACAAACGATCAGGCCGGTACGGCCGTCAGTCCCGCTCGCCGGGCAAGCGCAGGTCCCACCCCACCAGGGCGCGCAACTGCTCCGCCGTCACCCCGTCCGGCACCGGTCGGGGCGGCTCGTGGCGCAGCGGCGGCTGCCAGCCTTCCGCCTCGCTCCAACGGCGGACCACCTTGGCCGGGGCTCCGGCGACCACGCTGTGGTCGGGCACCTCGCCGCGCACCACCGCACCCGCCGCGACCACCACGTTGCGGCCGATCCGGGCCCCCGGCATGATCACCGCGCCGGTGCCGATCCAGCTGCCCGCGCCGATCTCCACCGGCTCGTTGCGCGGCCACTGCTTGCCGATCGGCAGCTCGGTGTCCCGGTACTCGTGCGCCTGGTCGCTCACGTACACGCCGGGGCCGGTCCACACGTCGTCGCCGATGACGATCGACTGGTGGCCGACGATGTGGCTGTCCCGGCCGATCACGCAGCCGCCGCCGATCCGCACGATCGGCTCCGGCCCGAGGTCGAGCCCCGGCAGGAAGCCCGCGCTGATGGTGACCCGCTCGCCGATGATCGAGAACGGCCCGATGGTGATCCACTGCTCGTTGAACACCGCCCCGAGCGGAAAGGCCAGGGTCGTACCGTCACCCAGCTCGCCGAACCGGTACGGGCCCGGGGTCCGGTTGGTGACCGCGCCGGTCCGCTGCACCCAGCGCCAGCCCCGGTGGACGAGGCGCCCGGCGGCCCGGCGGCCACCGGCCCGGACGGTGGAGAGGAGGGAACGGGTTATCGGCATGCGCTCACGTTACCGGCCCGTAGCGTCCGTCCGTCCGGCGGGAGGCCGACATCACACCGGGCCCGGCGGCCCCGTTCGCCCCGGCCCACCAGCACTTCTGGCGCAGCCCATCGGCCCGCCGGCACGCTCGGCTCCGCCCCCCACCCGGCCCCCGGGGCCGTCCGAATCTCGCCACCACTGTCGGCCCCCGGTGGGAGACTCCGTGCCATGGAGATCTCCGAGCACATCGAGGCACTGCGCCGCGAGGGTGCCCTGCTCGCCGACGCAGCCACCCGCGCCGAGCTCACCGCCCCCGTCCCCACCTGCCCGGACTGGCGGATGGGTGACCTGGTGCGGCACATCGGCCAGGTCCACCGCTGGGCCGCCGCCTTCCCGGCGAAGGGCCTCCGGGTACCCCTGGACGAGCCCGGCCAACAGGCCGTCATCGGCCCGGCCCCCTCGGACGCCGAGCTGCTCGACTGGTACCGCGAGGGCCACGCCGCCCTGCTGACCGTGCTCTCCGCGGCCCCCGCCGACCTCGAGTGCTGGACCTTCCTGCCCGCGCCCACCCCGCTGGCCTTCTGGGCCCGGCGCCAGGCGCACGAGACCGCCGTCCACCGCTTCGACGCCGACGCGGCGGCCGGCGCCCCGGGCCCGGCCGTGGCGCCCGAACTCGCCCTGGACGGCATCGACGAGCTACTGCGCGGCTTCATGCGCCGTGGCCGGGCGAAGGTGCACGCCGAGGGCCTGCGCACCGTCTCGATCCGAACCACCGACGGCCCGGGCACGTGGCACCTGACGCTCTCCCGCGAGCCGCTCGCCGTCACCACGGAGGAGCGCCCCGAGCCCGCCGACCTGACCGTCACCGGCCCGGCCCGCGAGCTCTACCTGCTGCTCTGGAACCGGCTGACGGTCGAACAGGCCGAGCGGTCGGCCCAGGCCGGCGGAGCCGGACAGATCGGACAGGCCGGGCAGGTCGTACTCAGCGGCGACCGGAGCCTGCTCGACCTCTGGCGGGACAACGCCGCGGTCCGCTGATCCCGGGCCGCCGGCCGGGCTCGGGAGCGACTCGGCGCACCCGGGCCGTCGGCCGACCGTCTGGACACGGCTCGGCCCGGTCGGCCGTCCGGGAGCGGCTCGGCCCGGTCGGCCGTCCGGGAGCGGCTCGGCCCGGTCGGCCGTCCGGGAGCGGCTCAGCGCACCCAGGCCGCCGGCCGCTTCTCCAGGAAGGCCCGCATCCCCTCCTGCGCCTCCGCCGACCCGAACAGCCGCGCCGACAGCTGCACCAGCTCGTCCGCGTCCCGCTGGAAGGACCGCGCGACCTCGGTGTTGGCCAGCCGCTTCGACTCGGCCAGCCCCTGCGGCGAGCCCTGGCGCAGCGCGTCCAGCAGGCCCTTCAGCACCACTCCGGCGTCCTCGGTGGAGTCGGCCGCCCGGGTGATCAGGCCGATCCGGGCGGCCTCGGCGGCGTCGAAGACCTCACCGGTGAGGTAGTAGCGGGAGGCGGCGCGCGGCTCCAGCTTGGGGCGCAGCGGCAGCGAGATGACGGCGGGCGCGAGGCCGAGGCGGACCTCGGTGAAGGCGAAGGTCGCGGCCGGTCCGGCGATGGCGAGGTCCGCCGCACCGATCAGGCCGAGGCCGCCGGCCCGGGCGTGCCCGTCGACCACGGCGATCACCGGCTTGGAGCAGTCCACGATCGCCTTCTGCAGCTCGACCAGGCCGCGCGGGCCCACTGTCGGGTCCGCGCCGGTCGCCTCGGAGAGGTCCGCGCCCGCGCAGAACACCTTGCCGGTGTGGGTGAGCACCACCGCGCGGACGTCCCGGTCCGCCGCGGCCACCGCCAGTCCGGCGTGCAGCTCGGACATCAGGCGAGAGGAGAGCGCGTTGCGGTTGTGCGGCGAGTCGAGGGTGAGCGTGGTGACGGCGTCGGCGGTGCTGACGCGGACGAGGGGCTCTGCGCTGGTCATCGGGGTGGGCCTGCCTTCCGGCTGAGGGTGGGTCGGGCAGCGGGCGCGGTCCGGGGTGTCCGGGCCGCGGGTGCGGTCCAGGGGTGCCCGGACGGCGCCCGCACGACTCTGGCACGCCCACCCGCCCCTCGGCCAGAGCCAACCGCCGCCCGGCGCACCGGACCGTCCGTCGGCCGGACGGAAAACCGCTGGTGACGGCCGCCCCCCACCCGCCAGCACGGGCGCCATGACCACCGACTCCCCGGTCCTGCTGCTCGCCCCGCGGATCAACGACACCGGCCTCCAGCTGCGTACCGCCGCCGGTCTGCGCGGCCTGCGCGCGTTCACCGCGGCCTCCTGGCAGGCGCCGCGCGAACTGCTCGGCGCACCGGTGCACGTGTACGGCGGGCCGCTGTTCGGCGACGCGGTCGGCCGTGAGCTGGGCCTGGCCCTGCTGGAGCCGGCCGCGGACTGGCTGGCCCGGCTGCCGCTCCCGCTGACCGGCCGCCGGGTGTCCGCGACCACGCTGGCCGAGGCCCGTACGCTGACCGGCCCGGCCTTCGTGAAACCGCCGGCCGACAAGCTGTTCGCCGCCCGGGTCTACCCCGACGGCGGCGCGCTGCCCGGTCCCGAGCTGCTGGACGGTGACACTCCGGTGCCGGTGAGCGAGGTGGTGCGGTTCCGCACGGAGTACCGGCTGTTCGTGCTGGACGGCGCGGTGCGGGCCGGCTCGCGCTACGCGGTGGACGGCGAGCTGTCCGTCGCGCCCCTCGGGCGAGACAGGCGGGACGCGCAGGACACGCAGGACACGCAGGACACTCGGGACGAGCAGGACCGACAGGACGGGCGGGGCGACTCCGAGGTGACGGCCTTCGCCCGGGAGGTGCTGGCGGCCGCCGCCGAGCAGGCCCCGCTGCCGAGTGCGGTGGTGGTGGACGTCGGACGGACGGACCACGGATGGGCGGTGGTCGAGGCCAACGCGGCCTGGGCCAGCGGAGGTTACGCGGCCGAGCCGGACGGTGTCCTGGACGTGGTGCTGCGCTCCTCCCGCCCGGTCGCGCAACTCCTCCGCGCCGACCGTCCGTTCCGCCGCGAACTGCCCGAAGTGGTCCGCTGACCAGGCGGGTTGGCATCCTGCGGAGGCCGCCCGGGCGGCGCCCGGACGGCGTCCGCGCTTGCGGCACCGGCTGCCGATGGCGCACGATCATGCGCCATGACCACCACGCACCTCACCCACATCGCCGAGCCGCCCGGAGTCGCGCCCGGGACGGGCTACACCCACGTCGTCACCGGCAGCGGCCGGCTGGTCCAGGTCTCCGGGCAGGTCGCCTTCGACGAGCACCGGAACCTGGTCGGCGAGGGAGACCCGAAGGCCCAGGCCCGTCAGGTCTTCGAGAACCTGCGCCGCTGCCTGGCCGCGGCCGGCGCGGACTTCTCCGACGTCGTCAAGTTCACCTTCTTCATGACGGACATCGCCCATCTCGCGGCGATCCGTGAGGCCCGCGACGAGTACCTGGCCGGCCTGCCGCTGCCGGCCGCCTCCGCGATGCAGGTCGCGGCGCTGTTCCGGCCGGGCGTCCTGATCGAGATCGAGGCGATGGCGATCGTCCGGGAGTAGCGCCCCCTCACGCCGACCGGAGTGGGCCCCCTCACGCCGGCCGGACCAGCGCGTCCCGCCGTCCGGCCCACCGGACGGCGGGGCCCATCGCCAGTCCCGCCGCCGCCACCACCGCGCCCAGGGCGGCCCACCCGAGCAGCCCGTAGCCGATCACGGCCGTGCTGACCACCGCCGGGCCGGCCATCATCGCGGCCGCCGAGCCCGCGTTGAACACCCCCTGGTAGGCGCCGTGGTCGCGCTCGCCCGCGAGGTCGTAGCTCAGCGCCCAGCCGCCCGCCTGACCCGACACCTCGGCGAGCGACTGCAGTCCGATCCCGGCGAGCGCGACGGCGGCGGCCAGGATCCCGGGCAGCCCGTGTGCGAGGGCGATGACCAGGCAGGAGGCGGCCAGCATCAGCCCGGCGCGGCGGCAGGCCCGGGCGGCGGCCGACCGTTCCCCGGTGCCCCGGGTGGCCCGAACCTGGAGGGCGATCACCATCAGGGTGTTGACGATGTAGGCGCCGGCGACGGTGATCCGCGGTGCGTCGGTCTGCTGGACGATCCACAGCGGGACGCCCACCTCCAGGACGGCGAACTGCAGGCCGAGGACGGAGCACAGCGCGGTGACGGCCAGGAACGGGCCGTCGCGCAGCGCCGGGTTGCGCCGCCGGCCCCGCTCGACGCCCCTGCCGGCGGGGTCCGCGGGACCGGCCGTCCCGGCTCCGGCCGAGGGGACGGCCGTGACCGAGGGGACGGCCGTGACAGCGGGGGCGACGGTGACAGCGGGGGCGACCGTGACAGCGGGGACGGCCGCGACAGAGGGGTCGGCACTGACCGTTTCGACCCCGACCGAGTGCGCGGGCGGAGCGGCCCCCAGCACTGGGGGCAGCCGGTACAGCATCAGCGCGACGGCCACATAGGAGACGGAGTCGGCCAGGATCGCCGCCAGGTAGACCGGCCGGGTGTCGAGCTGGAGCGCGAGCGCGCCGAAGCCCGTCCCCACGCAGATGCCGATGTTGGTCACCACCCGCAGGTAGGCCCGTCCGGCCACCCGGCGGTCGGCGGGCAGCACCTCGGCGTAGAGCGCGTTCCGTACGGCGGCCGCGCCCCGGTCGACGGCGGAGACGCCACAGGCCAGGGCGACGAAGGCCGGGTAGCTGTGCACCAGCGCGTACCCGGCGGTGCCCACGGCTTCCACCGAGACCAGCACCAGCAGGACCGGACGGGCGCCCCAGCGGTCAGCGGCCCGGCCGGCCGGCACGCTGGCGAGGACCCCGCACAGGCCGGCGGCGGTCATCCCGAACCCCAGCTGGGCGGCGCTGAGGCCGAGCACCCGGGTGAAGAACAGCACCGAGACGGACAGCGAGAGGCCGTTCCCCACCGTGTTGACCAGGGTGATCCCGGCCAGCCGGCGGACCGTCGGGTCGGGGTGCAGCCGGCGCCGGACGGTCTCGGGCAGGCGGCCGGTCCGGCCGGCCGCGGGCATGGCCAGGGAAGGTGCGGAAGGCTCCGCCGGTGTGGTGGTCATGCCGTCGATTCCACCGCCGGGCGGGCCGGGCCGGATATTCCTTTAGGCCCTGGCTAAAACTAGGCTCTCCGGCTGGACCCCGGCGGTGGGCGCCGGGCAGTCGGCAGGAGAGCTCCCGTGCACCGCTTCACCCTTCGACTGGCCGATCTCGCCACCACCTGGTTCGCGTACTCCCCGATCCACGAGGCCGTGCTCAGCCTGCGGATGTGGACCCACCCCGGCCACTACTGGCTGCAGAGCCGGGCCTTCGAACAGCTCAGGCCCTCGTTCGAGCGACTGGATTCCCGACTGCTGCTCTCCCTGGTCGCCCGGAACCGCTGGGTGCCCGACTTCCTGACGCCCCGGCCGTCCTCCCCGACACCCGAGTTCAGCACCGAGCTCGCCACCGTCCGAGCGCTGCCGCCCGAGCTGCTGCGCACCGAACTGGAGCGGACCTTCCTGCCGCACGGGCAGCCGCTTCCCGCCCTACTCGAAGCCGAACTAGTCGACCCAGAAAGGCTGTTGACCAGGATCTGTGACGCCCTGGCGGAGTACTGGGAGGCCTGCCTCGCGCCCACCTGGTGGCCGCAGGCCCGCGCGGCGCTGGAGGCCGACCTGGTGTACCGGGCCCGGGTGCTCGCCCAGCAGGGCGCGGCGGCACTGTTCACCGACCTCGACCACCGGCTGAACTGGGCGGACGGCGTACTGTCGATCAACCGGCACTGGACGGACGGGGACGTGGAGACCGCCGTGGACGGTCGCGGACTGGTCCTCTGCCCGACCTTCTTCGTCCGGGGCGCGATCACCACCATCGACAACTCACTTGCGCCGCAGATCAGTTACCCAGCACGCGGGCAGGCCGGGATGGCCGGCGGGGGCTCCCCGGCGCCGGCGCACGCCCTGGCGGCGCTGGTCGGCGCGCCGAAGGCCCGGCTGCTCACACTGCTCGTCGAGCCGGCCTCCACCACCGACCTCGCCTTCCGCCTCGGCGTCACGCCGGGCGCGGTCAGCCAGCACCTCTCCGTCCTGGCGGCCACCGGCCTGGTCACCCGGGCCCGGCACGGCCGCTCGGTGCTGTACCGGCGGAGCACGCTCGGAGACGAGCTGACGAGCTGACACGCCGCCCCGGCTCCCGGCTCCCGGCTCCCGGCTCCCGGCTCCCGGCTCCCGGCTCCCGGCTCCCGGCTCCCGGCTCCCGGCAGGGTCGGCGCCCCTCCGCACGCACCGGAAGGAGCGCCGGCCCAACACGCCGTACGGCCCCGCCCCGCCGCACGCCCCCGCCCCGCCGTACGGCCCGCGCCGCTACCGCGAGGCCATCGCCATCAGCTTGCGCGCCGCCGGGTTCTGCCGCAGCAGCTGGGCGAAGGTGGTGTGCCCCTGGGTGGTCCGGGCGAAGGCCCGCCACGCCGCCGGCACCGAGGTCACCGCCACGTGGAACAGGTACGGCCGCCGCTCGAAGGCGCCGAGCAGCTGCTTGCCCGCACGCATCTCCACGCCCAGCCCGGCCTTGATCGCGAACGCGTAGTTCAGCGCCTCGCGCCGCACCGCGGTCGCGTCACCCGCCTCCGCGATCCGCACCGCCCACTCGCCGGCCAGCCGGCCCGAGCGCAGCGCGTACGAGATGCCCTCGCGGGTCCACGGCTCCAGCAGCCCGGCCGCGTCCCCGGCGACCAGCACCCGACCGCGGGTGAGCGGCGAGTCCTCGGCCCGGCAGCGGGTCAGGTGCCCGGACTCGACCCGCGGGGCGAAGCCGGACAGGCCCAGCCGCCGGATGTAGTCGGCGAGGTACTGCTTGGTCCGCTCGCCGTCGCCGCGCGCCGAGATGACGCCCACGGTCAGGCTGCTGGTCTCGGTCTTCGGGAACACCCAGCCGTAACTGCCGGGCAGCGGGCCCCAGTCGAGGTGGATCCGGCCCGACCAGTCGGCGGCGACCTGCGGCGGCACCGGAATCTCCGCCTCCAGGCCGAGGTCGATCTGGTCGAAGGTGACGCCGACGTGCCGGGCGATCCGGCTGGCGCTGCCGTCCGCGCCGACCACCGCGCGGGCCTCGAAGGTGCGCCCGTCGGCGGCTGTCACGACGGCCGTCCGGTGCTCGCCGCCCCGCTGCTCGACCCCGGTGACGGTCACTCCGGTGACCAGCACCGCCCCGGCCTGCTTGGCCGACTGCACCAGGCGCAGGTCGAACTCGTCCCGGTTGACCAGCCCGAACAGCATCCGCCCGGACCGGCGGGTCCGGGTGTACCGGCCGTCGTAGGCGAAGGTGACGGCGGACACCCGGTCCTGCAGCGGCAGTTCGAAGTCCGGCGGCAGGCTGTCCCGGGACGGGCCGATGATGCCGCCGCCGCAGGTCTTGTACCGGGGGTGCTCGGCCTTGTCGAGCAGCAGCACCCGGCGGCCCTGCGCGGCGGCGGCGTACGCGGCCGAGGATCCGGCCGGTCCTGCGCCGACCACCACGACGTCCCAGACGCCGTCGGGCGGCACCGGCGCCTCGTCGAGCGGGCTGTTGAGCGGGCTACGGGAATCAGGGCTTCCGGAGTCAGTCACGTCGAGCAATCCTATGCGTCCGATCACCGGCGCGGACGCCGCACCGCCCACCGGCCTAGAAGCTCCCCGGAAGCTCCCGAGGGGCTCCGCCTATGATCGGCGGTACCCCAACCGACCGCCTCCGCCCGTACCACCCCCCGGGCGGACCGTCCCCTCCGGAGCCCCGATGTCACAGCCCCTGGTCGACGCCGTCCGGTCCCTGATGGACCGTGCCCGCACCGACCTCGCCGAGCTGGTCGCCTTCCCGTCGGTCGCCGACCCGCGCCAGTTCCCGGTCGAGGAGTGCCAGAAGGCCGCGCAGTGGGTCGCCGAGGCCTTCGCCGCCGAGGGCCTGACCGGGATCCGGCTGCTGGACACCCCGGACGGCACCCAGTCCGTCTACGGCGAACTGCCCGGCCCGGAGGGCGCACCGACCGTCCTGCTCTACTCCCACTACGACGTCCAGCCGCCGCTGGCCGAGGACGACTGGCTCAGCCCGGCCTTCGAGCTGACCGAGCGCGACGGCCGCTGGTACGGCCGCGGCGCCGCCGACTGCAAGGGCAACATCCTGATGCACCTGACCGCCCTGCGGGCGCTGCGCCAGGTGTACGGGGACGGCTACCCGGTCAGCCTGAAGATCATCGTGGAGGGCTCGGAGGAGCAGGGCACCGGCGGCCTGGAGCGCTACGCCGAGGCCCACCCCGAGTTGCTCGCCGCCGACGCCATCGTGATCGGCGACACCGGCAACTTCGCCCCCGGCCTGCCCACCGTGACGGCCTCGCTGCGCGGCATGACGGTGGTCGAGGCCTCGATCACCACGCTGGCCGGCAACCTGCACTCCGGTGCCTTCGGCGGCGCCGCCCCGGACGCGCTGCAGTCGCTGGTCAGGGTGCTCGCCTCGCTGCACGACGACAAGGGCGACGTCGCGGTCGCCGGGCTGGCCTCGGACCAGACCTGGCAGGGCGTGCAGTACCCGGAGGAGCAGTTCCGCGCCGACGCCAAGGTGCTCGACGGCGTCGCGCTGACCGGCACCGGCACGGTCGCCGACCGCCTGTGGGCTCGCCCGGCCGTCACCGTCCTGGGCATCGACGCCCCGCCGGTGATCGGCGCCACCTCCTCCGTGCAGTCCGCCGCCAAGGCCCTGATCAGCCTGCGCGTCCCGCCGGGCATGAGCTCGGACGACGCCCAGGACGCCCTGGTCGCCCACCTGGAGGCGCAGGTCCCGCTCGGCGCCCACCTGACGGTCCGGCGCCAGGGCAACGGCGCGCCGTTCCGCGCCGACACCGACGGCCCGGCCTACGAGGCGATGGGCGAGGCGATGGCCGAGGCCTTCGGCACCGCGATGGTCGCGGCCGGCGAGGGCGGCTCGATCCCGCTCTGCAACACCCTGCGCTCGCTCTACCCGCAGGCCGAGATCGTGCTGATCGGTGTCGAGGACCCGACCACCCAGATCCACGCCGTCAACGAGAGCGTCGACCCGCGGGAGCTGGAGCGGATGGCCCTCACCGAGGCCCTGTTCCTCCGCCGCTACGCCGAACTGCGCACCGTCTGACCACAGTTCGCCCCGGCCCGGGCCGCCCGCCACCCGCCACCCGCCACCCCGCCCGGCGGGCGGCCCCGACCGCCGCCGTGCCCCCGCTAAACCGAACTGCGGACCCTCTCGGGGGAGTTCGCACCGGCCCCGGGCCGTCCGCCGGACCCGCCACCGGGCCGCCCGCCACCCCACCGACGGGCAGCCGCGACCACCGCCGCATACCCGACCGCCCCCACCGCGAGCCCGGCCCCTGCCCCGAAGCACACCTCCGGAACGAGGTTGCGCCGCAGCGGGCTCAGCCGGTGCAGCACCCCGACCGCGGTCGCCACCCCCAGCCCCGCGATGCAGGCCCGCCGGGTCCGCGGCGCGAGCCGCACGGCCGGCCGCACCGGCTCGACGGCCCGCACCGCCCCCGCCGCCCAGCCGCCCAGCGCGGCCAGCGCGAGCGCCGAACTCCCGTACTGCAGCGCCTCGTAGACCGGGACACCGGCCACCTTTCGATCCAGTACGGGCAGCAGCCGCACCCCCAGCCGGCCACCGTGGGTGAACGCGTCCCAGCCGACATGGGTGAACGCACCGACCGCCGCCGAGGCCAGGAACCACGCCGCGTCCACGCCCCCGGCACCCGAGCCCCGCCGGACCGTCAGCGCCTCCGCGCCGCCCGCCCACCGCTCGGGCAGCAGCCCCACCAGCGGCGCCCGCAGCAGCCCGTGCCACCCCGCCACCAGCGCACCGGCGATCGCCACGTCCAGCGTCGGCACCGCCCACCAGGCGTGGGTCAGCCCGCCGTGCCCGTACACCCCGGGCAGCAGCGACTCGGCGAAGAACGGCACATCCGGCGCCATCGACCCGGCCACCAACGCCGAGGCCACCAACGGCCCGCGCCGCCCGGCGGCGCGCAGCAGGGGCAGGACGGCGGCGGGGTGGCTCAGCGTGAACGGCATGCCCCCATCCTGGCGCCCGCACCGCCCGCCCCACCAACCGGGGCCGCCCGCCCCGCGCGCCACGGCCGTCCCCCGGGCGGACCCTAAACGGCCTCCGCCGTACTGGCCAGGCCCAGCGCCACCCGGCTCCCCGCCTCCAGGTACCGCAGTTCGCCGCTGCGCCGGGCGTCCAGCGCGGCGGCGAGGCGCTGCAAGCGGCTCGGCGGCAGCAGGTCGGCCGCCTCCTCCAGGGTGACGAACCGGCAGCCGCGCAGTTCCTCCTGCTGCAGCAGGAGGTTCCGCCGGCCCGCGTCGTCCAGCAGCCCGCCGTCGTACATCAGCCGGAGCCCGCCGCGGCGCGGGCCGGTGCGGGGCTCCCAGTCGACGGCGAGCAGGCGCAGCACGGAGGGGTCGAGCCGCAGCCCGAGTTCCTCGGCGGTCTCCCGCAGGGCGGCGTCGGTGGGGGCCTCGCCGCGTTCGACCACGCCGCCGGGGAAGTCCCAGTCTGGCTTGTAGACCGGGTCGACGAGCAGCACCCGGTCCTGCTCGTCGAAGAACAGCACGGCCGAGGCCACGGTGTCCCCGGTCGGGTCCTGGGCCTGGACGATCGGGCAGCGCGCTGCGCCGACCCGGACCAGCTCGGCGATCCGGTGCGCGGTCTCGCGCGGGGTGAGCGCGCTGCTGTCGATCATCCGGGCGTCGCCGACCAGCCAGCGGCGGGCGGCCCGGTAGCGGGGCAGGTGCTCCAGGCACCAGGTGCGGACCCGCTCGCTGCCCTCGGGGTCACCGGGGCATTCCTCGCGGCGCGCGATGCGGTCACGCAGGATCGTTTCTTCTGGATCCAGCACGAAGTGGTGCACCGTGATCCCGTGCGCGGCGAGGTCGCCGAAGATCTCGTCCCGGTAGTCCTCTCTAAGCAGGGTCATCGGCACCACCAACGGCCCGCCGACCTCACCGAGCAGCGCGGCCGCGGTCTCCGGCACCAGCCGGCGCCAGGCCGCGAGGTCCTGGAAGTCGGACACCGTGGCCAGCCGGTCGGCCGGGAGCATCCGGCGCAATCCGAAGCCCACCAGCTCGGGATCGAAGAGCACGCTCCCGGGCAGCAGTTCCACCAGCTCGCGGCAGGCGCTCGTCTTGCCCGCCCCGAATGTGCCATTGACCCAGACGATCACAACGTCCCCTGCCCTCGACTTGCCCCGATGCCGTTCGCACCGGGCAGCGCCCCCGTCGGCCGAACCAGCGCCACCCGTGGTGGTACCCGCGGTACGCCGCTCCCCAAAACTGCTCGCCGCGCCCGCCCGCGCGCCCCGGCCCGCCCCTTGACAGCGGCATGTGCCCAGGCCACGGGCCCGGTACGGATATATGGGGACCGGCCGCCATCAAAGCCGCACCCTGTCGCCATCGCCTGCGCACAGGAAGTCGGACCGGCCGACTTTCCGTGCGCGCCCCACCCGTACGCCGCTCGCGCCGCCCCTGCGCCCTTCCGCTCCCCCGCCCACCCGACCCCGGTCGAACCGCCCCTGACCGCGCGTCGGGGCGCCCGGACCGGTCGGTCCGGGCGCCCCGCGCAGGTGCGCTACGGTCGGCCCATGTACGCCGGGTAGTACCCGCTGCTGATCCCCGAGATCCGGATCTGCGTCCCCGGCCGCGCGGCCTCCACGTACTGGTTGTTGCCCAGGTAGATCGCCACGTGCTGGATGCCCCGCGCGGTCCCGTCCGGGGACCAGAACAGCAGGTCACCGCGGCGCAGCTGGCTCGCCTTGATCGGCGTGGTCGCCGCGTACTGGTCGTTGGCGACCCGAGGCAGGCTGATCCCGCCGCGCCGGAAGGCCTGCTGCACCAGGCCCGAGCAGTCGTAGCCGTCCGGCCCGTTGCCCGCGGTCCGGAACGGCTTGCCCAGCTGGGCGAGCGCGTACTCCACCGCGGTCTCGACGTCCCGGTCCTCGGCCACCTGTTGGGAGCCGCCCGAAGAACCGGACGAGGACGAGCCGGACGAGGCGGAGCCGCCGGTCCGCTCCAGGTAGACGTCGTAGTGGGAGGTCCAGCGCCACTCCCCCTTGCTGTTCTTGAACCAGTAGCGGGAGCCGTCCCAGCCCTGCTTGATCCCGCCGTTCGAGGACTTCGAGGACTTCGCCGGGGACGACGACTTCGACGACTTCGACGAGGACTTCGCCCCGCCGGTCCGCGCCAGGTACACGTTGTAGTGAGTGGTCCAGCGCCACTGCCCCTGGCTGTTCTTGAACCAGTACCGCGAGCCGTCCCACCCGGCGTGCGCCGGCGCCCGCTCGGCCGCGGCGGGGCTCACGCCGGTGCCGAGGCCGATGGTCCCCGCGCCGACCGCGATCACGGCCGCCATGCCTATCCCCCGACGGATCCGCGCGGCCCTCGAGGGACGGGCGGATCCGCCGGAGCGGGCGGGGGTGGCGGGGGTGGCGGGGGCGTGCGGCCCGGTCGGTTCGTCGGCGGCATCCGGCGCGCCGGTGTTGACGGTGGTCATCCTGCTGACTTCCTTCACTGCTGCGAACGCACTGCGGCGTACTGCGGCGTACGGCCGCCGAACGGTCGGCTGCGGAAACTGCTGCGGACACGCGGTACGCCCCGGCGGGGCCGGTACGTACGCTCGGCAGACTCCCGTCCGACAAGCCACGGCCTCCGGTCGTACGACCGGGAGCCTCGGAGCCTCGCCCGGGATTCAGTTCTGCCTGCGTGTCACGTTAGGCACGCGTCCGCTCACGGCGCGCAGTGGAGTGAGCCAAAGGAAGGTTTCCGCCGGGCGGCTGCCGACGGCGCATCAGAGTGAACCCCCGTCACCGCCCGGCGTGTCGACACCCCCTCGTCAGCGCCCTTCGGCCTCCGCCAGCAGCTGCTTCTTGAGCACCTTCCCCAGCGCGTTCCTGGGCAGTTCGGGCACCAGGACGACCCGGCGCGGCCGCTTGTGCACCGAGAGCCGCTCCGCCACGAAGGCCGTCAGCTGTTCCCCCGTCACGGCGCCGTCCGGGACGACGTAGGCGACGATCGCCTGTCCGAGGTCCTCGTCCGGCGCGCCGACCACCGCCGCGTCGGCGACCGCCGGGTGGTCGCGCAGCGCGGCCTCCACCTCGCCGGCGCCGATCCGGTAGCCGCCGCTCTTGATCAGGTCCACCGAGGCGCGGCCGACGATCCGGTGGAAGCCGTCCGCCCCGATCACCGCGACGTCCCCGGTGCGGAACCAGCCGTCCGCCGTCCAGGCCTCGGCGTCGGCGTCCGGCCGGTTGAGGTAGCCGCTGAACAGGGTGGGCCCGGCGACCTGCAGCTCACCGACGCTCTCCCCGTCGTACCGGACCGGCTCGCCGTCCTCGCCGACCAGCCGGGTGCGCACCCCCTCCACCGGCAGCCCGACGCTGCCGGGCCGCCGCTCGCCGTCGGCCCGGGTGCTGACCGTGATCAGCGACTCGGTCATCCCGTAGCGCTCGATCGGGGCGTGCCCGCTGAGCGCCGCCAGCCGCTCGAACACCGGCACCGGCAGCGGCGCGCTGCCGGAGACCAGCAGCCGGGCGGAGGCCAGCCGCCCGGCGGCCTCGCGGTCCGCCGCCAGCCGGGACCACACGGTGGGCACGCCGAAGTACAGGCTGCCGCCCGCCGCCGCATACCTCTCCGGGGTGGGTCGGCCGGTGTGCACCAGCCGGCTGCCGGTGCGCAGGGCGCCGAGCACCCCGAGCAGCAGCCCGTGCACGTGGAACAGCGGCAGGCCGTGGACGAGGGTGTCCTCGGCGGTCCACTGCCAGGCGGCGGCGAGGGCGTCCAGGTCGGCGGCGATCGCCGCCCGCCGGATCACCGCGCCCTTGGGCGCGCCGGTGGTGCCCGACGTGTAGAGCACGAAGCCGGTCGCGTCGGCGGCCGGCTCGGCGTACCCGGTCGCCGAGCGCTCGGCGGTGTCCACGGGCAGGGCCGCCACCGACGCGCCGTCGGGCGCGGCCTCCCCGGCGGCGTGCGCCAGCAGCGCCGCGCCCGAGTCGCGCAGGATGTGCTCGCGCTCCTTGGGGCCCGAGTCGGGCGGCAGCGGCACCACCGGGACGCCCGCCAGCAGCCCGCCGACCACGGCGACCACCGTCTCCACGGTGGGCCGGGCGAGCACCGCGAGCGCGGGCGCCCCGGCCACCCGGTCGGCCACCGCGGTCGCCGCGCCCAGCAGCTCCTCCCGGGAGAGCGCCCGGCCGTCGATCCGCAGCGCGTCCGCCGCGTCGCCGTGGCCACCCTGAAGTGCCGTCAGCAGTGCCATGCTTCCGTCCTCGCCCTCGTCCTCGCACCGGTCGCGCCCCGGGCTCCCGCGCCCGGGCGCCGTCGGGCCGACTCTACGGGCCGGCGCGCCGCTCCCCGCCGCCCGGGGCACGACGACGGAGGGCGCGGCACCGAGCACCCGGTACCACGCCCTCCAGTCTCGGAGCCCGTCCTCGACGGGCCCTACCCGCGGGATCAGCCCTTGCGGGCCTTCACCTCGGTGGTGAGCTGCGGCAGCACCGCGAAGAGGTCGCCGACCACGCCGTAGTCGACCAGCTCGAAGATCGGGGCCTCGGGGTCCTTGTTGACGGCCACGATGGTCTTCGAGGTCTGCATGCCGGCCCGGTGCTGGATGGCGCCCGAGATG
>NZ_JBVJQR010000030.1:0-83964 GCF_055608425.1 Kitasatospora sp. NPDC036934 | reverse complement strand
GCGACGACACGACACATCACCACTCCCCGACACCGCCGATCCCATGCCTGATCAGCGAAAACGCAGCCCTCAACCCCGGAAAGACAACAGCCACTTACCCGCAACGCCGCGGGACTGCCCGTCAAAGTCGACACCTCCAGGTCCGGACTGCCCAACGGCGCCCTGGCCTACAGCTACGACCCGGCCGGACGCCTGCTCACCGGCTGTTCCGCCCCGTCCACCGGTGCCGGATGCCTGCCGGGCTCGGAACTCGCCTACACCTACGACAAGGCCGGCAACCGGCTGACGCAGACCAGCGGACAGGCCGTCACGACGTACGCCTACGACGACGCCGACCAGCTCGCCCAGGCCGTCACCGGAACGACCACGACGGCCTATGGCTACGACCCCGACGGCAACACGACCTCGACGAAGACCTTCCCCAGCAGCGCGGTCCTGCCCAGTGGCGGCACGATCGCCTCGGGGGCCTCGCTCTCGTCGGCGAGCGTGCGGCTGACGATGCAGGCCGACGGCAACCTCGTCCTGTCCTCGATCCTGTCGGGCCAGGTGCTGTGGTCCTCGCAGACCAGCGGCCACCCCGGCGCAACCGCCGCACTGCAGAACGACGGCAACCTCACCGTCCGCGACACGGCCGGCACGGTGCTCTGGAGCACCGGGACCACCTCAGGCCCCGGCACCTACGCCAAGATCCAGGCAGACGCGAACCTCGTCGTCTACGACGCCAACGGCAAGGTGCAGTGGTCCACCAACACCTGGAACGGCAACGCCGAGGCCGCGAGTGCCAGTCCGGTCCTGCCCAGTGGCGGCACGATCGCCTCGGGGGCCTCGCTCTCGTCGGCGAGCGTGCGGCTGACGATGCAGGCCGACGGCAACCTCGTCCTGTCCTCGATCCTGTCGGGCCAGGTGCTGTGGTCCTCGCAGACCAGCGGCCACCCCGGCGCAACCGCCGCACTGCAGAACGACGGCAACCTCACCGTCCGCGACACGGCCGGCACGGTGCTCTGGAGCACCGGGACCACCTCAGGCCCCGGCACCTACGCCAAGATCCAGGCAGACGCGAACCTCGTCGTCTACGACGCCAACGGCAAGGTGCAGTGGTCCACCAACACCTGGAACGCCGTGAACGCGGCCGGGACCGCCACCTACACCTACGACGCCGCCGGTCACCTCTCCGGGGAGACCATCGGCGCGAACACCTTCACGTACACCTACGACAACGCCGGGAACCGGACCGCCACCCGCCAGAACGGCGCAGCCGTCCGCACCACCCAGTGGGACATCAACACCCCCCTGCCGCGCATCGCCACCGAGACCAGCGGCGACGGCTCGCTCCTCGGGGACTACGGCTACGGGCCGCAGGGCCAGCTGCTCTCCCAGCACAACGGCACGGACACCTACTACAGCCACCACGACTGGCTCGGGTCCGTCACCGACGTCACGGACGGCCACGGCGTCCAACAGATCCGTTACGGCTACGACACCTTCGGCGCACGCAGCGCCACCAGCACGGTGCCCAACCCCCCGGTCAACCCTTTCGGCTTCACCGGGGAACACACCGACCCGACCGACAACCTGCTGAACCTGCGCGCCCGCCGCTACGACAGCGCCACCGGTCGCCTCACCACCCGCGACCCCATCCAACTGCGACCCGACCGCCCCTACACGGCCGACTACGTCTACACCCGCAACGGCCCGTCCTACCGGACCGACCCCAGCGGGCTATGCGACGGCTTCCTCGACTGCCTCAGCGACGTCGGCGGCGCCCTCACCCACATCGACGTGACCGTCGGGGTCGCCGAGACCATTTTCGGCGCGGCCGTCACCGAACTGGGCGCCGACCTCACCGGACTCGGGATGATCAGCTGCCCGTTCACCCTCGGCATCGGCTGCGTGGTCGCCGGGGCCGGCGTGGCCGTCGCCTCGACCGGCCTCGCCATCACCGTGGACGGCGTCGACCGGTTCACCGACTCCTTCAACAAAGCGTTCCGGGAGGAGGACCAGAAGAACCAGGGGGCGACCGGCGGCCGCAACGACGGTTCGGTCGGCGGGAGTTCACGGGCGAACGCGGAGAACACCGGCGAAGCCGCCGACGACCCAGTCTGCCCGAACGCGGGAAACGGTCCCATCGTGGACCCGAACGCGGAACTCCCCCCGCTGCGCCAGGCGTACATCAATGAGGTGGAGGCGCTGAAGGGCAAGGCCGGGCAGATGAGGGCGGCCGGCAAGTCCGACGAGGAGATCGCCCGTACCCTGCACCAGGCGCGCCGCGACCTCGGGGTGAAGTACAAGGATGCGACCCCGGAGGAGCAGCGCGAGGCGATCTACGCCCGCAACCTGGCGAAGTATGAGGACAAGCTCGGGCCGAGCGTCGACTGGCTGCGGGCTCACGACAAGTCTTGGGAGGACATCATCGAAAGCGCGACACGGACCGGTGGCAAGGACCTCGGTCTGGAGAAGAGGTAGTGGTGCTCATCGCTTCCTTCGACACCTACCGGCTGGTCGCTGACTTCGACCCAGCGACCGGGGAGCTGAGTCCTGAGCGTACTGTCGAACCCGGACAGGAAACCCACGGTCACTACGGTGAACTGGCCGGAAGGACCGTGGTGTTCTACCGGGACGGCGATGGGCTCCACCTGCGGGTGGGAGACCGTGAGTGCCGAATCGACTCCCCTGCACGGGTCCGGCACCGGATCCAGGAGCCCGAATGCGTCCTGGAGATCGATCAGGTCGCTGAACTGCACTATCCGGTGCCGTCGGAATGGTACGGGCTGGAGAACGACTTGACCCCGTTCGTCGAAGCCGAGCACTTCGACTTCGGTCTCTTCATCGCCAATGTGGTGGAGAGCGAAGTTCGAACAGGGCGGATCTACCGCCAGGAGTAGTCCTGGAGCAGTCACGACCGTCCGCTCGGACGAACGTGTGCACGGGGCCGTGGCCCGCACCGCATGGTGTGGGCCACGGCCTCACCGATGGCGGTCCCGGAGGAACTGCTGCTCCTCACGCCCGTGAAGGTGCCACCCGGTCGCCGGGCACGCTGTCACCGGACAAGCGGTCCAGGGCCGACCGGCTTCCGCCGTCGGCGGGACCCCGGACCAGCAGCCGCTGGTCCGGGGTCCCGAAGCGGCATCAGGATCTTCGGCGAGGACCCGCACCGCTACGCCAGCGCCAAGGCCCGCAAGACCTACGCCGGCACCAGCCCGATCACGCGCGCCTCCGGCAGAAAGAAGGTTGTGACCGCCCGTCGAGCTGCGTAGCCCGTCCGTCTGCCTGGGCACCTTCGACCGCGACACCGGCCGCCTGCGATGGCGCGCCGCCGACACCGACGGCTGGTACGCCACCGGCGACCTGGTCCGCCCCGACGGCGCGGGAGGCCTGGCCTACGCCGGACGGGCCGGTGACCGGATCTCCGGCGCCACCCAGCTGATGATCCCCGTCCTGGACGTCGAGGCGCAGCTGCGCGAGCACCCCGCGATCGCCGATGTCGCCCTGGTCGGTTACCCCGCCGAGCACGGTGACCTGCCCTGCGCGGTCGTCGTTCCCGCTGGCGGGCGCGCCCCCGGCTTGGCCGAACTGCGCACCTGGCTCGCCGACCGCGGCATGACCGACTGGTACTGGCCGACCCGCGTCGAGACCGTGCCGTACCTGCCCCTCAACGAGCTCGGCAAGGTACGCAAGAACGTCCTGCGGGCCTGGCTCGCCGGTGAGCGGGCGTTGCCCAGCACCGAAAGCCCAGCCAACGAGCAGGGCACCCCGGTGCACGGCCCGAAGGCGACACCCGACACGCGAACACGGTGACAACCGGGATGCCCTCCTGCGGGAATCTGAGGGTGGGGAAGGCGGACGTGCGCAGGGACCTGGAGTCCGACCACGACGTCCTGTTGGCACTCCACCGCTTCACCCTGGCAACCGCCGAGGACGAACGCGAGCACCATCTGGTTGGCTGCCATCGCGCGCCGGGCGCCGGAGCGGCCAGCGCCCCGGTGTTGGCGCCGAGGAGACGGCGGCGCAGCCGGCGGCCTGCGCCGACTGTGGGAGCAGCCGGGGTCGGGCGTGGGAGCGGCGCTGGCGATCCTTCCCACGGCTGCTGGTCGTCCTGGTCGGCACCGCGGCCTCCGAGGTGCGCTCAGCGGTGGCAGAGCTGCGCCTGGCCGCCGAGGAGAACCCGGCCACCCCGAGATGCTCACCGCCGTCCCGGCCGGCGCCGCCCGAATCAAGGACCTGGTCCAGCGCGGACCGTCCGCCCCAATCTGGCACCCGCTCAGCGCGCAGGGCGGGCGGGCGTGCGGGTGGACGGAACTGCAGGCGGCGAGCGGGGGCCCGCTGGATGGCCTGCCGCCGGCCGTCCTCCTCCTTGCTCCTCCGCCCGGCCGGTGGCGCCGCGAAGCGGGGCCGCCGGGCCACCGCGCAGCGGACAACCCGTCACGCCGTCGGCGCGCAGCATCAGGTCGCCGGGATCTTGTCTCCGCTCCTGCTCTGCGCGCCGACTCTCCTTCTCCTCTTCTTCAACGCTCCGGTGCCCCGGACTTCACCCAGCACCCGCCCGGGTGCCCAGGGAGAAGTAGTCGGCGCCCGCCGACCTATGGACAACGGGCGCTGAGCTGCGCAAACCCGCTTCCGGCGGCACCGCCTGACGCAACCCCGAGTAGCAACCCCGAGTAGCAAGCCCGAGAAGCAGCCCCGAGCAGCAACCCCAGAGGCAACCTCAGAGGCAACCCGCACCGGGTCAGCTCGTGCTGTGGCTGAGCACGGTAGACGGCCATCTTTTCAAGGTAGATGGCCACAGTTTTCGCGATACTTGGGCAGCCTGAGCGTCATACCTGGCCAGCGCCTCCTGCTGGCTCTGTTCAAGATTCTTCGACAGTCGCTGCTGCGACCGCTTGGAACAGCTCACGCTCAGCATGATCGGTACGGGGTAGGCCGACCCAGCCGAACCGCGAGTGACATCCATAGCGGCGTCTACGGCTTCTCAACGCCCCAGCAGCACGTGAGGCAGTCCGCCGGGGCTGATAAGCGATGCGGACACGCACAGGAACACGCCGCCCACCGCCGTGGCCGCGATCGGGAATTCCCAGGGGGCGATGCCGCCGATCCTGCGGGCGCGCTGCGGCTTCCCGGCCGGATACCCGACCCGGACCGTCTCTCCGACCCGGCCACGGACGCTCGTCTCGAAGCGACGGGGAGTACCGGACTCGTCCATGAACTGAACCGTGCAGGAGCTGCCGCCGCGCCCCGCTGCGCTGATGCGCGTGATCATCCCACTGGTACGGCGCCCAGCGCCGGCCTGCCACTGACGCACCGTCTGATAGGCCGCGGCAACCCAGGTAACGGCCCCGACTGTGCCGGTGAAGAGGGCTCCGGTGTCGACCATGGTTCCGCCTGCTCGGTGCTCGGTGGCCGCAGGCAGGGTCACCAACGGCTGGGGCGTGCAGCATACGCGGCGCGCTCGGCTTCCTTGGGTCACGGGTGTGCCGGCGAGGCGGCGGTGGGCCGTGTCGGTGGTCTGTCGGGCCTGGTGGGCTGCCTCGCGGGCCATTCGGCGACGTCCTGGCGGTGGCGCTCGCGGCGCAGCGCGTACTGGAGGGCGGTGTCGTGGTCGGGGTTGTAGCGCTCGGCCCGGGTGGCGGCCGTGTGGTCGTGCACGCGCTGCCACTCGGCCAAGGCGGTGAACGCGGTGTCGTGGGCGGTCTCGTCTCCGGCGTCGGCGTACCGGTCGGCGGCGGCGCTCGTCGTCCCGGGCCCGGTCCAGGGCCTGCTGGAGGGTTTCCAGGGGCATCCCGGCCGCCCGGCGGCGGACCCGGTCAACCGACCCGATGCGGCCGGTCGACCCGACGCTATGTCGGGTTGGCCGGCGAGCGCGACGCGGCCCAGCTGACGATCCCCGCGGTGGCCGAGCACGCCGGGGTCAACCCCACCACCATCTACCGGCGCTGGGGCACGCTGCAGGTCCTGCTGGCCGAGGTGGCAGCCCTGCACAGGACCGACGTCCAACCTCCCTCCAGCGGCGATCTCCGTACGGACCTGGAGGCCTACGCGATTCGGACGCTGACCGATCTGACCCGCCCCGGTGGCATCGCGTTCTTCCGGGCAGAGGTCTCCCCCGACGTCGACGAGCGCCGCGGCGGCCTCCGAGAATGCCTGCAACGCGCCACCGCCGGCCTCGACACGGTCCTCGAAGCCTCCCTCGCCCGGGACGAAACACCGCCCCCAGTCGAACGGCTGCTCGACCGTATCGTCGCTCCGCTCTACTTCCGTGTCGTCTTCTCCGTGCCGAACACCGACGAGGCCTACGCCCGCGCCCTGGTCGCCGACCTGCTCAGCGATCCCTCCCGACCGCAACGCTGACCGTCCGCCGAATTCACCGCGCCGGTCGCAGGGCCAGTCTCGCCGTGCTCCAACAGCACCCGCAAGCGCCAGACCAGCGAGGTCGTCCTCCCCCACGCAACAGCGCCGAGTGGCTACACTCTCTCCGCCTTCGCCGACCGCCTCATCGACTCCCCGCTCGACGAGCCCCTCCGCCCGTCGCCTGGCACCAGCCCACCGCCGCCTGACACGCAAGAAGCCCCCCGAGGACCGGGGGCTTCTTTGGCTACTGGTTGAAGCCAGTGACCGTCCCTGACTTGCTTGTCGGTCCGCTCCGGCAGAATCGCCCCGTTCCCCAGGCTCTCGCGAGATGTGAGGTACCCGTGACCGCTTCGCCGTTCTGCCCGCCGTGCCCGGTGCCGCTGCTGCTGTCCGACGCGTCGGGCCGGCCGGAGGAGGTGCTGGCCCGGGTGGTGGATTTGGCGGCCGAGGGCGGCGGGCGGTCGGAGCTGGTCGGCGAGGTGCTGGTGCACATGTTGAGCCATGACTTCCACACCCGGCCCGCCGTCGCGAGGGCCATCGTGGCGTACGCGCCGGAACAGGTGCCGGTGGCGGTCGAGCGGATGAGCCTCTACCACCGCAACCGTTACCGCGACCCGCAGGTGCAGGCCAGTACGCACCTGGTGGTCAACCCGCAGCCGTGGGAGCGGATCAACCGGCTGGTCACCCTGGCGTACCTGGACCGCGCGTGGCTCGACGAGGCGCAGGCCGAGTACGCGACGGCCGAGGTGACGGCGCTGCTCTTCGCGCACAACGAGTTCGCGGGCCTCGGCGAGGAGCAGGCGCGGCTGGCGCTGGCGAGGATGGCGGAGCAGGCCGACCGGAACGACCGGCTGGCGGGCAGCATGGCGAGGAACATGGTGCTGTTGCAGCCGGAGCTCCATGAACAGGTGCGCGCGGAGCTCGACCGTCTGCTCGGGCGCGGCCTCGCACTCGGTGTGCTGTCGAGCACGCCGGGTTCACTGCACCGGGCCTACCGGCCGCACGTGGTGCACGTCGCGCTCGCGTCGCTGCGGATGGACCCAGGAGGGTTCCTGACGGCCGGCCACCAGGACGCGGTCGCCGCCGTGCTGGCGGCCGGTCCCCGGTTCCGGGGTGAACTGCTGAGCGCACTGTGGGATTTGGTGCGCGACGAGCAGCTGCGGTTGGTGTTCCGGCGGCGGGCGGTGCAGCGGCTCGGTGAGGTCGGTGCGGCCGAGCGGGCGGCGGCTCGGGAGTGGCTGGCGCGGTCGCTGCGCGAGGCGGCCACCGTCGAGGCGGTGGCGGCGACCGAGGCGCGGCTGCGTGCGGAGGTCGCCGGGGTATGGGGGCGGGTCGAGGCATATCTCGCCGAACACGCCCCGGGGGTCCTGGAGTTGCTGGGCGAACCGGCGAGCGCGGAGGAGATCGCCTCCGTCGAGCGGCAGTTCGGCATGCGGCTGCCCGCCGACTTCGCGGCCTCCTGCGCCCGGCATCGCAGCATCCACCTCGGTGGCGTACTCGGCTTCGACGTCGAGCACGAGGACTTCGCCGCGCTGGCCGTCCCTTCCGGCATCCCGGCGCACGAGCCGTACCACGACCAGGACGGCGAGGTCCGCCGGAGCGACGACTGGCGGGCCGGCTGGCTGACCCTGTCCTACGAACCGGACGGATCGATCCTCGCCCTCGACCTCGACCCCGGGCCGAACGGGATGCGGGGCCAGGTCATATACGCCGATCAGGGGATACCCGAGAGCGCCTGTGTGAGGTCGGCGAACTGGCTGGCCCTGCTGCGCACGTTCGCCGATCGCCTGGAGGCCGGGCAGTACCCGTACCTCGCGGACCGGCGGGCGCTGACGGACAAGGACCTCTAGCGGCGCCGGCGCAGAAGGTCCGGGCGCGGCGGATCAGGGAACGGACGGTCCGGTGCGCAGGGGATCCCCTGGGCTACAGCTGGGGGGTCCCCCGCTCGCCGTCGGAATCGACCTCCAGCAGCCCGTCCTTGCGCTGCGGGATGATGACGAACTGCGGATGAGCCTGGTCACCGGCGAGGTGGAACTCCGTCGGTGAAGCATGGGCGGCCGTCGGGCAACGGCCGAGCTGGGACGCTGCCGTGGGCCCCTCGGTGAAGAACTGCTCAACCGTCCATGGCAGAAAGACCTGCTTGTAGACCACGGGAACCGCCCCCTGAGGCACTGAAAACAAGAGCTTTCAACCAGGCTACGCCGCACCGGAGTTGCTGAACAGAAGTGTCGCCGGGATCACAACATCGCCCGAACCGAGTCGCTCAACCCGACGCGCGGTGTCGTTCTGCTCGGCCCGCCAGGTTCATCGCGACTCTCTTACTGAGACCGTACGACCGGCTGTGGATACTCGACGCGACCGCACGAGGACGGCATGGACGGGGGGTCGGCGATGGGCGCTGACCGGACGACCGCGGGGGCGGAGAACAGCGGGCGCACCTGGCGGCTGCGGCGCGGGCGGCGGGAGCGGCGGGAGCGGCGGAAGCGGCGGAAGCGGCCCTGGTGGCAGGAGACGCTGATCGTGGTGGTGGCGGCGCTGGTGCTGGCCTGGGGGATCAAGACCTTGTTCGTTCAGGCGTTCTCGATCCCCACGGGCTCGATGGAGAACACTTTGCGGGTCGGTGACCGGGTGCTGGTGGATAAGTTCACCCCGCTGTTCGGCGCGAAGCCGGAGCGCGGGGACGTGGTGGTCTTCCGCGACCCCGGGAACTGGCTGTCGGACGAGCCACAGCCCAAGCAGAACGCGCTGCAGCAGGCGCTCGCCTTCGTCGGCCTGGCGCCGGCGGCGAACGAGAAGGACCTGATCAAGCGGGTGATCGCGGTCGGCGGTGACACGCTGGACTGCGAGCGCGGCGAGCCGGTCAAGGTGAACGGGGTGGCGCTGGACGAGCCGTACCTGTACCCCGGCGCCACGCCGTGCGACCAGCACCCGGTGGGGACGGTCACGGTGCCCAAGGACGAGCTCTGGGTGATGGGCGACCACCGCAACGACTCCGCGGACTCGCGGGCGCACGTGAACGAGCCGGGCGGCGGGTTCGTCCCGGTCAAGAACGTCATCGGACGTGCCTTCGTGGTGGCCTGGCCGCTGCCGCACTCGGGCACGCTGCCGGTGCCGGACACCTTCGACCAGCCGGCTCTGAACGTCACGGGCCACCGCCCATGACGAATGCCCCCGGAGCCGGACGGCGGCGCTGCCTGGCTCCGGGTGGCCGCCCTTCGCTTCGGCCTCGGAGGCGGGCCGGTCGCCGACGGTCAGCCGGTGGCCGCGGCCGTGCCGGTGGCGCAGACGGACGCGTCGTTGTCCCTGCCGAGGTTCGCCAGGCGCCAGTCGCCGTTGACCTGGCCGAGGGTGAAGGTGAGGGAGAGCTGCACCTGGCCCGAGCCCTGTTTGGTACTCAGGATCGCCTGCCGCAGGGTGTGCCCGTCCACAGCCGCGTCCGCGTCGGTGACCACGACCTGGCCGCCGGCCTTCGGCGTCTGGCAGGTGACCTGGAAGTCCGGGGTGCGGACGGCCTGGACGAAGTAAATCGGGTCAAGACGCTCAAGCGCGCCATGTACGGCCGGGCATCGTTCCGACTCCTCCGGATCCGCATCCTCGTACGGGCGTGACTCGTCCCGCTGTCAGCAGTGCTCTTCCAGGTAGAGCATGCGGCGATCGGCGTCTGTGCGGAAGCCGTGCGTGAGGTAACGTCCTACCGTCTGGCTTCCGCCGGGCCCCTTGTAACCGTCCTTGACCGTGTCCCAGAGCATCGGGCGCGCGCCGTCGGCGACGAGCCGGGGCGCGTCCCGCCGCTCTGTCCGAGTACGACGGTTGCGGCGTGGTCCTTCATCAGCCGACGCACCCCACGAAGATCGACTCGCTTCCTCCGGAGCTGCCACACGATGGCGGCGTCATCCAACAGCTGCACGGGCGCTTCGAGCCGGTCCGGGTTCTGGAGAAGGCCTGCATGGGTGAGAGTATTCGGTACCGCGACGGGTGAGGTCCTGGTTTTCACGGAACTCCGGTCAGAGCCCTGGCTTTCCCCATCCCACGCTCGGGTGTTCCTCAGAGCTACTCGCGCCATTCCCCACCTTGCTGATGGGAAGGCCTGGAACCCCGCCGTCCCGCGCGCGGGATCGGCGCTACGCCTGCGGGACCGCAGCGCCGCTCCGGCGGACGCGGGTGGTGGTGCGGTCGTAGAGACGGGTGCCGAGGGTGCGCCACAGCAGACGGGCCGGGGCTGGCATCTGTGACAGGAACAGCCGACGTTCCTGCGCGGTCGCGTCCTCGAGGATCGCGCCGAGGAAGATCAGAAGCTTGGCCTTGGGGACGCTGCGGCGCCCACGTTCGCCGACTTCGGTCCATTCGCGGGGCGTGATGTGGTCGGCCATCAGGGGCAGGAGGTGTTCCTCCTCGTCGTCCATGTGGGCGGCGGCGTGCCGGTCGAGCACGCGCAGGGCTTCGGCGAGGCGCAGGGCGGTGTCACGGTCCGCCCGGGTGTGCCAATGGCGCGAGAGTTCGGTGGCCGTGGCGAGCGCGCCGGCGATGGCCTCATGCTGGTCGGCCATCCGCGCGACCACGCCGTCGCCGGGGGCCGCGCGCTCGCTCAGCTTTGGCCACAGCAGGTCGTCCTCGCCCTCGTGGTGTTCGCCCAGGGCGCCGAGGACCAGGTCGAGGTGGTCGGCGAGCACCGCGGTGCGCCGCCGGTCGCCGGGGGCGGCAGCCTCGATCAGGTCGGCCAGGAGCGGTATCTCGCGGCGGAAGACGCGGTGCAGGACGACCATTTCTTGTGGGTCCAGGCGCTCGTTGGCGGTGGCTGGGTCGGCGGTGGCGGGCATCAGGGTCCTCTTCTGTGAGGGAACAGTGATCGTTCCGGGAAGCCGCAGCCTAGTGGCGTCTCCCCTACCACCCACAATCAGGTCAAGCCGGTCGCCCCCGCTGGGGACCGAGCCGAGCGCCCGCACCCTCGCTCGCTGAAGTCCTCACTCGCGTCAACGAACGACCATCTGAGGAGGCGAGAGCGAGGCCGGGGAAATTCGAGGATTCTCACCAGCATCGCGTGCGGCGCTTTGTCCAGGGGAAATGCGCCGTTGTCCAGGGAAAACGCGGGGCCGCGCACCGGTGCGGCGGACCACCGCGCGACGCGCGCTGCAGGACCTGTCCATAGGCGCGCCGCGCGCTGCTGGGACTGTCCATCGCGCGCGGGCCGGCGCGGGCGCGGGCGCGGGCCGCATGGTGCGGTGCGGTAGCGGCGCGACTACCGCACCGGCCTTTGCGGGTGCGTGTGACGGAGCACCGTAGTTTGCGAGTGGTGCACGGTAGTTCGCGAGCCGCCAGGAACGTCCCGCCTGACCTGGTGTGACTCGGCAGGCTAACTGTCGTGTCAGCACGGAATCTGTCGTCCAGGGTCAGCGGCGTGCGATCACTGGGGTCCACCTGGTGCCCCTGGGCCGCAGCGGCGCCCCCTCAGAATGGCGTTCTGGTCGATCGGTCCGAGGCGGCAACATGAAGGACATGCTTGCGGCACTTGAAGCCCTGACCGACCGCGATCCGAACCGCCGGGACGTCGCCGCTGACGTTCTGGGGGACCTACTGCACGGCACCGCACTCGACGCGGACACCGTCCAGCTGGTCGTCGGACGCCCGGTCGACCTGGCCATCAACGAACCGGTGACCAAGGTGCGCGAGTCCGCCCTGAACTCGATCAGCGAGGCGTTCAACCATCACCGTCTGCCCCTGGACCTCGTCGAACCACTGATCGCCGCCATGCCGACGATGGAGCGCGAACTCCTCGAACACGCCCTCTACATCCTTGGCGCCGCACACGCCTCGCAGGCCCAGTCGCTGATCGGACCCTTCCTCCACCACCTCGACCCAGAGGTACGCGAAGAAGCACGGCTCGCAGCAGCCGAGATCAACGCGGCCGCGTCGGAGGGTCGCACCCGCCCAGCGTGACCTGTCCACCCCATCAGCGAAGCGGCTGGCCCCCGTCGGCGGCGGACGTCTTCGAAGCTGGCGACAGCTTGCACGCCGAACGATCACCAGCCGTCAGATACCTCGCCGATTCAGCGACAGTTGTCATGCTGACCCGACCGCAGAACCGCACGTCGAGCACCGCTCCTGGCGACAGGTAGCGTGCTGAGTCACACCTGGTGTGCCGAAGCTTGATAGTCGTCACTTCAACGCTGCAGTTGGCACCACTGGTGGTCATCGGGCCCGCCCAGACGGCGGTAGCCGTCCTCTCGCACGACAGAAGGCGGATTCTCACCGCTCCGCGCGCTGCGCTGGAGACCTGGTGTCCTGTCGCACGGCAGATGGCGGATTCTCACGCGGTCTCATCCGTGTTGTCGGATTCGCAGTGCCTCGCGTGCCGGGCATGGTCTTTGCCTCGTTCGGATGGTCGGTCTCACGCCGTAGGCTGCGTTCTCATCGTTCCTGTCACGGTCGTTTGCAGCAGGTACGCGAGGGCCGGAGGGGCCGATGGACATGTTCGACGGAGTCCGACGGCGGTAGCGAACCGGTCGTGGCTCGCCCGGACGATGAACCGACCACGGCTCCAGACCCCGGCTCTCGCCGCTGACGGTCGGCCGTCAGCGGCGGGTCTCGATTCTCAGGCCGCCCGTGGTCACCTGGCGGATGGGCTCGCTCGCCAGCAGGTCGTGCGGCTGGCCGAGGGCGATCGCGCCCGCCGCGTCGAGCCGGGCCAGCTGGGTGCCCGTCAGCTCGACCGCCAGGGCGCCCAGGTTGTCCTCCAACTGGGCGGGGGTGCGGGCGCCGAGCAGCGTGCTCGTCACGCCCGGCTTCCGCAGCGTCCAGGCCAGCGCCACCTGGGCCGGGGTGTGCCCCAGCTCGCCGGCCAACTCCCGGACCACCCCGGCCACGCCGAGGCTGCGTTCGGTGAGGGTGCCCAGGGCGAGGTTGTGGCTCCGACGGGTGCTCCCGTCGGGGCCGGCGCCCGTCGCGCCCACGTCCTCCCGGCCGTACTTGCCGCTGAGCACCCCGCCGCCGAGCGGCGAGTACGGGACCACGCCCAGGCCCAGCTCCCGAGCCATCGGGATCAGGTCGCGCTCCGCGGTGCGTTCGATCAGGCTGTACTCGACCTGCAGCGCGACCAGCGGCGACCAGCCGCGCAGGTCCGCGATCGCCTGCATCCGGGACACCTGCCAGGCCGGGGTGTTGGAGATCGCCACGTACAGCACCTTGCCCTGCCGAACCAGGTCGTCCAGGCCGCGCAGCACCTCCTCGACCGGCGTCCGAAAGTCCCAGACGTGCAGGTACAGCAGGTCGAGGTAGTCGGTGCCCAGCCGCCGCAGGCTGCCCTCCACCGAGCCGAACAGCGCCTTGCGGTGCCCGCCCCCGGAGTTCGGGTCGCCCGGACGGCGCAGGGTCGAGTACTTGGTCGCCAGCACCAGGCGTTCGCGCTCCTCGCGGGCGAACTCGCCCAGCAGACGCTCGGAGCTGCCCTCGGTGTAGGTGTCGGCGGTATCGAGGAGGTTGCCGCCGAGCCCGACGTAGCGGTCGAACAGCTTGCGGGCCTCGGCCCGTTCGGCGCCCCACCCCCATTCGGTGCCGAAGGTCGCGGTGCCCAGGGCCAGCGGTGAGACCCGCAGTCCCGAGCGGCCCAGCAGCTGGTAGTCGTCCAGGGCCAGTGCCATCAGGTTCTCCTCTGCTCGTGTTCCGTTGCCGGGACCGAGTCTGCGGCGGCGGCCGGCCCCGGATAAGGGAGGGAACTTCCTGGGAAGGCCGGTCCCACCCTGGCGGTTGGACCGGTCATGACGACACGAACCGTGGACACCACCGAGGAACTGGCCGCCTTCCTTCGCAGCAGGCGCGAACGGCTGGACCCGGACCGGCTGGGCCTGCCCGCGCACCGGCGGGCCCGGCGGACGCCCGGACTGCGCCGCGAGGAGGTCGCCGAGCTGGCCGGGGTCAGCACTGACTACGTGGTCCGGCTGGAGCAGGGCCGGGGGCTGCGGCCCTCCGCGGAGGTGCTGGCGGCGCTGGCCCGGGCCCTGCGGCTGGCGCCCGGCGAACGCGACTACCTCTTCGACCTGGCCGGACGGCGCCGCCCCGGCAGCACCGGCGGCGGGGCAGCCGCCGGCCCGGCGCCGTCGCTGGCCCGCCTGGTCGACGACCTCTCCCCGCTACCGGCCATGCTGATGGACCACCGCTACGACCTGCTGGCCTGGAACCCCGAAATGGCCAGGCTGCTACCGGACTTCGACGCCGTGCCGCCGGCCCGGCGCAACGCCATGTGGCTCTGTCTGCTGCACCCGCCGATGCGCGGCTTCTACGCCGACCGCGAGTCCGTGCTGCGCGACGGTGTCGCCCACCTGCGCGCGGCCTGGGCCGCCCACCCGCAGGACCGGGCACTGGCCAGCCTGGTCGCCGAATTCATCGCACAGGACGAGGATTTCGCGCGCCTGTGGGCCGAGCGGGAGGTCCGCGTGAACGGCCGCGGCCGCAAGCTGCTGCGGCACCCGGCTGTCGGGGCGATCGCCGTCGATTTCGAGGTACTGCTCCCGCTGGAGGACCCGGAGCTGCGGCTGCTGGTCTACCGCGCCGCGGACCAGGAGAGCCTCGCATCCCTGGACCGGCTGTGCGCGCGGTGACGGTCGCCCGGGACTCTGCCACCCGGCGCTTCAGCGAACAGCCGGCGACAGGGAGAACGGGCACCCGTACATCGGCGCCAGGTGTCAAGATGGCAGCGACCGCCGAGCTCAGGTGACGGTTCGCGCGGATCTGCACCAGCCTCGGCCCGGCAGGACCCGCTCCACCAGAACGTCACCCGGAGCCGAGCGCCGGCGTGATCGACTCCCAGTCCGTCAAGGCGGACGCCGTCGTCGGGGCCGACAGCCGCGGCTTCGACGGTGGCAAGCTGATCAACGGCCGTTATCTTGAGCCATCGCGATGAGGACGAGCCTGAACTGGGACAATGCGATGTGGACAGCGTCCTCGACGCGGGGGGCTAGGGACTTTTCGGGCTGCGGAGATTTTGTCGCCCGGCGTGTCGCTCGCTCTCGAGGATCAGCTGGACGATGTCTCGACTGTCGCTCCGACGGAGTGATGTCGGAGCCGGGTGGCTATGAGTTCCATCTCGACGAACGTGCCCACCAGGCCGGTCGTCTTCAACTCGTCGGCCATGGCTCGTGCTTGTGGCAATGACAGGCCGTGCACCTCTCGAAGAGCGCGAAGGACGGGCACTGCGCTCGCCTCGGGCTCGGTCAGGCGGAGCCGGGCGGGTCCGTGTTCAGCCAAGAGTGCCTGGCGGATCTCTTCAGGAGTTGCGACGCCGCTGTCCTGATCGCACCAGGCGACGGGGCAGGCCTGGCAGCCGCCCTCGGTTCCCCACCACAGCCGTCCACTGTCGATGGACTGGCCGGTGTTGATTATCAGCACTCCGCCGCAGGCCTTGCATCGCGTTGCGATATCCACTCCCTGGCTGATCACCATGCTCCTCATCATCGGATCTTGCCCCGCATGGTGCCGCAACAGCTTCCCTTCGTCGACCGCATATCCTCGCCGAGCTCCCGCGTGGCTGCGGGAGCGGGTGCGGGCGATGCTGGTGCATCAGCTTCTCAGCACGGGCCGATCGACCTTGGGACTGGAGGCTTCGCTGTGGCGCGGACGCCTCGGACGTCGGCAGTGCGTTGCTCGCCGAGCGCGAGGGCGAGTGCCTGTCTGAGCTCGTGATTCTCCGCCTCCAACTGCCGGTTGCGCTCGGTGGCGGCCTCCAGGCGGCGGAGCAAGGAAGCTTCGGAGGCGCGTTGCCGCTCGGGAACCGGTCGAGCTGCGGGAACGGGGCGGTGCCGGGCCCGGAGGCGTTCGATCTCGGCTCGCAGGTCCGGCTGGTTGTAGAGCCAGGACCGGGAGACCTTGGCCTCGCGGGCGACGGTCTCGAAGGTGATCACGACGCCGGTGGCCTCCATGCGCCGCAGGGCCGATGCCGCTTTTCGGCGGGTTGCAGCCGCTCGGCGGCGGGCCGCAGAAACGATCAGGTGGGAGTTGTCAGCCCGCATCGGCGGTCTCCTCGCGCTGGTCCTGGCTGTCCTCGAGTTCATGGATCATGCGGTTGAGGTTTTCGGCGACCTGCTGGTTCATCTCGGCGACGCGGGTGTGACCGCAGCTGTTGGCGTTGTCGATCAGCGTCAGGGTCCGGGTGCGCTGTTCGCGGAGTTCGGGCAGGAACTCTGGCCCGGTGAGGAAGACCGGGCAGGTCAGGCAGGCATTGGCATGCGGGCAGGTCTTCTGAACGGGCAGGCCGCAGTAGCCGTTGGGCAAGGTCTGGGTGGCGATGCCGTAGCGGGTCTTGGCCCACTGGGCCTGGCCCAGCGGCCCGTCAAGATCAAGGGCGACGCGCTCGCCCTTGACGTTGACCTTCATCGCCGCCTCCCAGCGGCGCCGCACCGTCTGGTCGGTGATCCGCGCGCAGTGGGCCGTCATCCGGGACGGCTCGTGGTCGAGCAGAACGCGTACGACTTCCTGGGGAACGTCGCGGTTGATCAGCCGGCAGCCGAATGTGTGCCGCCATTGATGGGGCGTCAGGTGGACCGGGCGGCCGTGCTCGTCGCGGATGTCACAGGTGGCGAGCCAGCGGTTCAGCATGCGCCGGTAGCTGCTGTCGGACAGCCGGTGATTGCCGGAGACGTTCGCGTGCGGCCGCGGGAACAGGTAGCGAGTCCCGTCGGGCCAGTGTTCAAGGACGCGCTGCTGCTGGTCGCGGACGGCGGCCTGGAGACGTCGTAGGCTTTGTCGGCGTGCAGACGTCCGGGCTTGCGGGTGGGACCGCGGCCCGGGGTCTGTCTCATCTGGTAGCCCTCCACCACGGGCTTCAGGGCTTTGCTGTCGTGGGTGTTGGCCGCGCTCACGCCGACGACCAGGGGCAGCCCTGCCGCGTCCGACAGGACGTGCACCTTGGAACCCGGCTTACTCCGTCCACGGGGCTCGGACCTGTGAGTCCGCCCCTTTTTTGGCCCGCACCCGGGCGGAGTCGAGTACGACGCGTGAGACGTCGACCAGACCGACGTCGTCCAGGAGCTGCAGGACCGCCTCGTGTGGTCGGGCCCACACGCCGGCCTGCGACCAGATGAGAAACCGGCGGTGCGCGGTGGACTTCGAGACCCCGAAACAGGGTGGCAGCGCGCGCCAGCCGCACCCGCTGACCAGCACGTACACGACCGCCGCGAACAGCGTCTCATCAGGCGTGTTCGCCGTCCCACCGCCCTGCGGCCGCACCCGCTCCGGCGGAATCAACGGCTTCGCGATCTCCCATAGGCCGGTCCGGAACAATCCAACTCCACGTACCCCGCCCCATGCCCCGCCAACGAGCCGTCACCACATAGGACACGGTCTAAGGAGTGGGAGCGCCAGCCGCAGCCCCTCACCGGCCACCATCAGTGCATGGCTGACTACGGCTTGGTGTTCAGGTCACTGGACGGAACCAGGCTGTCCGGCACGGTGGCTCCGGCTGACGCTCCCTCCGCCGCGGCCGTCCTGGTACACGGCGCGGGGGTGGCCGACCGCAACGAGGGCGGCTTCTTCACCCGGCTCGCCGCCGGGCTCGCCGACAACGGGGTGGCGTCGCTGCGGTTCGATCTGCGCGCTCATGGCGCGAGTAGCGGCAAGGGCGAGGACCTGACGATCGCGGGGGTGTCCAACGACATCCACGCGAACCTGTCGATCGCCAATCTGGATTTCGCGGACGGCGTCGAAGCCGCTCGGATCGACCCCGCCGGTGTCTTCCGGTCCTTTTGAGAACTCGCCACGTCAGCCGGTCGAACGCGCTGGGCGCGGCCTCCTTCGCCGCGGCGTACGAAGAAGGCCGGGGGCTGGACCGCGCGACGGCCGCGACCGAGGTCGACCCCGCCTCGATGTCCGGAGCCAACGGACGCACTGATCGAGGCCCGGCGGCCGAGCGGCGCGGGCCGGGGAAGGCCGCCGTGCTTGTCGGAGTCGGTCGACCTCGTGGGCGGCCCTGTCGGCGGCGGACCGTATCGTTGGCGGAGATCACAATCCGCACACACAAGGGGGCACACATGACCGTTCACCGGCCCGGACTGCCGGAGGACCTTCCGCCGGCCGAGGAGCTGTGGGCACGATGGGCGCTGCTCGCCGCCCTTGAGGCGACCACCGAGGACGAGGAGCACCCGCCGCGCTACCGGACCGGCCGGTGGATCGATGACGAGGGTCTGCACTGGGACGACTGCGGTTGCACTTGGTGGGTCATGTCCAAGGCGGGCGAGGGCCGGTTCGTGCTCTACGGCGAGGACGAGGCGGGCGACGTCAAGTGGTACGAGCCGGCGATCGACGTGCTGGCGGGCGGCCCGGACTGGCTTCCCTACGAGGCACTGCGGGACCGGCTCGCAGGGCACGAGATCGGCTGCGTCTACTGGTACGAGAACGGCGCCTGGGCCCGGGCGCCGTACCCGGACGGCCTCGACGACGACGGCCTGGACTGCGGTATGAGCTCCTTCATCGACCGAAGCGAGGTGCTGGGCGATCTGACGAACCACCTGGACGACACGGTCGACGCGCAGAGCGCGGACAGCCTCCTGGCCGATGCGGAGGCGTACCGGCTGGAACCGCAGAGGCTGCTGGAACGCCTGGGGCAGACCAACGGCAACGACGATCCGCTGGACCGGCCGGCCATCGTCCGGGCGCTGGCCCGCGCGGGCCTGACAGGGGAGTTCGCGGCGACCGACACCCTCTGAGCCGCCTGATGCGTCCCCAGGCCGGAGCGGGATGCGGGCGGAGCCCGGTCAGAAGTCCAGGACCTCGCGGTCGAGCGGATACCGAGCACGGTGGAGGCCCTCGTACGGCGAGGGCGTGGTCGGCAGGACGCCGGTCGGCTGCGGGCCCAGGTTGTCGTCCCGGATCCGGGGTTCGACCTGTCCGAGGATGCGGAACCGCTGGAAGGTGAACGGCGGGCTGTCGGTCGGGAAGAACTCGTCTGTGGTCGTCACCTGGAAGTGCAGGTGCGGCGTGGTGGAGTTGCCGCTGTTGCGGATCAGCCCGAGGACCTGGCCGGGTTCGACGCAGTCGCCCTCCCTGACGCCGAGCGAGCCGACTTGCAGGTGGGCGTAGAGCAGATAGCGGCCAGCGGCACCGGCGCCATGATCCGCGCCATGGCCCTCCACCCGCACGACCGCTGCCAGGACCCGGCCGACTTCTCCTGGGCGACGACCGACCTGGACGACACCTCTGCCGCGGTCGCCGCCGTCTGCTCGATCCTGCGGGGGCGGGGCCCTCGGGTGCTGGTCTGGTGCGGCAACACTCTGCACGAAGGTGACGAGCCTGAGCGTGCCGCCGCCGAGAAGGCGCAGCTGGTCAACGCCTGCAAAAGATGGTGGCCGCCCGGGCATCGGCCGCACCGGCCCTTGTCGCGCGACCGGGCTGGGCCCGTAGCCGCCGCGGCACACGGCCGTTGCCGTTCGGACACTTCGGGCCCGCCGGATCGGGCAGGATGTGATCGAACGTTTCGGGGGGCATCGGGGGTTGTGTGATGGGGCGTACGGCACGGCGCGGGGGCGCGGCGGTGGCTGCGGTGGTGGCGCTGGCGCTGGGGACGGCGGCATGCACCGGGCAGGGCAGCACAGGGGCAGCCGCATCCACGGCAACGGCGTTGGCCTCCGCGACGGCAACCCCGACGGTGACGGCGCACCCTGTGGTGCTGCCCGAGCCCGCCCCGGCGGCGGCGCAGTGGATCGTGGACCAGCTGGCCAAGAACCCGCCGCAGCCCTGCCCCGTCCCCACACTGGCGAACCTGGTGGTGCTCGACCGCAGCGAGGACGCCCACGACCGGGCGGACGTGGTGTGGTTGAGGGACGACTCCTACCTGTGCCTCGCCTCGATCAGCCGTGTCAACGGCAACCTGGCCACGAAGTTCTCCTACGGCTCGATCGCGTCCTACGTCTCCGGGCAGAGCCCGTCGACGATCGGCGGCTCGCGGCAGCCCTCCTACTTCACGGTCTTCCCCGTCGACACCGGGCGGGTCGTGCTGCAGGGCGGGGGGAGCCGGTTCGGACCGCTGCACCAGCGGACGGTCGACCTCGGCGCGGGCAAGACGATCACCGTCGTCCAGTACCGCTACGCCGTCGAGCCGACGCCCGACCCCGATTCGTCGGTGGTCGAGCTTCCGCCGAGGGAGGACCCGGACCACCCGGCCGAGCTGTGCCCGTCCGTCCAGGAGCCGTGCCGCCTCGCGGACGTCTACTGAACCCCACGCGCCGGCTCTGATAGAGGCAGCGACCGAACGCTTGAGCAGACCGGTTGTGCGGGGCCTCTGACCAGGGACGGGGCCCGCCCGTTGCTCCCAGAACCCAGGCTGCCGAGGCCCCGAGAAGGCACAGGAGGCCGCCTCCCACAGGTGGCGGCCTTCCGACATCTCGGACAGGGACGGCGACGACGCGACATCGCCGGGTGCCGCACCCGGCGATGTCGCTCGACCGGCCGACGGTGAAATGGGACAGGTTCGCGAACCAGCCGTCGGCAGGGCTGGGCCCGCGGGTCAGCCGTCCAGCTTCGCGTACAGGCCGCGGCCCGGGCGCTGCGCCCGGCCGGCCTTGACCAGGCGCTCCAGCATGGTGCGCACCGCGTTCACGTTGTCCGCCGACTCCTCGATCCCCAGCCGGGCGATCACCTCCCGGGCACGCAGCGGCCCCTGAGCGCCAGCCAGCACGCCCAACGCGCTCTCCGAGGTGGCACCGGTCGTTCGCCGCCCGGGCGCGGGGGCAGCCGTTTCGCTCTTCTCGGTGGCCGGCTCGACGCCGGTGTGCACCGGCCTGGTGTTCCGGGTCGCGGCCGTCTTCTTCGCCACGGTGCGCGGCCGCGCGCTGCCGGAGGTCTCCTTCGCTGCGGCCTTCTTCGCGGGGGCAGCCTTCTTCGTTGCGGCCTTCTTCGCGGGGGCAGCCTTCTTCGCTGCGGCCTTCTTCGCGGAGGCAGCCTTCTTCGCTGTGGCCTTCTTCCGCGTCTTCGTGGCCGTGCCCGTCTGTGTGCTGGCCTTCTCGGCCGGCTCCCCTCCCCGGTCCGACGCCGCTCCGGCTTCGGCCGCGAGCTGCTGCGGCCCGACCCCCGCGATGGCGTCCGCCTCTGCCCGAATGGTGCCCACCGCAGTGGTTCCCTGCGAAGCCGGCAGCCCGGCCAGGGCCTGAAGGCTCTGGATGGCGCCGCGTACGGCGTTCTCGCGCGCCACGGCGGCGGTCAGCTCGTCCTCCAGACGCCGCCGCCGGGCCTCGATACCGGGAAGTTCCGCCTCCAACTGGGCGATGGTGTCACTGAAACGGCTTTCTGCCACAGTTCCTCGTCTCGTCCGCCCACGTGCATGTCGCAGGTCCTGTGCGATCTTTACCCCACCGCCGCGTCCGCCAACAAGAATCCGCCGATCCGCGCGGCCCGCATCGACACCCGCGACCGAGTACGCAGGGCTGGTGGGCGGCCTCCCAGGCACGGTCGGCCCGGGAACGAGGGGGGTGCGTTCCACGCAAGCCCGGCCGATGGGAGGCGAGCAGCGCCGATGGGACCGGCACTTGTAGGACGATGACGATGACGGCGTTCGTCGCCACCAGTGCGCCCACAGGCCATGCGTCGTGCGGACAGCTGTAGTGGGAGACCCACAGCGGAACCGCATAGGTGAGCACTGGAGTCATCAGCGAGAAGACAGCGCTGACGACCAGGAACCGCAGAAGCCCGGGATGTGCCAACAGCCGCCAGACCGGGTCCCCCTGCGTTCGAGGGCCCGGCGGGCCGACTCAGTCCGTCGGCGCGAACGCGTCCTCAAGGCTCTCCGCCAGGCGGCCAAGGACGGCACCGAGATGAGCGTGTCCGCGATCGCTCGCGCCGCCGGGGTGGACCGCACCTTCCTCTACCGGCACCGCGACCTGCTCACCCAAATCCACGCAGCCGCCAGTGAACCGCTGGGCACGGACGGAACGGGCCCGCTGGTCAGCCGGGCCTCGCTCCAAGCCGATCTGGCCAGTGCCAACGACCGGGCCGGACGGCAGGCGGCCCAGATCCGACAACTGGAGCACAAGCTCGCCAAGTTGCTCGGCGAGCAGGTCTGGCACGAAGCCGGAATCGGCGCCCCAGCAGACATCGAACAACTACACCGCCGCATCACGGCCCTGGAGCAGCGGCTAGTAGATCTCACCGCCCAGCTCGACGAGCGCAGCCAGGACCTCGAACCCGCACGCGCGGCCAACCAAGAGCTGATGACGAGGCTGAACACGCGGTCGCAGCCAGCCGATCTGGTGCACCAGGCCGGGCGCTGCTGACCACCCCGCTGAAGTCATCGAGGGTGGTCGGAGCCAGCTCTAATGGCTCCGACCACCCTCTCTGCAGCGCGGGTCAGCTCACCGCATCGGCCTGCCTGACCAAGTCGACGGTTTCGGCCGCCAGACGGCGCCGGTACTCACGAGCCTGCTTGAGGTCCGCGCGGAAAAGACATCAGCCACTCGTTTCTCACCGGCTGTCAGTCCCCGAGCGGCAAGCCGACGATGACCTGCCGCTCGGGGGCTGGCTAACGTTTGTCCAGCAGCCCGCGCTCAAGAGCTACGACCACCGCATGGGTGCGGTCTCTGACATCGAGCTTGGCGAAGACCCGCAGCAGATGGGTCTTCACCGTGGCCTCCGCGATGACCAGCCGCCGGCCGATCTCGACGTTGGACAACCCGTCGGCGACTGCGCTCAGGACGTCCACCTCCCGCGTGGTCAGAGCCACCGGAGCGGGCTGCCGCATGCGGGCGACCAGCCGCTCCGCGACCCTCGGGGCCAGGACGGTCTCGCCACGGGACGCGGATCGGATGGCGTCGACGAGCTGGTCACGCGTGGTGTCCTTGAGCAAGTAACCGATCGCGCCGGCCTCGACCGCGCGCTCGATCTCCGCGTCGGTGTCGTACGTGGTGAGGATCAGTACCCGGGTCCCCAGGTGGAGGGCGACGATCTCGGCGGTGGCACTCGCCCCGTCGAGGACGGGCATCCGCAGGTCGATCAGTGCCACATCCGGCTTCAGGAGCTCGACGAGTTCGACGGCCGCGCGGCCGTCGCCGCCCTCGCCGACGATGTCGATGGTGGGTTCCGAGGCCAGCAGGGCGACGACCCCGGCGCGCATGACCGTGTGGTCGTCGACCACGATGATGCGGAGACCTTCCGGTTCTGTACGGGCTGTCATGTCGTCACACCTGACTGTTGATAGGTAGCGCGGCGAGGATGCGGGTGCCGTCGCCGACAGAGCTGGTGACGGTGAGTTCGCCGCCGAGTTCGGCGAGGCGGTTGCGCATGCCGTTGAGCCCGAAGCCGTGGGCGTGCTCCACCACGAAGCCCCTGCCGTCGTCGGTTATTTCCAGTTCGACGCTGTACGGGGACGGCGTGAGCACGATCTCCACCGTGGAGGCGGCCGCGTGCTTGCGGACGTTGGCCAGGGACTCCTGGGTGCAGCGCAGCAGCGCGATCCGGGTCGGCTGGTCGCACTCGACGTCCGGCAGGTCCGCGGTGACGGTGAGCCCGGTGTCCTCGGCGAACCGCTCCAGGGTCCGGTGCAGTGTCCCCGCGATCGAGCCGAGCGCGGGACCGCTCTGCGGGGCGGAGCCGACGAGCGCTCGCGCCTCGGCGAAGTTCTCGCGTGCGGTGTTCTCGATCGAGAGCAGTTGCCGGGCGCTCCTGCCGGGGTCGGTGTCGAGGCCGGCGCGGGCCGCCTCCGCCAGCACGATGATGGAGGCGAAGCCCTGGGCGAGGGTGTCGTGGATCTCCCGCGCGAGCCGCTCGCGCTCCTCCGTGGCGCCCTGGAGCCGGTGCGCCTCCGCCAGGCGCTGTTGGGCGCTCGCCAGTTCGGCGGCGAGGCGGCGGGCGCGATCGTCGCTCTGCTCGACGATCCGGACCACCCCGAGTCCGAGCAGCACTCCCGCCGTGTAGCCGATCAGGGTGAAGACGATGTTGCCGGTGGAGAAGTCCTCCGCGTGCCAGCTCTGGTGCCGGACGATGCCGACGACGGTGGCCGCGGCGGCGGCGCCGCTGTAGGCGATCGAGTGCCGCGGGCTCCTGGCGAAGAGCCAGAACTGCGGGAGCGACACGATGAACAGTGCGGCGCCGTCGCCGCGCAGGAGGGACAGCGCGCCCAGAGCGAAGGCGAGTACGCCCAGGTAGGCGTGGGGCCGCAGCACGCGATTGCGGGGGAAGGCCGCCACGGTCGCGTAGCCGAGGGCGATCAGTGCCAGCAGCGCCAACGACCAGTACCTCGTCGCCCCGCCGTGGTTCAGCTCGGAGATGACCGGGGGACACACGCCCAGGAGCACCCAGGAGACTGCGTACCACCGGCGGAGGATCCGTATGCGGAACCGGTCGCCCGGCTGCGGCCGTTGAATCATGATCGTCAGCCTACGTCCTGCGGCACGCCGGGACGGGGGACGGCGGCGTGCGCCCGTCGCGCCGGACGGCCCGGGCGCAGCGGCCACCACGCCCGCTCGCCGAGGAGCAGCAGGAGTGAGGGCAGGACCATGAGCCGGATGACGACGGCGTCCAGGAGGACGGCCACCGCCAGGCAGAAGCCCATCTGCTTCATCTCGGTGAGGTGCAGGGCGACGAAGGCACCGAACACCGTCACCATCACGATGGCCGCGCTGGTCACCACCTTGGCCGACCGGCTGATGCCGTCCAGTACCGCCTCGCGGGCCGACATCCCGTTCCGCATGGCCTCTTGGATCCGGCTGACCACGAAGACCTGGTAGTCCATCGACAGGCCGAAGAGGATCACGAAGAGGAACAGCGGTACCCGGGACGCGATGGCACCGAGGGAGTGGAAGGCCAGGAGGTCCTGGGCCCACGTGCCCTGGAAGAACACGACCAGCAGGCCGAGCGAGGCCCCGGCGGACAGCAGGTTGAGGGCGACGCCGATCAGGCCGATGACGACGGAGCGGAACGCCCACACGGTCATCACGAAGGTCGCCAGCAGCAGGAACCCGATGACCAGCGGCAGTTTGCCGTTCTCGTGGTCCACGTAGTCGCGGCCTCGGGCCACGTCACCGCTCACCCCCGCCTCCACACCGGACAGCCTGCCGACCGTGGCGGGCAGATAGTCCCTGCGGATGTGCTCAAGTGACTCGATCGCCTCGATCGAGGGTGCGGGGAACGGGACAGCCAGCTCCAGCACGCTGACCCGGCCGTCGGCCGACGTACGCACTGTCGGCCCGGCGTCCCTGGCGAACAGCGGATCGGCCTGCGCCCGTCGGCCGAGATCCGCCAGGGCGTGCTGCACCTCGGCCGCTCGGTCCGGTGTGGAACGGGCGACGACCACGTGCTTCACCACGAGTTCCGGGAAGGCCACGTTCAACCGGTCGTAGACCTGCATGGCCGGGATGTCTCGGGAGAAGGTGTCCTTGCCCGGGTCGACGAGCTCGAGGCCGAGCGCGGGTACCGCCAGGGCGAGCATGAACAGCACCGATACGCCCAGCGTGAGGGCGGGGTGGCGTCGCGCGGGCCTCAGCAGGGCGCCGAACACCCGGCCCGTCTCGGCCGCCGCCCGCTTCGTACGGACCGGCTTGCCGCGGGCCGCACGGAGCTCGGTCCGGTGTCCGATCTTCACCAGGAGCGCGGGAAGCGCGGTCAGGGAGCTGACCACGGCAACCGCCACGACCAGGATCGTGCCCGTCGCGAGCGAGGAGAAGATGACGTCCGTGGCCAGATACAGGGTCGCGGTGGAGACGATCACGGCGAGACCGGAGACCACGATGGCCCGGCCTGCGGTCGCCGCCGCCAGCTCCACCACGGCCTCGGAACTGAGCCGCCCCCCGGCGCGGGCCCGTTCCTCGCGTTCGCGCTTGAGGTAGAAGAGCGTGTAGTCGACGCCCACTGCCAGGCCGATGAGGAGGATCATGTTGGTCCCGACCCCGGGGTCGGGCAGCAGATGGGACGCGACCATCGACAGTCCCAGGGCGGCGGTGATCGAGGAGAGCGCGAGCAGCAGCGGCACGCCAGCCATGACCACCGATCCGAAGACGATCAGCAGTGTGATGAGCGTGACCGGCAGGGTGATGCGCTCGGACAGTGCGAGGTCCTTCCCGCGCTGGTCGTTGACGCCCTTGCTGATGGACGGGGAGCCGGTCTCCTCCACGACGAGGTTCGGGTGGCCGTCCTGGACCTTCGCCGTTTGTACGAGGAGCGGGCCGACGTTCTTCTTGCCGTCCAGCTCGGGGCCGTTGAGGACCACCGGAACCCTGACGACCTGGCCGTCCTTGGAGCTGACCGGAGCTGCCACGCTCTGCACCTCGGGAAGCTTGCGCATCCGCTCGGTGAGGTCCTGCGCGACCGAAGCGGCGGCGGCGGTGTCCAGCGGTCCGGACCTGGCGTGGATGATGACCTGCTCGGTCGGCTGCTGCTGCATGCCGGCCGAGCCGGCGATTGCCTCGGCCCGCCCCGCCTCACCGACCCGGTAGTCCTCAGTGGTGGCCTCGTGGGAGCCGACCGCGATACCGATGCCGAGGCAGAGGACGACGAACGCGAACCAGCCGGCGATCGCACGCCACGCGTGCCGGGCGCTCCATCGGGCTATGCGCACAGGGAGTTGACTCATACCCGAGATCCTGGTCTGCCAAGGGCAGAACCCGACACGCCCAGCCGGTTGAACCTGAGGTCCACCAGTCAGTGGACGGCAGGGGGAGGCGTCGCCGCCGTTGATGCCCTTCGGATGCTCCGCGACGGGGAGCCTCACGCTGAAGAAGACCCGGACAACGGCCGAGCGTCTTGCGCGCGAGCCTCCTTGCACGACACGTGTGGGGATCAGTTGGTTGTCCGCCTGCGCGAGAAGACCCTGTGGCGGATGCTCTACGAGACGTGTGCCCGCTCCGAGGAGATCCTGGATATCAGCCCGCCGTAGGGGCTGACCCAGCTACCGGCGGTGGGCTCGCACTGGGCGTCGGCGGCCACCGCCTGTCCGTCCCGCTTGAGCACCGTCTCGCGCGAGTCGCCGTTCTGCCCCTGCGAGGCCCAGTACGGGAACCGGTCCCGGCTGCAGACGGGTGGACAGATCAGGTTCGGCCCTACGGGCGTCCGGTCGGAGCGGGTGGGTCTCGTCGACGGCCGGCGGCGGGTCCTACCGGTGCGCGGGCGGCGAGGGCTGCGGGAGACGGCGGACGAATTCCAGCAGTAGGGCGCAGAACGCGGCGGGCTGTTCCAGTGGCGCGAGATGTCCGGCTCCGGGGATGACGGTGGTCCGACCCGCATCGAGGTCGCGGGCCAGGTTCTCGGCGCCCTGGTGGAAGTCGGGCATGTCGTGCTCGCCGACGCCGATCAGTGCGGGCACGCCCCTGAGTGTGCTCAGCGCCGCCGGGCCGGTGCCGAGGGGGTCCGGCGCCTGCGGCGGTTCGCCGTGGGTGAGCTGGTCGGTCAGCTGGCGGTGGAGCATGCGGGCGGCGTGGGCGAGTACCTCCTCGGTGGCCCCGGCCGAGGTCCACGCCTTGACGCCGGCCGTCACCGCGGCGTCCAGGTCGTCGGCGGCCAGCGCCGTCCGTTCGGCCTCCCAGGCGGCGTCCAGACGTGGGGAGGCGGGCTGGTCGTGGGGCCGGTACCCGACCAGTACCAGGCCCTCCACCCGCTCGGGTGCCGTGACGGCGGCCTGGAGCGCCACCAGGGCGCCCAGTGAGTTCCCGGCGAGGACGAAGCGGTCGGCCCCCAGGTGGTCGAGCGTGTCGAGCACGTCCGACCAGGCGGCCACCGTGCGGCGGTCGGGCACGATCGCGTCGCCGTGGCCGGGCAGGTCGAGGGCGATGGCCCGCACGCCCGCCTCGGCGAGCAGCGGGAGGTGGGCGTCCCACATGGTGCGGTCGGTGGGCCGGGCGTGCAGCAGGACGACGGGCCGTCCCCGGCCTGCCTCGGTGGAGGGAAGCAGCATCGCTTGAGTGCCTTCTTCGGTGAGCGGGTGGGAAGGGCCGGCCGGCGTGGAGATCAGCGGCAGGTCCCGCGGGGGTACGGATCAAGCGGCGTCGGTGAGTTCGCCCAGTTCCGTGTCGGTCAGGCGCAGCGTCGCCGCGGCCAGGTTCTCCTCCAGGTGCGCGACCTTGGAGGTGCCGGGGATGGGCAGCACGACCTCGGAGCGGGCGAGCAGCCAGGCCAGCGCCACCTGGGACGGCCGGGCACCGTGGGTGGTCGCGATCCGGTCGACCGGCCCGCCGGGGCGGGCGAGCTCGCCCGCGGCCACCGGCGCCCAGGGGATGAAGCCGATGCCGTGGCGGGTGCAGTAGTCCAGGACGTCGGCAGAGGTGCGGTCGGTCAGGTTGTAGCGGTTCTGGACGGTGGCGATTTCCGTGATCGTGCGCGCGTGCTCGACCTGGTCGACGGTGACCTGGGACAGGCCGATCGCGACGATCTTGCCCTCGTCCTGGAGCTGTTTCAGCGCACCGACCTGGTCCTCCAGCGGGACCTCGGGATCGACGCGGTGCAACTGGAACAGGTCGATGTGATCCAGGCCCAGTCGGCGAAGGCTCATCAGGGCCTGCTGGCGCAGGTACTCCGGGCGCCCGACCGGCGGCCACGCCTGGGGGCCCAGGCGCACCAGCCCGTCGCGGGTCCTGATCGTGTCCGGGCCGTTGCGGGTCAGCCCGGCTTTCGTCGTGACCAGCACTTCCTCGGGGTAGGGGTGGATCGCCTCCCGGATGATCTCCTCACTGACGTGCGGGCCGTAGGAGTCCGCCGTGTCGATCAGCTGCACGCCGAGTTCGACGGCCCGGCGCACCACGCGGATGCACTCGTCGCGGTCGTCGGGCTCGCCCCACACGCCGAGCCCGGCCAGGCGCATGGCGCCGAAGCCGAGACGGTTGACGTCCTTGCCGGCGATCTTGAAGGTGCCGGCGGTGCCGGACGGGGCAGCGGTCATGACCGGTTGTCCTCCTCCTCTGCGAGAGTGCCGCAAACGGTGGGAGCTGAGCCCTGCTCGGCCAGTCGGCGGAGCTGGACCAGGGCCGCGGCGCTGGCGCTACCGGGTTCCGCGCTGTAGACGGACAGGTGCTGGCCCGCAGCGCTGGTGACGGCCAGCGCCTCGAAATGCAGCCGGATCTCGCCCACCAGGGGGTGCCGGAAGTGCTTGTCCTCATGTGTGCGGGGACGGACCTCGTAACGTGCCCACAAGCCGACGAAGGCGGGGCTGCACACGCCGAGCTCGCCGACGATCCGCTCGATCCGCTCGTCCTGGGGGAACTGCGAGGAGGACGCCCGCAGGTTGCCGACCGCGGTGTGCGCCGCCTTGTCCCAGTCGACATAGAACTCCCGCGCGAACGGGTCGAGGAAGATCATTCGCAGCAGGTTGTCGTACCGGGCGAACCCGCGGTACAGCTCGCGCGCCATCCGGTTGGCGGCCAGGACGTCCTGCGCCGCGCCGACCACGAAGGCCGGCACGTCACGCATGCCGTCCATCAGCCGCGACAGCTCTGGGGCGACAGCAGGTGCCGCGGCCGCCGTGGCGAAGACCGGCAGGCCGAGCCGGAACAGGTGATCCGCTGCGGTGCCGTCCAGCCGCAGTGCCGCAGCGATCGCCCGGAGCACCTGCTCGGACGGGTTCCGCTCACGACCCTGCTCCAGACGGATGTAGTAGTCCGTGCTCACCCCGGCCAGCAGTGCCACCTCGTCCCGCCGCAGTCCCGGCACCCGCCGGTCCCCGCCGTCGAGCAGCCCGACGTCCCGCGGCGTGATCACCGCGCGGCGAGCACGCAGGTACGCACCGAGCTCGTTGTTGCTTTCCATGCCCGCCACGCTAGATCCACACCATGGGTCGGGGCGTGGGTGCGGTGCACCCACCCGAGGGGGCGGCTACCCGGCATCCCCGTGGAAGCCCCCGATGGGAGCCGCCCGCCGGACGGGGGCTCAACCGTCGGGACTACCACGGCCAGAGCAGCGACCCGCAGCTGCCGAGCGGGCGCGGCCAGGGGTGTGCAGCAGCCGCGGACTTGAGTGCCCGTACTCAGGACGGCACATGGGATGAGCGTGAGGATGACCGGATGCTTCAGTTGGTGGTCGACGTTCTCGTGGCCGTGGTGCTGACCACTGTGGAAGTCGTGGCACTGGTCCTCGCCTCTTTCGCCATCGGAATCACGGCGTGGGCGGATGACAACTCTGGCCGCGGGGTCACACCCAGCCTCAAGCGGATCGCCCGTGCCGTGGCAGTGGTGTCGTTGGTCCTGCCGGAGAGGGCCGCCCCGTCGCCTGGAGTCTGCCGGGAATTGGCCGGGCGCGCGGGCTGCGACAAGATGTGCGGCATGACCGATTCAGGGGGAACGGCGGACGATTCCGCCACGAGGGGATTGCTCATCAGCGGCCGCTACCGGCTGCACGAACGCCTCGGGCGTGGCGGTATGGGCACGGTGTGGCGGGCCACCGACGAAAGGCTGCGCCGCCAGGTGGCACTCAAGGAACCCGTGCTCCCCGACGGCGTCGATGAGCGGGAACGCGACGAGCGCTTCCGGCGGATGGAACGCGAGGCGCAGGCCGCAGCCGCCCTGCGGCACCCGAACATCGTCCGGGTGCACGACATCGAGACCGTCGATGGCCGGCCCTGGCTGGTAATGGAACTGATCGAGGGCGAGAGTCTGGAGGCGGTCCTGGCCGCCGGCACGCTCAGCGTCCGCGAGGCGGCCGGGATCGGCCGCGAGATCGCCGCCGCGCTGGCCGCGGTCCACACGGCCGGCGTGGTGCACCGGGACATCAAGCCGGCCAACATCATGCGTACCCGCACGGGCGAGACGATCCTCACCGACTTCGGGATCGCCCAGATCGACGGCGGCACCGACCTGACCCGGACGGGCGTCGTGGTCGGCTCCGTCCCCTACCTCTCCCCCGAACGCGCCGCCGGCCAGCGTCCCGGGCCGCCCGCCGACCTGTGGGCCCTCGGCGTGCTCCTGTACGAGGCGGTCGAAGGCGTCCACCCCTACCGCAGGCAGCACCCGCAGAGCACCCTCGCCGCGATCCTCACCGACCCCGTGCCCGAACCACGCCGCGCAGGTGTGCTGACCGTGCCGATCATGTCGCTGCTGGAGCGCGACCCCGCCCGCCGGCCGACCGCCGCGCAGGCCCAGCTCCAGCTCGCGGCGGCGGCGACAGCGACCACTCCGCCCGTGCCGACCGCGCTCGACACGCCTGCCCCGACGGCCGTTCTCCCGGCCGCGCTGACCTTGCGGCTGCGCGCCGCCACCGTGGCCGTCGGCGGCACGAAACGGCGCACGGCGACCACTACCCTCGTGGGTCTGGCCGTCATCGCCGCAGCCACCACCTGGGCACTGTGGCCCGCCGGCACGCCGAGCCCCTCGAACGTCCCCGTCGGCTACAAGGCGCAACAGGTGGAGTCGCTGGGCTTCGCCGTCGCGGTACCCCAGGACTACACGGCATCCATCGGCAGCGACGACGCCGCCTGGGCCAGCCCCGACGGACGCATCCAGATCGACCTGCGCGACGAGGGCAAGAGCACCCAGGACCCCCGGGCGTACGCACAGAAGCGGCTCGACACCGTGAAGACCAGCCAGGGCAAGCCGCCGAGCTGCAACGACATCCCGGACCCCTTCTTCATCACACCCATCCACGCCCCCCAGTCGATGCTCCACCACGGCGGCGTCAACGCCTCGGTCATCGAATACGACTACTCGACCAAGGCCGACGAGCTCTACCCCTGCATCGCCCAGAACCCCAACGACAAGGCCATCGAGCAGTACATGGTCCACGACGGCCACGTCCTCCACCTCACCGTCACCATCCGCGGCTACGACAAGGAACAGCCCGACGGCCAGAAAGCCGACTACACCGTCTACGAGAACGTCAACAACTCACTGGCGTTCAGCTGACGCGCTTCCCGACGGTACGTCCGTTTGCCCGGCTGTCCGGGGAACCGTCGGGGAGTCCACGATGCTCTCACCGTCGTCGGAGACCCCGGCCTGACCGGTGAGAGCGAAGCCGAAGGCTTCGTAGAGACGCCGGGCACGGACGTTGTCAGTGTGGGTGAACGGCTCGCACCGGTCGTAGCCCCGTTCGGGCCGTGGGAGAGCAGGGCTTCAAGGAGCTTCCCGCCCACTCCCCGCCCCCGTGCCCGGGGTGGACGGCCATGCTGATGTGGCACAGGCCTGCAATGGCGGGGAGAGTCCTTCGCTCGGGGTCGGGATCGAGTCGAGCCGACTCGACTCGGGAGGCTCGCACGTGTGCGATGTGTAGCACTACTGAAGTTGAATTCGTGATGTCGGTCTGAGGTGTGGTCAGCCATCCATGACCAGGCCGGCGGTGGCGAGGCATCCGTCGATGAGGTGAGGGCGGTACTGGAGTCTCTTCAGGCTGCGCTTGACGGCTCGGGCGAGTTGGTCGATGTCGGCGGCGGCGAGGTTGCCGATGGTGCGCTTGACCAGCGACCAGATGCCCTCTTGCGTCCATCGCTGGTCGTCCCAGCCGTGGGCAAGCGGCCCACGCTCCAACTCCCGCTCCAGCCTCATGATCTGGGCATCGGAAAGCTTTGGACGACCCGGCGAACCCTTCGAGGCGATTCCTGCCGCGCCGTCCTCGCGCCACTGCCGGCGCCAGCGCTCCACCGAACGCACGCTCACCCGCAGCGCGGCTGCGATGTCCCGACTCTTCTCACCGCCCTCGAAGCGATCCACGGCCTGCCGTCGGATCCGCTCCCGCGCGGCCCTCTCCGCGTCGGTCAAACCGCCGCCCTGTGCATACCTCACAGCACACGACTACCGGGACCAACCCTCCAACGGCAGGCGAACGCTACCGCTTCACCCATCCGAGCGACATCACGAATTCAACTTCAGTACGCAGGCATGAAAATCGCGGCCTACTCTATGCAGCGAGGTCCTGACCGATCGCCCGCAGAACGTCAGCGAACCACACCAGGTGGTATCCCAGAGCACGATCTTCATTAGCAAGCAGATCCTGCAGATGCTGCCAGGAATCAGAGAGCTGCCCGATCGTCAGGTCGCCTGGCACCTTCGCGACGTCGTACAGCTCGTCGGACGGGATCGACCAGAAGTAGTCCTTATCCAGGATGACGGCACCGCCCGCCGTGGCGCCTTCGACGTGGCGGATCAGCACGTCGAAGGACCTGCGCAGCTCATCAAGGGACACATACAAGGGATCACCAGTCATGAGCACCATCCTGATGCCTGACGACATCAAGATCTACAGCTGGAGTACTAAAGGCGGGCTTGGGAACCGTTGAGTTCGACAAATCCGAGGACCCGGCCCAGACCGACCAGGCTCGTCACCCACTGGCCCAGAATCCTGATCGACAGGGTCGGGTTGTTGCGGATGTTGTAGGCGAACTGGGAGATGCGGCCCCAGTCGTTCTCCAGCCCGGCGTAGTCGTCGGTCAGGGGCGTGTGGGTCCAGTTGCGGATGTTGCCCCGGATCCGGTCGAAAATCGGGCTGAAGCGCGACGCCTCGGAGAAGATCTGGATCGCGACCACCAGCGCGCGGCCGACGGCGTCGTTGTAGTTGTTCGGGGCCGCGTGACCGAGCTGGTACATGGCGTTGTAGATGGTCTCCGGCTCGAGTACCAGCCGGCCCCTGTCGTTGCCGCCCGGAAGACCGGTGTAGTTGCCGTTCGTCGGCAGGATGCGGGCGCTCGGGATGCCTAGCGCGGTCTGGAAGTCCTGGTACCGGTCGTTGAACGCGAAGTGCGTGTTGGTGGCCGGGGCGTAGAACCCGGCGACGTAGAGGTTGTCCGCCCACAGGTAGACCGAGGTGAGTTGGGTGTTGTTCGTGTCCAGCACCCTGACCTGGACCAGGCGGTTGTGGTCGGTCGAGGTCTGGGTGAGGCCTTCGTAGTGGGTCGCATTGCCGTAGGTGTGCAGGTGGATGGCGCTGATCAACCTGTAGTAGTTCGACTCGTGCGTGGCGCCACGCTCGGTGATGTTCGAGATGTTCCAGTCGATGACGCTGAAGTTGGTGGCGGACGCGGTAGTGCTCAGGCCCGTCACCAGACCCATGGCCGTCGCCAGTGACAGCAGCAGAAGAGCGAGTTTCCTCAGCATGTTCCCTTTTCGTTCCTGATTCAGAGGCAAATGGAATTCAGGCGCCCTCGCGCGTACCGATGGGCGTCTCGTCAGTCGCGAGGCTATGGCGCGCCGCGGTCCCCGCTTTTGCCGTCAGTGAACGTCCGCTGGCCCCGGCGTGCACACTGTAGGGGCTTTCAAAGTCCCTGTGATCATGGGAATTTGCTGGTCACGACGGTGTGATGGGTGCCAGCCGGCCCGTTGCCAGCGCAACGAGGCCCCGGTTGTCGGGGTGACCTTGCCAAACTCGCGTCACACAACACGTCTGCCGGATCAGACCCCACCACGCGGGCGAAACCCGCAGATTGATCACGACCCGATACGCACCCTATGGCCGCGCCGATCTCCTCAGGTCGGGCCACTGGACTCCGTCGGAGACACCGGCCACCGCCGCCTTCGGCCCCACCACCCGCGCGGCTCGGCACCAGGACAGCGCCCTGCGAACTCCCCCGACCCGGATGGCCCGGTACTGCCGCGGGATGCCGCCCGCGCCGGCCGCCATGTCATGGCACGGCATCGGCCTGTGGACACAGGCTGTCCTCGGTCACCTGTCCGAACCGGATTCCCGAGCTGGCAACCACGTCTACTGGAAAGGACGCAGGAGCTGGTGGACGCCGGCGCAGAGATCGACGTGGTGAACGTCGCCGCCGAAGTCAGGGCTATCGGTGATGAGACGTCGACAGCGTGGGCCGGTTCGGTGCTACGGCTCGGAGCGCAGCCGGCCCGGGTCGATGGCGGCGATCGTGAGGGCCATGTCCTTGACGGGACCTGGTCGGCCTTCTCCGGGATGGTGCACCCGATCCTGCGTCTGCACAGGTAGGAGCGGTTGGCGCGGGAGCCGTAGGCTTTGTCGGCGCGGACCTTGTCCGGTTTGGTGCGCGGCCGCCCCGGCCCGGTGCGGGGAACACGGGTGCGTTCGAGGACGGGCTGGAACTGCGGCTGTCGTGCCGGTGCCCGGCAGTGACCAGCAGTGCCGGCGGCTTCTGCCCCTGCTCGGTCGCGAGGTGGATCTTCGCGGTCAGGCCGCCGCGGGAGCGTCCGAGGCCGTGGTCGTCGGGCTCGATGTCGATCCCGCCGGGCGGCTCGCGTTGCAGATCCCTTTTTTACGCGCGCCGACGGCGTGCTGGTGGGCGCGGCACACGGTCGAGTGCACGCTTACGTCCCGGGCGATCAGACCCTGCGCGTCGGCCTGGACCCGCAGTTGCTCCAGGATCCGCTTCCAGGTGCCGTCGCGCTGCCAGCGGCGGAACAGGTCGTACCCGGTCCCTCGGACCGTACCGCTCGGGGACGTCCCGCCACGGGGTGCCCGCGCGGGTCCGCCACCGTATCCCGTCGATCAACTGCCGACGTGTCCACGTCCGCGGCCTGCCCGCCTTCTTCCCCACCGGCAGCAACGGCCAGCCGCGCCCACTGCCGGCCCGTCAGATCCCCTCGCGCCCACACCATGATCATCGCAACTCGAGATCCATTTTCGCAACAGACCCTAATGCCGCGTCAGGCAATGTTTGCCCTGGTGACGACTTCGCGTAGGCGTTCGTCGGCGGCGTGCTTGTTTCGCCAGATGATGTAGCGGCGGATCATGCTGCCCTGGGCCTTGTGGCTGGGGTGGTCGGTGCCGTCGAGGGTGAAGTAGCGCAGGGCGGTGAATTGGGCCTCGATCCAGTTGCGCCAGGAGCTGTTGGTCGGGGTGCAGGCGATCTCCACGTTGTTCGCCTCGGCCCAGGTTCCGACCCGCCGGCACCGCTTGGTGGTCAGGTGGGGTGAGTAGTTGTCGGCCACGATCGCGATGCGCACGTCCAGCGGGTGCAGCGAGAGAGAGATAGCGGCAGAACTCCAGGAACTTGGAGCGGTTCTTGGTCTTCTTGATGTGGCCGCAGAGCTGGTCCTTGGCGAGGTCGTAGGCGGCGAACAGGTGCCGGACGCCGTGCGGGCGGGTGTAGGTCGCCCGCCTGCGCGGGCGAGGTTCGCGGTCGGGGTCCTTGTGCCGGCCGCCGCGTTCGGCCCACTGCCTGCCGGGGTGGGGCTGGAGGTTGAGGGGGCCGAACTCGTCCATGCAGAAGATGACTTCGGGCTCGCCTTTCTCGGGTATGACCTCGCCGTCGGCGATCGCGTAGAGATGTTCGACCCTCGCCTTCCTGGCGGCGTAGTCGGGGTCGCGGGAGGTCTTCCAGGTCTTCACACGTTGAAAGGAGACGCCTTCCTCGCGGAGCAGGATTCGCAGGCCCTCGTGGCTGATGTCGTCGACCACCCCCTCGGCGACCAGGAAGTCGGCCAGCTTGGCCAGGCTCCAGGTCGAGAACGGCAGGCCGTGCTCGACCGGCTTGGACTTGGCGATTTTCTTGATCTCCCGGCGCTCGGGCAGTGTGAACGTCCTTGGCCGTCCGCCCTTGTACTTCGGGTAGAGCGAATCGAAGCCGTCCGCGTTGAAGTTGTGGATCACGTCGCGGACCCGGTCCGCACTGGTGAACGTCACTTCGGCGATCCTCGCCACGGGCATGCGCTGGGCGGACAGCAGCACCATCTGGGCCCAGCGCCAGGTCACCACCGACCCGGTGCCCCTGCGCACGATCCGCAGCAGCCGTCTGCCCTCGTCGTCATCGATCCCACGGACCTGCACACGTTCAGCCACGTGATCATTCTGACGGCCCTTTTCCGGGCTAAGAAGTGATCTTGTAGCTGAGGTCCGTGCGGCCGAGCCGTAGGCTGCGCTTCGTGAACCGATTCGATGAGGTCGTGGCGACGTTCTGGAACAGCGGCGACTTCGGCGTCCAAGAGCCCCTGACGGACGAGATGGTGCAGGAGGCCGAGCGTGAGCTCGGTGTGACACTGCCGCTGGCGCTGCTTCACCTCCTTCGGGTTCAGAACGGCGGCGTCGTGGCGGATGATCACGACGCGTTTCCCACCAATCAGCCGACCTCGTGGAGCGAAGACCATGTGCCCTTCGACCACCTGATGGGCATCGGGCGCGACGAGGGGGCTACCTCGCTGCTCGACACTCCGTACCTGGTTGAGGAGTGGGGCCTGCCGACGCCGCTCGTGCTGCTCTCTGGCGATGGACATTGCTGGATTGGGCTCGATTACCGCGTGTGCGGACGGGATGGCGAGCCGTCGGTCACCTGGTTCGAGACCGACCTCAATGCAGAGTTTGTCCTGGCCGACGACTTCCGTTCGTTCGTCGAAGGCCTCACTCCCAGCAGCTCCTATGAGGACGGTTCGGCCAGGAATCCGGAATCGGCTGGGTGATCGCAGTGCCTTCGGAGCCGAGGACGTGATCACGAGCTGGCTGGCCCGAGCACGCGGGGCAGGTGGACGTGGAGGTGCTCGACCTCGACCTGGTGGCCACGGTCGCGAACTTCGCGGGCGAGGATTTCGATGAGTCCGGATGCCCTTTTCCGGACTAAGAACTCGCGCGGATAGGCGACGGGTAGCTCCCGGCAGCAGGAGGCACAGGTCTCGGATGATCACGGAGTTGCGACGCTCTGTGATCACTGGGGAGACCTGTGCCTGTCCTGCCATCATGGCTCACCGATCCGCTCTGGGACCAATTCTCGGCGCTGCTGCCCGAGCGGTCGGTCTTCCATCCGGACCACCCGCTGGGCTGTCACCGCAGACGGATCGGCGACCGGATCGTGTTCGACAAGCTCGTCCAGCTCCTGCGGTTCGGCTGCTCCTACGAGGCGATCGCCGACACCACCTGCTCGGCCACGACGATCCGCAACCGCCGTGACGAGTGAATACGCCTCGGCGTATTCGCCCAGTTCAAACAGCTCGCACTTGACGCCTACGACCGGATCGTCGGCCTCGCCCTGGAGCAGATCGCGGTGGACGGTGCGATCACCAAGGCGCCCGGCGGAGGCGAAGCGGCCGGACGCTCACCCGTCGACCGGGGCAAGCAGGGCATGAAACGCTCCGGGATGACCGACGGCTACGGCATCCCGCTCGGACGCGTCCTGGCCGGCGCGAACCGCCACGACTTCCCGCTCCTGGCCCCAACTCTCGACCTCCTGAGCGAACTTGGCCCGCTGCCGGACGACATCACCGTGCATCTGGACGCCGGATACGACTCCGCCGGCACTCGCAGCGAACTGAACGGTCGAGGGCTGCACGGGCAGATCGCCCACAAGGGCGAGAAGGCGGCGATCCAGGCGAGTCGGCGGTGGCACGTCGAACGCACCCACGCCTGGCAGAACGCCTTCCACCGCCTCGCCCGCTGCTACGAACGCCGCACCACCGTCATCAACGCGTTCTTCGACCTCGCCGACACCATCATCACCGTCCGCAGCCTGATCCGCCGGGCCTGGACCACCCACCGCTGGGACACACGCCCCCGGCGCCGACCATGAGCGACCACCCATCCACAGGCCCAGGTCATTCCAGCCTGCGGGCCAGCAGATACGCGCGCTCGGTGTCCGCTTCACCCGGATACGGTCCCCGCATCAATGTCGCCTCCACTGCGAATCCGGCGGCGGAGAGGCCCGCGGCCACCTCCTCTGGGCGAAGAGCGAAGAAGTCGAGCGAGACCGGACGGTCGAGCCAGGAGTCCAGATGCCGAACCTCCTGACCCGCATGGAACGCCGCAAGGACAAGGCCTCCCGGCCGCAGCACCCGGGCGAACTCCGCATAGGCCAGCGGCCGCTCCTCGACCTGGAGATGGATCAGCGAGTAGAACGCCACCACACCGGCCAGCTCACCGTCTCCCAGCGGAAGGTCGAGCATCGATCCGACCCGCACATCCAGGCCAGGCCTACGCGCCCGGGCCACCTCCACCATGCCCGGCGACACATCCAACCCCAGAACCGGGACCCCGAGATCGGCCAGGAAGCACGCCACCTGGGCAGGACCGCACCCCACGTCGCCCACGAGGCCCTCATTCGGGACCTGCTCGGCGAAGGCCGTCAGCATGGCACGGTCCAACGGCTTGGAGGCCAGATCCGCAGTGAAGCCCTGCGCGTACACGTCCGCGACCGCGTCGTAGGAGTCCCGGATGGAGGCGTTGTTCATTCGGCCAGTATGCGACACGCCCCGAAACCCCCGGCCAGCTGGCACTACGGGAACCTCCAGCAGCCCGTCGCCGGTCCCAGCGCCGGTAGCAGCCAAGCATCTAAGCGGATCGAACCATCACAGAGCGTCAGCAACTCCATGATCAAGGACTCGCGCCCACCACGGCTGTTGGCCAGCCTCCATCCGCCTATCCGCGCGGCCTCTTACACAGACATTGTCCGCGACATGGTGGAGCGCAAAGTGTCGATCGGTATCGATGATCTGGAGGAAGCCTACGGCCAGCCTCGGACGGCACTCGTCAGCGCGCCGAGTCCGAGCCTGCGTGCTGCGGTCGCACGAGCCTGGTACGACCGGCCTCTCGCCGTGCAAGTGGAACTACTCGCTGACCCGGATCCGCAGGTCCGTGCAGCCGCCACCGAGCGCAAGCAACCGGGTGCCCCGCCTGAGTGGAGGGAGCGTTGCCTGGCCGACGCTGCTGTGCGCGTCAACGTGGCGCGCCACGTCCCGCTCACGTCGGAGCAGTTTGCGCAGCTCATTCGGAGCGAGGAAGAGGAGGTCCATCAGGCTGTCGCCGGGAACCCTCATCTATCGGCAGAGATGGTTGCCCGGCTACTGGACATCGCCGACCCGCTCGTGCGGGTCGCGGCGGCGCAGAGTCGCCATGTAGACGCCGAAACCCGCGACCGACTGTATGCGCTCGTAGAAGCCGAACGCGCGGACGGAAGCGTCGAGGCCGAGGTGGCCCTGAACTGGAACTTTGCCGAACCGGAGTGGCTGCGCGAAGCGCCCCTCAACGAGCGGATGACCTACGTGGACTGCCAGTACACGACATTCCGGCGCGTACTGGCCTCCTGCCATGACCCACCCGAAGAGGCATGGCGTCGGCTGGACAACGACCCGGAACTCGCGGTCCGTCGTGCTGCCGCCGGCCGGCCGACCACACCACCGGAGGCCCTGGAAGGACTGGTACGCGCACACGGCGACGTATTCCACATCCGACCGCTACTCGTCGAACACCCCAACTTCCCCCGTCACATGCTGCGCACGTTCGTTGCCGAACCAAGCCCGAACGTGCGCTACCTCGCCCTGCAAGACCCAGAACTACCTGTGCCAGACCTTCAGCAACTCGCCGCCGCTGCCGAGTCCTTCCTGCGCCGCGGGGTCGCCCGTCACCCCAACGTCACGGACGCGTTGCTGGAGCACCTGCTCTCTGACCCAGACCCCCAGGTAGTCGACGATGCCGCTGCCAACCCCGCGTTGCGGCCGACCCAGATGTATCGGATGCTCACCGCTGCTGGCTTGTGACTCCACGAGAGGCTCAGGCCCGGGCCCCGTGTCCTCCCGGTTCTCGCGGAGGCGGCGGTGCAGGGTCGGTGAAGACGGGCATGCCGAGGTCGACCAGTTGGGGTCGGCCGTCGGTCGGGGCCCGACCGAGGCTGTTGAGCTTGGCGGTGGCGGCGTCGAGGCTGACCTGGAGCCCTTCGACTTCTCCGAGCCAGCCGTTGCCACGGGCTTCGCGGATGCGTTCGCGGAGGTTCTGGATGATCTCGATGAGGCGGCCCCGTTGGCGGGGGTCAATCTGGAGGACAGGGCAGCAGGCGTGTTCGTGCTTGCACGGGGTGCCGTAGGGCCGTCCGCAGGTACCGAGGGAGACCTTGCGCAGCTCGAAGTGCTGCTGGAAGTCGCACCACTCCTGGTCGGTGGGCTCGCGGTACTCCTCCTGGGGCCGATCGGCCCGGCGCCGGTCCAGGAAGCTGCGGTAGGTCCGCACCAGGTCGTCTTGGAAGACGGCGAGGTATGCCTGGGTGGTGGTCAGCGTCTTGTGCCCGAGGATGCGGGCGGCGATGTGGACGGGCAGGCCCCCCGTGACGGCTTCAGTGGCGAACATGCGGCTTGTGTCCGCAGAGGCCGTGTGCGGATCAGCCCGTGTTGTCTTTGAGCGGGAGGCACTCGGCGAGGGCGTTCGCCACGTCGTTCCCGGGCCGTATTGCATTGCGGCCACCAAGATGTGAGGCAGAGCACACTTCTGGGCGACACCCCTGGGCCATGGCGATCACGCTTCCTCGTTGCCCTCGATGAGCCGTTGATGCCCCCTCAGCTCGGTAGTCCGGGCTGTACTCGTGAGTACGATCTGCTTCGCCGTCCCGAGGCATCCTTGGCCCGCGCCGAGCAGTTCGCGGGTGACAACGATGGAGTCGATGACGCTGGCCCCCTGACTGTGCAGGAAGCGTTGGGCGGCCTCCATTCCGCGCTCCTGGTCGAGCAGTGGAAGGCTCTGCGCGACCAGAGAGGCAAGATGGGTGGCTCGGTCAGGGTGGGGCCGTGAACGTCGGCGAACATGCGATCCCTCCTGGAGGCTGCTGCTTCGATGCTCAGGTGACCTGGGTTTCTTCGCTGCTCTCTCGGTCCGCAAGGAACTCGTCGAGCAGTTGGAAGAGAACCTCGATCGCGCGGGCTTCGTCCTCAGGCGGCAGGTCCCAGGGGCTGTCCCAGCCGTCGGGAAGAGCGATGTGCAGGACCTGGCCGGGCCATGCATGGTTGCAGCCCTGCCCTCGCCGGGCGACGAGCCATTCGCGCCATCCCGCCAGTCCTGGAGACCGGTGCCGGGCCGCGTTCTGGTCGTATCCGCTGAGAAATGCAGTCAGCGCGTGGAAGGAAGGGTGGCCGACGAACATCCCGGGCCGCTTGCCGACGTTGGAGAAGTACTCGCGTTCGCTCATCTCGATGAGGCTGGTCATGAATCCGTTGAGCGCCGTCAGCGAGGGAACATGTCAGCGTAGGGGTCTGGTTCGCCAGTGGCAGGGTCGAGTCCTGCCTTCCAGCGGAGTTGCGCCACCCGCCAGTGGACGAAGGTCGGTGGTGAACAGTTCCAAAGCTCACCACCGATGCTGATCGGCCAGGGCGACCACCGGTCGTGGTCCTTCTGGACCAACCGACGGATAAACTCGACCATGCCGAACGGGTGGACCGTGAAGGTCGGGTTTGTGTGCCGCCCGTAGACCAGGACCGGCCAGCGGTCCGGATCACTGTCGTCAGTCAGCCAGCAGAGAATGTCTGGCCCAGAGGTGATTCCCCAGGCGAGGATGTGCTCCGGATCGACATCGAGAGCGGCCCGGCCGCCCTCCATTTCCCAGCCATAGCGGGCATTCTCGGTCTCCCCTGCGATGTCGCCGGGGTCCCACTGAATGCCTTCCGCAGGGAGGGGAAGCAGGACGCTGGCCTCGCCGTTGATCGAGCCGCCGCCGTAGACAGACATGAAGCTCTTGTAGTCAGCGGGAAAGCGAACGTGCCAGGTCGCTTCAGCGGCAGCCCAGTCGACCTGTTCGTCCGCACCGTGCTCCGGCGACATGATCTGTGTGAGCGCTGCGACGCCCGACTGCTCCACGATTACGCTCCCTCTCCTCTGAGGCAATCCGATCAATCTAGCGGCCAGGTCCGACAGCGAATCCCCTCACCTGGTCCGGCTCTGGGAGCCGTGATCCAGGCGGCTGGGGATCTGGTTGACCTTGGGCAGGATGCGCAGGTAGCGGGTGCCCTCGTGCTCGAAGACCTCTTCGAAGGGGGTGGCTCGGGCGGCTTCCAACAGCGCGGCTGCCTCGCTGCGGACGCGCTCTGCGGTCTCCAGCAGGACCGGCAGATGGGGCAGGCGTTCACGGCGGGGTAAACGTTGCCTGATGCGGCATTAGATCGTTCCCCGGGCCGTTCCCAGGAGTTCACCGAATGAAAGACAGCAGTCACCGGGCGTACGGTTCCTGTCGGCCGCCGTACGCGGTTTTTCGGGATTCGACGCTCAACTCTCCCCGACGGAAGCAGGCGGGCGCCCTCAATCCCTGGTGCCGACGCACCGGGCCCGACCCGGCGTGATCTTGCTCGCCGCCTCAATCTCCTCCTAAGATCAACTTCGCTTCTTCGGAGCGCTGTTCGTCGTGGCGCAGGGCGTCGAGACGGCCGAGGTCGTTCTTCAGCCGATTCTCGGCGGCGGTGAGGCCCTCGCCGGTGTCGTTGCGCTGCGGGTCGGGCAGTCGCATCCTGGCTTGCGCCTCGGCACGGTGGGCCTCCTGGTAGTCGTGGTCCGCGTCATCGAGGGCCTGGACGAGGGGCCGGATCTGCGCGGCGCGGCGACCGCGTTCCAGGGTCATCCGCAGGTTCCCGAAGACCGGGGCCTGCGCCCGCGGGGCCGACAGGGCTTCGGCGGCAGTGCGGTGGGGGTCAGCCCTCCTGTCCGGTGGCGGCCTTGGCGTCGATCTCGGCGATCAGCTGCTCGATGAGGACTTTGATGGCGTCGCGGATGGGGCGGACGGCTTCGACGCCCTGTCCGGCCGGGTCCTCCAGCTTCCAGTCGAGGTACTTCTTGCCGGGGAAGAAGGGGCAGGCGTCGCCGCAGCCCATGGTGATGACGTAGTCGGAGGACTGGACGGCCTCGGTGGTGAGGATCTTTGGCTTCTGGTCGGAGATGTCGATGCCGACCTCGGCCATCGCGGCGACGGCCGCCGGGTTGACCCGGCCGCCGGGGGCGGAGCCGGCGGAGCGGACCTCGACGCGGTCCCCGGCGAGGTGGGTGAGGAAGCCGGCGGCCATCTGGGAGCGGCCAGCGTTGTGGACGCAGACGAACAGCACGGAGGCGAGCGGCGCGGCGGTCATCGGTGGGCGGTCCTTCGTTGGTCTCGGGTATCCGAGCCGGGGCGGCGCCGTCGGGGGGCGCGGTCCGCGGCGGGCGGTGGCGGGCAGGCGGCTGCAGAACGTATCAGCTGCCGCTGGTGTCAGCCCCTGCTGACGTGAAAGTATCAGTCCATGGTGATGTCAGTCGACACTGAGTTGATGCGCGTTCTGTCCGACCCGCTCAGGCTGCAGATCGTGACCCTGCTGGCCCGCGAGACCCTGTGCACCACGCACCTGGTGGAGGAGACCGGCGCCCGCCAGACCAACCTCTCCAACCACCTCAAGGTGCTGCGGGAGGCGGGCGTGGTGGACACCGAGCCTTGCGGGCGGTTCACGTACTACCGGCTCCGCCCGGAGGTGCTGGAGGCCCTGTCCGGGCAGTTCGCCGACCTCGCCGCCACCTCCCGTGCCAACGCCGACGTCAAGAGGTCCTGCTGATGCCGCGCGCCGCGCCCGCCCCCGAGACCGAACCCGAGGCGGCCTCGGTCGCCAAGAAGCTGTCCTTCGTCGACCGCTACCTGGCGGTGTGGATCCTCGTCGCGATGGCCCTCGGCCTCGGCCTGGGCCGGCTGATCCCGGGGCTGAACGACGCCCTCGCCAAGGTCGAGATCGGCGGGATCTCGCTGCCCATCGCACTCGGCCTGCTGGTCATGATGTACCCGGTGCTGGCGAAGGTCCGTTACGACCGGCTCGACACCGTCACCGGCGACCGCAAGCTCATGGTCTCCTCGCTGGTCATCAACTGGCTCGTCGGCCCGGCCGTGATGTTCGCCCTGGCCTGGACCTTCCTGGCCGACCTGCCCGAGTACCGCACCGGGCTGATCATCGTCGGCCTGGCCCGCTGCATCGCCATGGTGATCATCTGGAACGACCTGGCCTGCGGCGACCGTGAGGCCGCCGCCGTCCTCGTCGCCCTGAACTCGGTGTTCCAGGTCGTCATGTTCGGCGTGCTGGGCTGGTTCTACCTCGACCTGCTGCCGGGCTGGCTCGGTCTCGGGAAGGGCGAGCACCTCGACGTCTCGATGTGGAGGATCGCGCTCAACGTCGTCGTCTTCCTCGGCATCCCCCTGGTCGCCGGGTTCCTCACGCGCCGCCTCGGGGAGAAGAAGCTCGGCCGCGAACGCTACGAGGCCAAGGTCCTCCCGAGGATCGGCCCCTGGGCGCTGTACGGGCTGCTGTTCACCATCGTGATCCTGTTCGCCCTCCAGGGGAAGACGATCACCTCCCAGCCACTGGACGTCGCCCGCATCGCCCTGCCGCTGCTCGCTTACTTCGCGATCATGTGGTTCGGGACCTTCACTCTCGGCAAGGGCCTGGGGCTGACCTACGACCGCACCGCCACCCTCGCCTTCACCGCCGCGGGCAACAACTTCGAACTCGCCATCGCGGTCGCCATCGGCACTTTCGGCGTCACCTCCGGCCAGGCCCTGGCCGGCGTCGTCGGCCCGCTGATCGAGGTTCCGGTGCTGATCGCCCTGGTGTACGTCTCCCTCGCCTGGCGCAGGAAGTTCCGGTCGGCTTCCTGAGCCGCCACCGCAGGCCTCTCGGGCCCGGCCTCCCGGCAAGCCTCTTGCCGGGAGACCGGGCCCGGGGCGTCAGCGGTTCTCGCCCGACGACTCAGGTCCGAGCGGCGGGGGCGTTGCGTTCCAGGCGCGCGGCCAGGGTGGCGGCGAAGTCCTCGGTACGGGAGAGCTGCACCCGTAGCTTCTCCACCTGCTCGACCGCGGCCCGCTCGTAGTCGCGCACACGCTCCAGCAGAGCCTCGCGCTCGCTGCCGGCGAGAGTACGAGCAGCGCGCAAGACCGTGGAGATCACCGGCCTGAACGACCCCAGCGCCGACCTCCACGGCAAGCTCACCGGCGAACTCGCCGGCGGCCACTGACCCACCGCACGCCGGAGCGGCGGCAGGCGCACCGCCACCGCTCCGGCACCGGCACCGGGGCGGGCGGCGCCCCGAGTTCGCCTCACCGGCCCGCGATCAGCGGACGACGGAGCTGCGGCGCTCGATCAGGACGGTGTCGCGCCAGCGGCCGTGGCGGCGGGCGACGCGTTCGCGGGTGCCGATGGTCCGGAAGCCCGGCGCGGGCGTGCAGGGCGAGCTGGCGGTGTTCTCGGGGAAGACGGACGACTGGACCGTCCGGATGCCGACCTGCTCGGTGGAGTCGGTCAGCCGCGCCGGCAGCACGCCCGCGACACCCCGGCCGCGGTGCTCGGGGTGGACGTGGACGGAGTGCTCGGCCACCCCGGCGTGGGCGGGGCGGGCGGAGACCGCGCCGACCGCCGCCCAGCCCGACACCTCCCCGTCCTCGCCGAGGGCGACGTACCGGTGCGCGGGCAACCGGGCCGCGTCGAGGGCATCCCAGACGGGGGCCTCCGTTTCGAAGGTGGCGTTGCCCTCCTCGATGCCCGCCCGGTAGATCGTCAGGACCTCTTCGGCGTGCGCGGGCAACATCGGGACGAGCCGCGGAAGGGCGACCGGCCCGGCAGTCCTCCAGAAGGACGGGGACGGGGGCGGGTCAGTGGTTCAGGCCGAGGAACTGGGCAAGACCCGCCAGCACGGACGGCTCGACCCGGTAGTACACCCAGGTGCCACGCCGCTCGGAGGCCAGCAGACCGGCCTCGCGCAGCTTCTTGAGGTGGTGCGAGACGGTCGGCTGGGAGACCCCGACGTCCTGGATGTCGCACACGCACGCCTCCCCGCCCGGGTGGGAGGCGACCTTTGAGAACAGCCGCAGCCGGACCGGGTCGCCGAGCGCCTTGAACATCGCGGCCATCCGCGCCGCGTCCGCCTCGGACAGCTCCGCCGAGGTCAGCGGTGGGCAGCACGGCACCGCCTCCGGCTCGAGCACCGGCGACTCCACTCGTGAATTCGACATACGTCTATGTTGACATCCATCGATTCCCGGTGGCAAGGTCGAAGGCGACAACACATCGACGCTTGTCGAATCAGGCGGACGCGGCACGCCCGCCCGCACCGCCCAGCGCGAAGGGGAGATAGCCGCCATGACCTCCGAGACCACCGGCCTGCCCGTCCTCGTCGTCGGAGCCGGACCGATCGGCCTGGCCGCCGCAGCCCACCTGCTGGATCGCGGCATCGAACCGCTCGTCCTGGAAGCCGGGCCGTCTGCCGCGGCCTCGGTGCGCGCCTGGTCGCACGTACGGCTGTTCTCCCCCTGGGCCGAGGTCGTCGACCCCTCCGCCGAGAAGCTGCTCACCCCCACCGGCTGGACCCGCCCCGACGCCGACGCCTACCCGACCGGCGGCGACTGGGTCGCGCAGTACCTGCAGCCGCTCGCCGACTCGCTCGGCGGGCGCGTCCGCTACGACGCCCGCGTCACCGGTGTCGCCCGCGCCGGGCGGGACCGGATCGTCGACGCCGGCCGCGAGGAGCAGCCCTTCACCGTCCACGTCAAGCACCCGGACGGCCGCGAGGAGCGCCTTCTGGCGCGTGCCGTCGTCGACGCGTCCGGCACCTGGTCCACCCCCAACCCGCTCGGCGCCAACGGCCTGCCCGCCCTCGGCGAGCGCGCCGCCACCGACCGCATCTCCTACCGCATCCCCGACCTCAAGGACCCCGCCGTCCGGGCCCGCTACGCCGGCAAGCGCACCGCCGTCGTCGGCACCGGCGCCTCCGCGTTCACAGCCCTCGCAGCCTTCGCCGACCTGGCGAAGGCTGCGCCCGGCACCCACGCCGTCTGGGTGCTGCGCCGAGGCTTCACCGGCTCCACCTACGGCGGCGGCACCGCCGACCAGCTCCCCGCCCGCGGGGCACTGGGCCTTGCCGCCAAGGCCGCCGTCGAGGACGGATACGCCGACGCCCTCACCGGCTTCCGCACCGCCGCCGTCGAACGCTCCGCCGACAGCACGCTGACCCTGGTCGCCGAGGACGGCACCCGCGCCGAGGAGTTGGACGAGATCGTCGTCCTGACCGGCCTGCGCCCCGACCTGTCCTTCCTCACCGAACTGCGGCTGGGACTGGACGACCGCCTCCAGGCCCCGGTGGAGCTGGCCCCGCTGATCGACCCCAACCAGCACTCCTGCGGCACCGTCTACCCCCACGGCGCGAATGAGCTCTCCCACCCCGAAAAGGACGTCTACCTCGTCGGCATGAAGTCCTACGGCCGCGCCCCGACCTTCCTCGCCCTGACCGGCTACGAGCAGGTCCGCTCCGTCGCCGCCGCCCTCGCCGGCGACCACGACGACGCCGCCCGCGTCGAACTCACCCTCCCCGAGACCGGCGTCTGCGGCGGCGCCGGACTCTATGACCAGCCCGCCGCCGCCCAGAGCGACGGCGGCTGCTGCCCGGCCCCGGCCGCACCGCAGCTCATCACCCTCGGCACCCCCGCCACCGACAACTCCTGCTCGTCCGGCGGCAGCTGCTGACTCGACCTCCACGGCTCTATCCGAGCCCACGCGGCATCCGTTATCTCTCCTCGACCCACCACAAGATCGATTGTCAGACACGGCCCAGGACATGGTGCTCGCCGCCCGGCCGTGCGCGGCCGGGCGGGCTCGGTCCGCTCCGCCACCGAATCCTCCTCCAGTGATCACTGCACGGCGCTACCGCCGATGACGAGACGGAGCCGAAGTCCGTACGGAGCCGCCCGTCACACTGGCCTGCGGAAATTGACATCGACGTCTTGTCATCCGTTTTCGGCGGGTGGTGCGTCCAAGGAGTATGAAGCGCGAACTGAGGCGCCCGGGGGGCTGCCGATCCGACCCGTTCGACGAGTTCGTCGCGGCGCGGTACCAGACCCTGTTGCGGGGGGCGTACTTGATCACCGGGAACGTTCATGACGCCCGGGACCTCCTGCACGACGCGTTGGTGCAGGTCTACCCGAAGCGGTCGGTGATCCGGGACGCGGGGGCCGCCGAGGGATACGTCCGCACGACGATGGTCCGCACCCATGTCTCGCGGTGGCGCCGGACCAAACGGGAGGAGCTCACCTCCGCTCTGCCGGACAGGCCGGTGGTCCAGGAGAGCGGGTGGGACGACCAGTTGGCGGCGGCGCTGGCCGGGCTCCCGCGGCGGCAGCGGGCGGCGGTGGTGCTGCGCTACTACCTGGATCTGCCGGTCGCGCAGGTGGCGGAGGAACTGGGGTGTTCGCTGCCTACGGCGAAGACGCACCTGGTGCGCGGGATCAAGGCGCTTCGGCAGGAAATGGAACTGGTGAGGGAGTTGGTGGGGCCGTGAGCGCTGAGGCCGCATTCGAGGAAGAGTTGGCGGGCCGGCTCGCAGAACATGCGGGACGGGTCGGTGGCAGCGCGCCGCTGGCCGAGCTGCACGCGGCCGGGCGGCGGCGGGCGCGGCGGCAGAGGGCCCTGCGGGGCGCGGCAGCGGTGGCGGTGCTGGCCTTCGGAGCGGGGGCGCTGACACAGCTCGGCAGCGGTTCCGGGGACTCCCGGACGGGCCCGGCCGGTGCGGGCGTGGGTCTGGCCGGCCCGGCACCGGGAACGACGCGTTCGGTCGCCGTGATCCTGGAGTGCGCGAACGGACCCACGGGCTGGCGGACGCCGGGCCTGCACCAGCACGGCAAGCAGGTGCTGCCGGACTCCCCGTCGCCGGCGGGGCCCGCATCGTCCGGTGCCCCGTCGTCCGATGACCCGTCGTCCGATGACCCGTCGTCCGGGCCCACGCTCTCGGGCTCGCCGTCACCGCTGTCGTACGCCACGCCGGCGCAGTCCGACCTGGAACGGGCGGGTCAGGCCATCGAGTACATGGCGATGGCGAGCTACCGCGACCACTACTTCGGCACCTGCCGCGACACGAACACGAACACGCTCTACGTGATGCGGGTCCCCGGCGGCGGCCTGGACGCGGCGGCGGCCTCGGCGCTGACCGACTGGCCGACGGTGAAGCTGCAGTTCGCCGTCGCGGCCGGCTCGCGCGACGAACTGTCGGCGTTCGGCGCCCGGATCCGAGCGGACCGGGAGGACTGGCGGGCCAAGGGTGTGGAGATCGAGGCGGTGACCCTCGCCATCGACGGCGCCGGAGTGGTGGTCGACACGCCGCAGTGGCAGACCGCGGCGGCGCAGATCGAAGCGAAGTACGGCCCCCGGGTGGCCGAGGTCCGCTGAGCCCGACGAAGGGCTGACGCGAAGCGCCGGCGCCACGCCGACTCGTGAGGAGCACGGCGGCCGGCGGCCCTGAGGAACAACGAACACACGACAGGCGGGCCGCGCGACGGGCGCCCCGCCGCGGCCCTGCCATGCCCCCGGGCGCGACAGGTGCCCCGACGCGCGAACCTTTCCGCCCAGCCCAACGGGAGACCGATGTCCGAGACAGTCGCCGAGGAACCACGCCGGAACGAAGGACCGCCTCCGGACCGGGCCGACTCGACGGTCCTGGTCCTGACCGCGGTGACGGCGGTGGCGTCCGCGCTCCTACTCCGGTTCCTGTTGCTGGAGTACGAATCGCCGGACTGGTACCGCTTCCTCGGTCCCTGGTACCGGTACATCACGGAGCAGGGCGGGTTCCACGCCCTCGGCAACGCCGACTTCTCGGACTACAACGTCCCCTACCTGTACCTCATGGCCGCGCTCACCTACCTGCCGGTGCCGGCGATGGAGGGCGTCAAGTGCCTGTCGATCCTCTTCGACCTGGCGCTCGCCTCCTACGCCTACCGCATCGTCGCACGGCAGTCGCCGCACCGGCCCCGGCGGGCGCTCACCGCGGCGGTGATCGTGCTGTTCCTGCCCACGGTCGTGACCAACAGCGGCTGGTGGGCCCAGTCCGACGCCGTCTTCACCACCTTCCTGGTGGCAGGCGTCCACCATCTCCTGCGCGGGCGTCCCTGGTGGACCTGCTCGTTCTTCGGGATCGCCCTGGCCTTCAAGCTCCAGGCGGTCTTCCTGTTCCCACTGCTGCTCGTCGCCGTCCTGACCCGGTGGATACCGTGGCGGAGCCTGCTGGCCATCCCGGCCGCATACGTGGCACTCGACGTCCCCGCCGTCCTCCTCGGTTCCGACCCCTGGCAGCTGCTGACGGTGTACGTGCGGCAGACGGGGACCTACAAGGACCTCACGCTCAACGCGCCGACGGTCTACCAGTTCGTCTCGGTGCCGTACGGCGAGGAGGACCCGGTGCGCCGGGCGGGCGTCCTGGTCGCGGGCCTGCTGGTCCTGGCGCTGACCTGGCCGACGGTCCGGGCCGTGCGGCGCACGCGCCAGGCCCGGCCGGAGGAGCGCACCGGGGGCAATGCGCGCACAGGACCCACCGCACCGGTTGTCCTGCTGCTGGCCACCGCCTCCGCGATCGCGGTGCCTTTCCTGCTGCCGTCCATGCACGAGCGCTACTTCTACGTCGCGGACATCCTCAGCGTGCTCGCCGCCTCCCAACGCCCGCGGCAGCTCTGGTACCTGCCGGTCCTGGTCCAGCTCTCGTCCTTCGGCAGCTACCTGAAGTTCATCGCGCCCGGCGTAGCGCCGTACCTGTCGATGCCGGCCCACGGCGTGCTGATGCTCCTGGCGCTGATCACCGTACTCCGCGCCACCGACCGCGAGTTCCGGGATGCAGCCGCTGCGCCGTCCGGATGCTTGCGCCAGGTGCGGGGGCGCTTGCCGAACACGTCCGGAGCGCGGGCCGCCTCGGAACCCTTCCGGTACCCGGCCCGCTCCCCCGCCGTCAGATCACGGCGCACTGCACGCGGGAACGTCGCAAGCGACGGCACCCGCTCCAACGCGGGAACCGCAGCCGCTGGTGCGCCGCCCGGAACCGCCGGGGCAGCCGGCCGAGACGCGAATGCCGGTGGGACGGCTGCTCCGGCCGCAGCATCAACGGCGGCGGCATCGACGGGCGCGGTATCGACGGCGGCTGCGCGGGCGAGGAGTTCGCGGTGGACCGCGGAAGCGTTGCCGCGCCAGTAGGCCAGCAGCACCCGGACCTCGGGCGTGATCTCGAACCGGTCGCCGTGGCGGGCCCCGGGATCGTCCGCGCTGGCGGGCGTCGCGGTGGCGTCGGCCAGCCACCGCCACACCGTCCGGTCCGAGACCTCCAGGCACTGCGCCGTGGTGCGGACGTGCGAACGGGTGAGCCGGCCCTCGGCACGCAGGCCGAGAAGACGGCGCACCGCGGGCGCACGCAAGGCCTTCGACGACACCGGGTCCAGGACGGGCTCGGCCTCGGCCGGCGCAGGCACAGCGGCGGTGGCCGTGGCGTCGGGGGTGGGGGTGTTCACCGGTGTCCTTTCCGCATGCGGCGGCGGTGGCAGTCGTCGCGGCAGCAGACCCAGAGCCCGGTGGGTCGTGACCGTCTTGCCCTGGCCAGCGTCCCCTTGGACGCACGCAATCCCGTGACGTCCTGACGGGGACCGAATTGGCGGCCCCCTGGGGTTCGAACATGGGACACACTGCCGTGCCTGGCGGGAAAGCCGTCCGGTACACCACAGGGAGCACCTGTTCCGTCAGAGCCGCTTGCCGGCCGGGGCCTTTCCACACCACCGCGCGGCCTCGGTCGACCAGGAGTGCACCGTGCCGACCCCGCCCGCGGCCCCGGGCGCGCTGACGCCCAGGACGAACGCGGCGATCGTCTCGTTGACCGCCATCGCGTGCTGGGCGCCGAAGCCACCGATACCCAGGTCAAGTCGTGACCCGGGGACGGGCCGACGAGCTGAACGGCCTCGCCGACGACCAGGAGAGCGGCGGGCCGGGCCGGTCACGGCGACGGGTGGGCGAGGTGGAGACGGGCGTAGGCGCCGTCGACGGCGAGGAGTTCCTCATGGGTGCCCTGTTCCGCGATGCTCCCGTTCCGCAGGACGAGGATGGTGTCGGCGTCACGGACGGAGCCGAGGCGGTGGGCGATCACGAAGGTGGTCCGCCCGCTCCGCAGTGCCGTCAGGGCCTCGCGGACGAGTTCCTCGGTCCGGGCGTCCAGCGCGCTGGTGGCCTCGTCCAGCACGAGGACGGCCGGGTCGGCGAGGAAGGCGCGGGCGATGGTGATCAGCTGCCGTTCACCGGCGCTGAGGCCCGGCTCCCCGTCGTCCCCGCCGATCACCGTCCGGTAGCCGAGGGGCAGGGTGCGCACGAAGTGGTCGGCTCTGGCGGTACGGGCCGCCGCCTCCACCTGGGCCGGGCTGGCGCCGGGGCGACCGTAGGCGATGTTCTCCTCGATCGTGCCGTGGAACAGCCACGGGTCCTGGAGCACCAGCCCGACCCGGGAGCGCAGGTCTGCGCGGGTCATCGCCGCGGTGTCCACGCCGTCCAGGAGGATGCGGCCCGCGCTCGGCTCGTGAAAGCGCAGCAGCAGGTCCGCCAGGGTGCTCTTCCCGGCGCCGGTGGGGCCGACCACGGCCACCGTCCGCCCGGGCCGCACCTCCAGCGACAGCTCCTCGATCAGCGGGCGGTCCGGGGTGTAGGAGAAGCAGACCCGCTCGAACGCGACGGCGCCGCGCGGGGCGGCGGGCCGTTCGGGCCGGGGCGGGTCGGGCGGCTGCTCCTCGGTGTCGAGGAGGTCGACGATCCGCGTCCCGGCCGCGATTCCGGCCTGGACCAGGGCGGTGAGCCCCGCGAGCTGGGCCATCGGCTGGTTGAACTGGCGGACGTACTGGACGAACGCCTGCACCTCGCCGACGGTCATGCTCCCGGAGGCGATCCTCAGGCCGCCGACCACGGCGACCAGGACGTAGCCGAGGCCGCCGAGGAACACCGTCACCGGTTCGACGGAACCGGCGAGCAGCTGGGCACCGGCGGCGGCGTCGCGCAGATCGGCGTTGTGGCGGTCGAAGTCCCGGGTGGCGGACTGTCCCCGGCCGAAGGCCCGGAGTTCGGCGTGGCCGGTGTACATCTCCTCGACGTGGGCGGTGAGAGCCCCGGCCGCCGTCGCCTGGGCGGTGAAGCGCCGCCGCGCCCGTCGGGTGATCGCCCGGGTGGCGAGGGCCGTGACCGGGACGAGGGCGAGGGTGAGCAGGGTCAGTTCGAGGGAGAGCAGGCACGTCATCACGAGGACGCCGGTGATGGTCACCAGCGAGTTGACGGTCTGTCCGACGACCTGGTGCGCGGTCTGGGCGACGGTGTCGAGGTCGTTGGTGGCCCGGCTGAGCACCTCCCCGCGCGGTTGGGCGTCGAGGAAGCCGAACGGGAGCCGGGCGATCTTGGTCTGGAGCCGTTCGCGCAGCCGGGCGACGGCACGTTCGACGGCCAGGACCGCGAGCCGGACGCCGAGCAGGTTGAGCAGCGCGGCGGCGGCGTGAACGGCGAGGACCAGCAGCAGGAGGCGGCCGAGGGCGGTGAAGTCGAAGGGGCCGGGGGTGTCGGCGAGGAGCAGGTCCGTCGCCCTGCCGAGCAGGAGCGGGCCCGACACCGCGAGGGCGGCCCCGGTGGCGCAGACGGCGAGCGCGGCGGCGAGGGTCAGGCGCTCCTCGTGGAAGAGGGCGGCCAGCCTCCGGACGGCGGTCATGCGCCGCCTCCGACGGGCGCGGTGCGGTCGGCGGCGGCGTCGGGTGGCGGCGCGTCGCCGTCGACGGACGGTCGACTGCGCGCCAGTGCCCGGTAGGTGGCATTGCCGGCGAGCAGCTGGGCGTGCGTACCGGTGCCCACCACCCGCCCGGCCTCCAGCACCACGATGCGGTCGGCGTCGCGGACGGCGTCGGCCCGTCGGCCGGTCAGCAGAACGGTGCGGGCCGTGTTCGCCCGTGCCAGCGCGGCCAGCAGGGCGGCGGCGGTGGCCTGGTCCAGAGCGGAGGCCGGGTCGTCCAGGAGCAGGACGGCGGGGTCCGCGACCAGGGCGCGGGCGATCGCCAGCCGCTGGCGCTGCCCGCCGGACAGGTTGGCGCCGCCCTGCCGGACCGGCGCCAGCAGGGCGCCGTCCAGGTCCTCGACGAACGCGCGGGCCTGTGCGGTCTCCAGGGCCCGCCACAGTTCGTCCTCGGTCGCGCCGGGGCGGCCGAGCCGCAGGTTGTCGGCGATCGTGCCGGAGAAGAGCGTGGGCCGTTGGGGCACGACGGAGACGGTCCCGGTGAGGGCGGCCGGGGCGAGGTCGCGGACGTCGACGCCGTCGATCCGGACGGTCCCGGTGGTGGTGTCGTGCAGCCGCAGGACCAGGTTCAGCAGGGTGGACTTGCCGCTTCCGGTGGGGCCGACCACGCCGACCGTCTCGCCGGGCGCGGCGGTGAGGCCGACCCCGGTCAGCACCGGGTCCTCGGCGTCGGGGTGGCGGAAGCCCGCGTCGCGGATCTCCAGGCGTCCCTCGCGCAGGGGCGCGCGCACCGGCTTCCGGGGCTGCGGGACGGAGGCCGCGGTGTCCAGGACTTCGAGGATCCGTTCCGCGCTCACCTCCGCCCTCGGCAGCGCCACGAACAGATAGGCGGTGAGGGCGACGGCGCTCAGCACCTGGGAGAGGTAGCCGAGGAAGGCGATCAACGCGCCGACGCTCAGCCCGCCCCCGGTGATCCGGTGGCCTCCGATCCACAGCACGGCCACCCCGGCACAGTTCAGGACCAGGCCCGACAGCGGCGACATCAGGGCCATCAGCCGACCCGTGCGCAGGGACACGGACAGCAGCTCGCCGTTGTGGACCGCGAAGCGGCGTGCCTCGTCCTCCTCGCGGGAGAAGGAGCGCACCACCCGCTGACCGCCGATCTGCTCGCGCAGCACCCGTGCTGCCTCGTCCAGCGCCGTCCGGCCGCCGCGCAGAAGGGGGCGCATCCGCCGCACCGCGAATGCCGTCGGCACTCCGAGCGCGGGGACGACCAGCACCAGCAGCGCGGTCAGCGCGGGGTCCTGGCCGTACGCGAGGACCACCCCGCACACCAGGGTCAGCGGTGCGGCGACGGTGACCACCAGGACCAGCAGCACCAGGGCCTGGACCTGCTGGACGTCGCCGACGGTCCTGGTGACGAGCGAGGCGGCGCCGAAGCGGGCGACCTCCCGCGGGCCGAGCGACCGCACGTGCCGGAACACCGAGGCCCGTAGGTCGTGCGCGATCGCGGCCGCGACCCTGCTGCCGATCAGCAGGACGCCGCCGGTGCAGGCGACCTGAACGGCGCTCAGCCCGAGCATGGCCCCACCGAAGCGCAGGATCGTGCCGGTACCGCCGGAGGCGACGCCCTGGTCGACGATCGCGGCGTTCAACCGGGGCAGCGCCACAGCCGCTGCGGTCTGGACGAGCTGGAGCAGCAGCAGGAGTCCGACCGGCCGTAGGTGCGGGCGCACACGGGTGCGCAGGAGCCTGAGCAGCATGACGCACTCCTCATTCGTGGCCGGTATCCGGCATTCGTGGCCGGTATCCGGCGGACGATGGGGGGATCCCCGGAACCGCCGTCCGGACCAGGTGAATTCCCCCTCTCTATTCGTTTCAACGGGCACGTACCACCACCGGGTTCAAGATGCCCCGGAGAAGTTGGTCACACACCATGAGACTTGTTTTCGGAGCTGCCCCGAGGACACGATCTAGTCGCGGCCGGGAATCGGAATCGGAATCTCGGCCACACACCGCAGTACGTCATCTCACCCTTCTGAACGGAGAAATGAGCATGGACAAGGATCTGCAGAACGAGAACCTCCGCGTGGACGCCATCGTCGACAGCCTCCGGGCCATCGACGCCACCGTGGACGGCGAGGAGAGCCTCGCCGCGGCGCAGGCGGGCGCCACCTGGCCCGACGGCGGCACCTCGATGCGCACCACCATCTGAGACCGCTCCTGACGCCGTGACCGGGCCGGTTCGCAAGGACCGGCCCGGTCACGGCGGGGTCGTCGCGGCCCCGCCCCGACCGTCGTCCAGCTCCCGGAGTGTCGAAAGCGAGCGCCATGAGTGCCGGAACCAGCGAACGGACCGAAGCCGGCCGACGGCCCGGAACCGGCGCGGCGGGCGGAAGCGCCCCCCTCGACTGCGGTGCCATCCTCCGCCGTTACCGGGACCTGGCCGCGGCCATGGGCGACCGTTACGGAGCCGGATCGCAAGCGGTGGTGTTCGTCCGTTACGAGGAACTGCTCACCGTCCGCTCGATGCTGTTGTCACGGCGTGGCGACCCGGTCCTCGAATCCCGGCTCGACGAATTGCGCGCCCTGGTGCAGGAACTCTATACCGCGAGCGCGCCGTCGAATTCCGTGGAAACTCCCTGGAGAACCCTGGTGAGCGAATCGCCGCCCGTGGTGGAATACAGCCGGGCCCATTTCGACAGCCGTTACCGGGCGGTGTCCGGACGGGTCATGGCGGACACCGTGACGGTGACCGGCGCGCGGCAGGCCTTCGAGCGCCTCGCCCCTCGGACCTGCTTCATGTTCGCCGTCACCGACGAGGGCGAACTCCGCGTCTGGAACCGGGCGTTCGAACTGCACGACCTCGCCTTCGGCCGCAACCGCGCCACCGTGGACGGCGTGCCGGTCGCCCACCCGATGCTCGTCCCGGAACGACTGCGGGTCCGCGCGGCCGGAGAGGTCCTCCTCCTCGGCCGCGACCGGGTGGAGATGGTCGTGGCGAACACCAAGTCCGGGCACTTCCGCCCGCCGCCGCAATCGGCGGCGGTGATGCGCGAGGTGTGCCGCTCGGTGCTCGGCCTCGCCGACCGGGACATCGACGTCTTCACCCTCTTCACCTCGGCCGACACCAACCGATGAGCCGACGGCCTACACCGCCCGAGGACCCGACGACCGGCAGAGGAGACAGCCAGTGACCGAGGCGACCAGCGGCACCGCCCCCGTGACTCGCGTGCCGCCCGCCGTCCGGCGGTCCGTCGGCACCGAGTACGAGTTCAAATGGCGCCTGGACCCCGCCGAGGCACGGTCCGCGCCCCTGGACCTCCTGACGGACGGCCTCTTCGACCGCCACCTGACCTCCTGCTCACCGCCGGTGACGGTCACCCAGTCGACCATGTACGCCGACGACGCCGACTTCGGCCTGACCCGCGCCGGGCACTCCCTGGGCTGCGTGGTCAACTCGGGCCGGGCCTCCTCGGTCGCCTGGCTGCGCCTGAAGCAGACCGTCCTGTGGGACGGGCGCCGGGACTGCCTGGAGGTCAGCGAGAAGGTCGACCCCGCCCGGGTCGGCGCCCTGCTGAACGACCCCGCCGTACTGCCCGTCGGCCACCTCCGCCGGTACGGCATGGCCCGAGGGCGCCTCGCCCCCGTCGGCGTGCTGACCCAGGTGCGGCACAAGCGCACCGGCGCCTTCCGGGAGATCCCGGCCTGGCTGGCCTACAGCGTCGACCTGGTGGAGTTCCGCTCCCCGCAGGACGGCGTCGCCCCGCTGGGCCGGTACGCGTGCCTGGAAGTGGAGGTCAACGACTCCACACCGGACGTGCTCGCCCTGCTGGACGAACTGGCCGCCGGACTGGACGGGCTCCTCGGCGGCCGCCGGGAACGGCTCACCAAGGGGCAGCTCGCCGCCCTGGCCGCGAACCCGGGCCGCTTGACGGTCCAGGACCTCGCCCCCGGGCCCGGCACGGCCTCGGAGCACCGCTCGTGAGCGCCGCCCCCGACACGGGCCGAGCGGTGATCGTCGACCTGCCGCACGGCCCCGCCGACGACCCGCAGGACCGCGCGGGCCTGGCGGCACTCGCGGCACGCCACCTGATGGACCCCCGGGCGGGCGGTCCCGGCACCCTGGCCCGCGCGAGGGTCTGGCACACCCGCCACCGACTGGCCCCGCACTGCTCCTCGTTCGCCTTCTGGTCCGGCTTGGACGACGACCTCGCGGAGGTCGGGACGGCATTCGCCCTGGCCGCGCCGCCCGGGGCCGACCGCCTCCGCGAACTCGTCGCCGCCCAGCTGCGCCTGGCGACCGCGTACCGCGACGACCCGTACACCCGGCTGCTGGACCTCCTGGAGGCCACCGCCACGGGCGCCCCCGACCGGCCCGCGCTCGGGACGGAGCAGAGCCTGGCCGCGATCGGACCGCAGGACGTGCGGGCGTACCTCGCCGCCAACTGCGGCGACCGGGCCGTGACCCACCGCAGCGCGGGCGACGACGCGCCCGCGCCCGCGCCAGGGGCCGTGCGACAGCCGCGACCGCGACACTGGCACGGCGGCCGGCGCACGGTCCCGCTGCCCGGCGCCGTCGTCCGGGTCGCCCTCGCGCTGCCGGTGGACCCGCCCGCGCCCGGCGCGCTCGAGCTGGCCGTGGAACTCCTCGGCAGCCACGGCCTCGGCGGACGCCTCGCCCGCGCGCTGCGCGGCGAACGCCCCCTGGCCTACGGGCTCGGCGCCTTCCGGCTCGGCGGACCGGACGGCCGGGGCACCGCGGCGCTCGCCGTCCAGGCGCAGGTCGCGCCCGAGCACGCGCGCGAGGCGCTGCACCTGCTGCGGGAGACCGTCCACTCGGTGCTCTCCGGACCCGTCCCGGAGGCCGAACGGCGGGACGCCTCCGCACGGCTGCGCACCGCCCTGCTGTCCCAGGTCGACCAGCCGTTCGGCGCCGTGGACGAACGGCGCCGCCGACTGCGCGGCGAGCCCGAACTGACCGCGCTCGCGGCGGCGGTGGGGGAACGGGCCGTCGACGGTCTGCTCCCGTCCGTGGCGGCAGGACTGACACCGGCGACGGTGGCACTCGGCGCGGTACCGGAGGACTTCCTGGAGAGTGGGACATGGGCATGACCTCGGTGGACCTCGGCGGACTGCGCGTCCGCCTGCTGGAACGGCCGGGAGCACGGACCGCCGGCGCGGTCCTGCTGGTGCGCGCCGGCTCGGCCGACGACCGCCCGGCGGCCCTCGGCGCCGCACACCTGGCGGAGCACCTCCGCATCGCCGCCGGGCCGCCGGGGCCGGCTTCGATGCCGCCGGTGCGCGGAGTCACCGACAACACCACCACCCGGTTCAGCGCCGTCAGCCTGCCCGAGGACGCCCCCGCGCTCTCGGCCCGCCTCGCCGGCCTGCTGGGCACCTCCGACCTGGCCGACACCGTCTTCGAGGCCGAGCGGCAGGCCGTCCTGGTGGAACACCGCCAGGCGGCCGCCAACCCCCTGCTCGCCCTCGGTCCCGCCGTCGCCGACGCCGCCCTCCCCGGCCACGGCCTGGCCGCCACCCGGTGGGCCGACGCGGACGCGCTCGCCCGGCTCACCCCGGCTGACACGGCCGCCTTCACGGACCGGCACTACCGGCGGGCCGTGGCCGGCCTCGCCCTGACCGGGCCATCGCTGGACCCGGACCGGATCCTGGCGGCGATCGACGCGGCGGCCCGACCGTCGCCGCCGGCGGCCCAGGGGGCCTACGAGGCCTACGCCGCATCCGACGCGGCCGACGGACCGTCCGAGGACCGGGGGCGGCGGGGCGGACACCCTCTCGCGCTCTCCCCCGAACTGGACGGACTGGTCCTCCTCTCCCTGGCCTGCGACGCCGCCGCCACCGACCACCTCACCGCCCTGCTCGGCCCCGAGGGCACCGCCCAGGCGGCGGCCCTGCGGCACGGCCACCCGGTGCTGGGCCGCACCTCCCTCACCGGTCGCAGCCCGTCCGGGCGGGCCGTGGCCGTCCACGTCCTCTGCTGGAGGGCCGGAGCGGACGCGGACCGGCTCGCCGACGGCCTGGCCGCCGGGGCCCCCGCGTACCGGACCGCCGCCACCGCCCCCGAGGCCCTGGCCAGGGCCTCGCTGCGCCGCCGGCAGGAGGACGCCCTCGCGGCGCGGACCCCGCTCGGTGCCGCCGCCGCCCTGCTGGGGGAAGCCCCCGACGGGCCTGCGACCCCGGCCCCGCCCGTCCGGCAGGCCCCGCCCGCCCCCGAAGGCCTCGCCCTGTGGCGGGTCGACCGCGGGGTCCTGCGCCGCCACGTCTGAGGACCGGCCCCGGCCACCGCCACGCCCTGCCCCGCCGCCCTGACCCGCCGACCGGCTCAGCCCAGAAGGAAGGCCCCGCCCGCATGTCCACCGGAACCGACCAGCACCCCGTCGTCGACCTGGGCCCCCGGCGCCGCACCCTCGCCACCGACCCGTACGCGGTCCTCGAGGAGCTGCGCGCCCAGGGGCCGGTCCACCGGGTCCGGCTGCCCGACGGCAGCGTGACCTGGCTGATCGTCGGCTACCAGGAGGTGCTGGCCGCCGTCAAGGACCCGACCCTGAGCAAGAACTGGTACCGGGCGACCGGACAGCTCGGTCCGAACGTCATCGGAACCAACATGCTCACCGCTGACCCGCCGGACCACACCCGGCTGCGCCGGCTGGTCTCGCGAGAGTTCTCGGCCCGGCGCATCGAGTCGCTGCGCCCGCTCGTCGAGGCCGCCGCCGCCGAGCTGATCGACGGCTTCCAGCACGCCGGATCGGTCGAACTCGTCGAGGACTTCGCCATGCCACTCTCCCTCGGCGTGATCACCGACCTCCTCGGTGTGCCGTTCCTCGACCGCGAGGCCTTCCGCGCCTGGACCGCCGACATCATCGTCCCGCCCGAGGACCCCGCCCGCGAGGGGCAGGTGCTGGAGGAGATCACCGCCTACCTCGACCAGCTGATCGAGACCAAGCGCCGACAGCCCGGCGAGGACCTGCTGAGCGCGCTGATCCGCACCATGGACGAGGACCACGACCGGCTCGGCCACGAGGAGCTGAGGGCCACCGCCTTCCTCCTCCTGCTCGCCGGTCACGAGACCACCCTCAACCTGATCGCCAACGGCGTGTACGCGCTGCTGAGCCACCCCGCCGAACTCGCGGCCCTGCGCGCGGACTGGTCGCTGATCGACCAGGCCGTGGACGAGGTGCTGCGCTGGGAGGGCTCGTTGACCTTCGCGACCAACCGGTTCACCACCGAGCCCTACCGGGTGGGGGAGACCGTCATCCCCGGCCGGGGCGCCAGAGTCCTGATCGCGCTGGGCTCCGCCAGCCGGGACCCGGAGCAGTTCCCCGATCCGGACCGCTTCGACATCAACCGCCCGCCCCGGGCACACCTCGCCTTCGGCCACGGCATCCACCACTGCCTCGGTACGCCCCTGGCCCGGCTGGAGGGCGCGGTGGCGATCCGAGCCCTGCTGGAGAGGCTCCCCGACCTCTCCCTGGAGATCGAACACCCCACGTGGCGGCCCAGCATGATGGGGCGGGGGATGTCCGTCCTGCCGCTGGCGTTCAGCCCGCTCACCCGGGCCGGGAGCCGCTGAGATGGACTACGACGACCTGGTGCGGGGCCTCCTGGCGACCGACCCGGCGGGCTGCTGGCAGCTCGTGCCGGGCGACTACTGGTGCCGGGTCAGCCCCTCCCGCTCCCACACCCGGGCCCAGGGCTGGAAGATCCACGTCTCCGCGGTGCCCGCTGACGCCGAGGAGGTCCTGCGCAGGACGGGCGGCGCGCTGATCGCCCGGTCCGTCCCGTTCAAGTACGTCGGCACGGCCGAACTGCTGCGCGCGTCACTGGGGCGGCAGAACGACCCGTCGGCGAGCGGCAAGTTCCTCACCGTCTACCCGGCCACCGACGAGCAGTTCACCCGGCTGCTGGACGAGCTGCACACCCTGCTCGCCGGACTGCGCGGCCCCCGCATCCTCTCCGACCGGCAGTACCGGGGCGGGCTCGTGCACTACCGGTACGGCGCGTTCACCGGCCACAGCCGACTCGACGACCACGGGGTGCGCCAGGAGCTGATCCTCGCGCCGGACGGCTCCCTGACACCCGATCTGCGGCGGGGCTGGTACACCCCGCCCGCATGGGCCCGCGACCCGGTGGCCCGCCGCCCCGAGGACGCACCGCCGGCGGAGGCACCGGCCCAGCAGGCACAGCAGGCCCAGCAGGCGGACACGACGGACGAGGCGACGGCCCACCAGCCGACCGGCACCGACGAGGCCACGATCGGAGGCCGGTACCGGGTGACCGCCACCATCCGCCACACCAACCGGGGCGGTGTCCACCGCGCGGTGGACACCCGCACCGGCCGTCCGGTGGTGATCAAACACTGCCGGGCCTGGGTCGAGCCGCAGCCCGACGGCACCGACACCCGCGACCTGATGCGGCACGAGGCCGCGATGCTGGCCCGCCTCGCCGGAGCCGTCCCCGTGCCCGAACTCGTCGACCTCCTCGAACTGGGCGACAACCTCTTCCTGGTGGAGAGCGAACTGCCCGGCCGCCCACTGCGCGAACTGCTCTTCCCGGCCGAGGACGACGCCGAACCGCTCGCCGAGGAACCGGTCATCGAGCTCGCCGTACAGCTGATCGAACTCCTGCGGGCCGCCCATCGCCACGGCGTCGTCATCGGCGACGTCACTCCCGACAACTTCCTCGTCGCCCCCGACGGCCGGCTCCGGCTGATCGACCTGGAAGGCGCCGCCGAGACCGGGACACCCATCGCCCGCCTCACCACCAAGGGCTACGCGCCGCCGGAGAAGCTCACTGCCGACCCCCGGGCCGTCCTCCTCGCCGACGAGGCGATGGACCGCTACGCCGCCGGCGCCATCCTGGAATCGCTCGGCCTCCAACGGCCCCGGGCCGCGGGCACGGGCGAGCGGCCCACGGGCGCGCCGAGCGCGCTGGACCTGCTGGCCGGCCGCTCCCGGGCGGCGCGGCGGCTCGCCCCGGCGGTCCGGGGGCTGACCGCGGCCGATCCTGCACGGCGGTGGAGCTGGGAGCACGCCCTACGGTGCCTGCGCCCGGCACCCGGCACCGGCGCTCGCGCACTCCCCGCCGACGCCCCCGGGCCGTCCGGCGCGCCCCCCGGCCTCGACGGGGACCGGCTCGTCCACGACGCCCTGCTCTCCGTGCTGAACGCCCTGCGGCCCCGGGAGGCGGCCCTGATCGAACCGCGCGGCTCCAACGGCCGCTACGACCCGCGCTCCGTCCAGGCCGGAGCGGCCGGGGTCACCGGCGTCCTGCTCCAGGCCCGACGCGCCCTGCCCCGGATGCCCCAGGACCGGGCCGAGGCCCTCGCCGGCCCGCTGGACGACGCGCTGGTCCAGGTCGACCGCTGGTGGGACCGCAATCTCGGCGCCCCCGGCCGCCGCCTGCTGCCCGGTCTGTACAACGGCTTCGCCGGGGCCTGCTGGGCCGCCGCCGACGCCGCCCTCGCCACCGACGACCCCATCACCCTCCGGCACGCGCTGGACCTCGGCGAACAACTCCCCACCCGCTGGCACGTCCCGACCATCGCCCACGGCGTCGCGGGCACCGGGGCCACCCTGCTGCACCTGTGGCGCTCCACCGGCGAGACCGCCCTGCGCGACCGCGCCCGGGAATGCGCCCTGCACCTGGCCGAGACCGCGCTGCCCGACGGCTCCGGCGGCCTCCACTGGCCGGGTGGCACCGGCGGACCCACCGCGTACCACGGCTTCGCCGTCGGCACGGCCGGGATCGGCTGGTTCCTGCTGACAGCCGCCGACGCCCTCGGGGAGCCGGAGCTGACGGCCGTCGCCCGCCGGGTCGGCGACGGACTCGTCGCCGCGGCGCTCACCCGCGCGGTGCCGGGCGACCCGTCCGACGCCCCTGCCCTCGCCGCCTGGTGGCCCGAAGGACCGGACGGAGGCCCCCGGCGCCACGGCTGGTGGGCCGGCCCGGCCGGAATCGGCGCCTTCCTCCTGGAACTCGGCCGACGCACCGGCGAACAGAGCCACGCCGACACCGCCCGCGCCGCAGCCGTCGCGGTCGCGCACTCCGCCGCCCGAGCCCCCCTCGGCGCCTTCTGGGGCCTGGCCGGGGACGGCCAGTTCCTGCTCGACGCGGGCGCGGACCGCGCGGCCGACCTGTGCACCGCGCTGATCGGGTCACACGCCGGACTCGACGAGCGGGGAGCCCTGACCCTCGGAGACAAGCACGACTTCGCCGCGGGTGTGCCGGGCCTCCTCGCCCACCTGCTGCGCCACCGCTACGGCACCCCGGCGCCCTGGCTGCTGCCCTCCCCCGCGCTGCCGTCCTCCCCGGCCTGGGAGCGGTGACCGCCGCCATGACCGAATACTCCATCTTCGTCCCCTTCGACCCCCAGCGCGGCGATCAGATCCTGCCCTTCGCCGCCCTCACCCAGTGGAGCACCGCGCACCGCCTGTGGCAGGGACAGGGCAGCGGCGGCGACCCGTACCAGATGTTCGCCGTCGCCGCGGCCCACGGCTTCCGCACGCCCTGCGGCACCGGCGTCGCCCTGATGCCCTCCCGGCACCCCTTCGACGCCGCCCTCCAGGCCCGCACCCTCGCCCTCACCACCGGTCACCCCGTCACCGCCTGCTTCGGACCGGGCTCCCGCGCCCTGCAGCGCCGCATGCTCGGCGCCCCGTACGCGAGCCCGCTGACCGCCGCCCGCGAATACCTGACCATCGTCCGGGACCTCCTCCACCGGGGCAGCGCCGACCTGCACGGCGAGTACTTCGCCTGCGACGCCGAACTCGCCCCGGTCCCCGGCCCGCCGGTCGAACTCGGCCTCGGTGTGCTGCGCCCGGCCATGGCGGAACTGGCCGGAGCCGTCGCCGACGTGGCGGTCACCTGGATGACCCCGGCGGCCTACCTCGCCGAGACGATCGTGCCCGCCCTGCGGGCCGGTGCCGCCGCAGCCGGACGCCCCGCGCCCCGGCTCACCGCGATCGTCCCGCTCGCGCTGGAGCGTCCCGACCGCCGCGCCGTCGACCTCGCCCTCGCGGGCAACGGCCACCACCTGCGCGCCCCGCACTACACCGCCATGCTCCGCCGCGCGGGCGTCGCGCTCCCGGCAGAACCGGGCGATCCCTCCGCCGCCGCGGCGGCACTGGTCCGGGGCGGCGGCTTCCTGTACGGGAGCGGTGCGGAACTCGCCGACCGGCTGGCCGGGTTCGAACGTGCGGGAGTGGACGAGATCGTTCTCAATGTGACCGGGGTCGCCACCGCGTACGGCCGCCGGGCAGCGCTCGACGAACTGCGGGACATCTTGGTGGCCCTCACGGCACCACGGCACCACCGCCCGTAGCCCGCCCCGAAGCCCGAACGCCTACCGGGCACGCCGCGGGTCAGACCCGCTCGTAGTGCGCGGGGTACTCCGCGCGCCCGTCGTCCATGCACGCGTCGCTTCAGCCCGCGGTTCCGCGACCTGGACGACCAGCGGTTCGGGCCGGCCACGATGCCCGGCGTCCGGCCCGCGGCGATGCGGTTACGATCAACGGGCAATCACATCGCAGGTTTGGATGACATGACTGATCATCAGCTGGCTGATCTCCTGGCCCATGTACGTGGGCACTCGCCCTTCTACCGCGACCTCTACGCCGGACTGCCCGGCGACGTCGCCGACCTGTCTGCGCTGCCGCTGATCGACCACACCGCCTACTGGGGCGCCCACGGCATCGAGCGCAGCGGCCTGCTCACCGGCCCGCACCAGGACGGCATCGTCTTCAAGACCGGCGGCACCACCGGCGCACCGCGCGTCTCGGTCTACACCCGCGACGAGTGGCGTGCGATGGCCCGGCGCTTCGCCGGCGGGCTGCCCGCCGCCGGGGTGCGGGCGGGCGACCGGGCGGCCAATCTGTTCTACGCCGGGGAGCTGTACTCCAGCTTCGTCTTCACCCTCAACGCCTTCCAGGAGGCGCCGGTCCCGGTGGTGCAGCTGCCGATCGGCGGTGCGGCGCCACTGGACTACACCGTCGAGACCCTGCGGGACTTCCGCGCCACGGTGATCGCCGCACCGCCGACCTCACTGTGCCGGCTGGCCCGCCAGGTGACCGAGACCGTGGGGGCGCTGCCGCAGGTCCGGCTGGCGCTGTTCGCCGGAGAGGCCTTCTACGGCGACCAGTTGGCGCTCATGGCCACCGCCTTCCCGAACGCGCGGGTCCGCTCGATCGGCTACGCCAGTGTGGACGCGGGCATCCTGGCCGGGCCGGTGGCGGACGAGCCGGACACCCGGGTGCACGAGGTGTTCGGCCCCGACAAGGTGATCGAGCTGCTCGACCCCGAGACCGGCGAGCCGATCACCGAGGAGGGCTGTGCGGGCCGGGTCGTCGCCACCGACCTGGTGCGTCGTCTGATGCCGGTGATCCGCTACCCGGTCGGCGACATGGCCGAGTGGGTCGACTACCCGCGACGCCGCTTCCGGCTGCTCGGCCGTTCCGAGGAGGGCGCCCGGGTCGGCGTGGTCACCGTCTACCTGGAGGATCTGCGCGCCATGGCCGCCCGGGCCGACCGCCAGGGTGCGGTCGCCGACCTGCAGGTCGTGCTCCGCCACCGCGAGGCCAAGGACGAACTGCTCCTGCGGCTGGCCGGCCCGGCCCGCTCGGCCGACTTCGAGCGGGAGCTGCTCGCCGTGCTGGACGAGGCCCGGCCGATGTTCGGCGCGGAAGTCCGGAAGGAGAACATCCACCCGCTCGCCTTCGAGTGGGTCGGACCGGACGGACTGGACATCAACCCGCGCACGGGCAAACTGATCCGCCTCGTCGACCAGCGCGCGAACTGACGTCCGCGCGCTGGGAGAACCGCGCGAGCGGCCGTGCATCTTCCCACGATGCACGGCCGCTCGCGCGGTCGCCCCGCGCCCTTGGGAACGTCAGCGGTTCCTGGACCGCCGGTCCACCACGGCCAGCAGCTTCCCGCTCGCCGCCGTCTGCGCGAACTCCGCGGCCGGGACGCACTCCACGCGCAGGTCCACCAGCCGGTCCCGTTCCACCGCCGCCGCGAGGTCCGGGTACCCGTCCAGGAACTCCCGGACGCCCGGCCCGTCCTGCGGCCGGCCCTCCAGCCGGACGGTCAGCGTCTCGTTGGCGGCGTCGTCCTCGTCCAGCAGGATCTGCAGCGCACCGTGGTGCTCCAGCCGCTCCTCCGCGACCTGGACGAACCGCCGGTAGTTGAGGAAGTGGCTGCCGCTGCGGAAGATGTCGCCGAAGCGCCCCAGCAGTTCGAAACGCGGGGTGCGCCGACCGCACGGGCAGTCCTCGGTCAGCCAGCGCCCGAGGTCGCCGATCTCGTACCGGTCCAGCCGCTGCCCGCGCCGGGTGTGCGCGGTGAACACCAGCCGCCCGGCCTCGCCCGCCGACGCGGGCCGGTCCTCCTCGCGGTCGAGGATCTCCAGCGTGTGGAGTCCGCTGAACAGGTGGTAGACCCGCTCCGGCGCGTCCGGGCACTGGTAGCCGAGCGGGCCCGCGTCCACGCTGCCGTACGCGCCGGCCCGGATCACCTCGACCCCGAACTCCTCGCGCAGCCACTCGCGTTGGCCGGCCGGGAAGTGCTCGCCGCCGTAGAAGAGCTTGCGCACACCGCGGTACCCGCGCAGCAGGTCCGCGCCCTCGGTGAAGATCCGCAGCAGGTAGTTCGGCATGCCGAACAGGGTGTCGACCCGGTGCTCGACCACCGACCGGGCGACCGCCGCGTGGTCGTCCTGCGCCATCATCGGGTACTGGACCGCCCCGAGCGTCTCCAGCACCGAGAAGAAGCTGGAGAACCCGCCGTACAGCTGCCCGCCGAAGAAGAGGTTCATCGCCCGGTCGGTCCGCGGGTCGAACCCGGCCGCGAGCAGGCCCTCCGCGCCGGAGCGCATGTGCTCGTGGTAGTCGTCCCAGCTGAACGCGGAGAGCTTGGGCGCGCCGGAGCTGCCGCCGCTGCGGAAGAAGACCTCCGCACGGCTGAGGTCGGTCTGCAGCTGCTCGAACTCGGTCTTGGCGGTCACCGCGACCGCCGGAGGGGTGAGTGCGCGCGCACCGACCAGGTCGTCCAGGCAGGCGTCCCCGGTGAACCGCCCGTCCAGCTGGACGTCCACCCGGCGGCTGTAGCGCTGAAGCGCGTACACGCCGTCGTGCGGCTCGCCGTCGTAGCTGCCGAGCATTCCGCCGGGCACCGTCACCCGCTGGACGCCCGCCGCCAGCACCGCGCCGGCCAGCTCCGCGGTGTCGGTGCGGCTCGCGCCGATCCCGGCGGTCTGCAGGTAGCGGCGCATCGGGCGCAGCACCTCGGCGATCCGCTTGCGCGGCAGCGGCTTGACCCAGACCGTGCGGTGCAGGGGCGAGGCGCGCAGCGCGCTGCGGGTGTCGGCGAGCACGTGCCAGCTCGCGTCGGGGGCGGCGTGCACCTTGGTGAGCCCGAGGTGCTCCTCCAGCCGGGCCACCAGGACGGTGTTGGTGATCTCGGCGCTCTCCAGCTGCTCCCGGTCCTGCGGTGCGGGTGCGCGGGCGGCGAGCACGGCGGCGAACCGCTCGGCGAAGGCGAAGAGTTCGTCCTCGTCCTCGGTGTCCAGGTACACCACCTGCGGGCTGGCGCAGGCCTGCTGTTCGAGGCGGCAGATGTCGTCGGCGATGCCGTCCAGCGTCTCGGGGGCGGACCAGGCGTCGGCCGTCAGGTACGCGAAGGAGAGCTTCGGGCCCCAGTCGACGAGCCGGCAGCCGGCGGGTATCAGCGCGGCGATCGAGGCGATGGCCTCCTCGCCGCCCCAGGCGGCGACGGCGTCGGCGGCCGCGCACAGCCGCTGGAGCCAGTCGGTTCGCGAGGACGGGAAGCCGAGCACCACGACCTGCCGGGCGATCGCCCCGGTGCCGTCGAACTCGGCCAGAGTGGCGAGCAGTTCATGGGTGAACCGCCCCTCGCCGCTGGTCTTGACGACGTTGAGGTTGCCCGCGAGCAGGCCCTCGACCACGGTGAGCGCCGCGGCGGCGGGTGCGTTGCCGGGAGCGATGTGCACCAGCAGGCCGACCGGCAGCCAGCCCTCGAAGATCTCCCGGCGGAAGTCGAAGCGCGCCAGCCGCCCGGGGTCGATGCCGCCGAGCTCGCGGGTCAGCTTGACCTCCAACGCCTCCCGGGACAGCGCCTCGGTCAGGTCGCGCATCGTCCGCGAGGTCTCGTCCTCGGGCACGCCCGCCTCGCGCAGCAGACCCGCCAGCTTGACGGAGTGCTCGCCCGCCGGGTCGGCCAGCGCGACGGCCAGGCGGTCGCAGGCGGCGAGCACGGTGATCGGGCTGAGCCGCTCGGCCAGCGCACCGGCGGCGTACTCGTCGAGGCGCTCCAGGCGGGCCGCCGCCTCCGCGTCGTCCACCCACGCGCCCTGCCAGTAGTGCTGAGTCACTTTGTCCCCTCGGTCTTGAGCAGTTCGGCGGCGGCGACGGCGCAGCTGCGGTTGCGGCTGAGTCCGGCCCGCCCGTGCACCTCGAACCAGGGCGTGGGCAGGCCGCAGCCGCACTCCTCCGGCGCGTGCTGGGTGACGAGGTCGCCCATCAGCACGGACTGGGCCGGCACCGAGGTGATGTACGGCGAGATGAACTGGGGGTAGCCGCTCTCGCCGTACGGCAGCGGCCGGAGCGTGCGCACGTCGCGGACCAGCTGGCGGGCCCAGACCGGGACGTGCAGCCGGTGGTTGGGGCACTCCATGTGCAGGACGGAGTGCTCCACCGCGCCGTAGCCGTCGCGGATCCGCCCGTCCGGGATGCCGAGCTGCTCGTGGATGCGCCGGTACAGCTCCGGCTTGGCGACCTGCTTGTCCGCGTTGCCCTTCCAGCCGCCGCCGAAGACCACCAGAGACTCCGGGTTCAGCCGCAGGGGCGGCAGGCCGAGTTCGCGCATCCGGTCCAGCGTGAAGGAGAGGAAGGCGGGGAAGCCGAGGATCCGGACCGGCGCGCCCTCCTCGGCGAAGCGGATCAGCGCGCGGACGCAGCCGAACGGGTCGAACTCGTGGCCGCTGCCGGTGTGCTTGAGCGCGTACTCGACCGAGCGGACGGGAGCGAAGTGGCACAGGTACTCGTCGGTGAACGAGGTGCCGAGGTTCAGGCCCGGCCGGGGCTGGTAGTTGGAGAGCAGGTAGTTGACCGGCTCGTCGCCTTCGGACCTGATCCAGCCGTAGTGGTCGAAGACCCGGGCGACCATCCGCTGGCCGTTGCGCAGGGTGAAGTCGTCGAAGGCCATCTGCGACTTCTGGCCGGTCGTGCCGGAGGAGGTCAGGGTCAGCAGCGTCTCCTCGCGCGGCAGCGACAGCACCTCGTGCAGCTTGAAGAAGTTGGCGTGCACGAACGGCAGTCGGTGGAGCTCCTCGATGGACTCCAGGGGGTGCCCCTCGGCCTCCCACAGCCTGCCGAAGTAGGGCGAGCGCTCGGCGTGCCAGGCGTTGATCTCGTTCATCGCCGCCGTGAACAGGGCGTCCACGTCGTCCCCGGCGCGGTACGGCTCGGCCAGGTCGACCAGCTGCTGTACGTGGGCGAGTGCTTCGGGGTCCGGTACCGAGACCGGTTGGAGGTACGTGTTCATTGGAATATCCCGTGGGTGTCGAGGTGCTGCTTCTTCCACAGCTCGATGTACTGCTCGGTGAACGGCTGGAACGCGGCGTCGATGGCCAGGCCCCGGAAGTCCAGCGGCTGCAGGATCCGGGCGAGTACCACGTGGTCGCGGAAGCCCTCGCCCTCCCGGCGCATGGCGGGGTAGGCCGCCACCGGCAGGAAGCCGTGTCCGAGCAGCCGGCGCAACAGGTGGTAGCTGTCCAGCGGCACCAGGGCCTCGATGTACCGGGCGCCGTGCGCGGCCAGCCGGTCGGTGATGGTGTCGAGCTCCTCGCCGATCTCCGCGAGCTCGATGCCGATCAGCGTGCAGTACCCGTCGGCGGGGCTGAGGTGCGCGTACACCTCGTAGGCGCCGTCGGCGGCGGAGAGCATGACGTTCGGCTCGTGGAACGGGTAGAAGCACTCCTCCAGCCCGTCGAACCGGCGGCTCACGAAGGCCGGCGCGTCGATGAATTCCAGCTCCCGGACGACGCTGCCGCCCTTCCTCGGCCGGGGCAGCGGCTCGTCCACGAGCTCCGGTCGCTGCGCGGGCCCCGGCACGTCCGCCAGCGCCCGTACCAGCCCGCCGAGTTCGGACGGGACCTTGTACACCGGGAGCCGCTGCTCCAGCACGCCCGCGCGGTGCTTGGCCAGCAGCACCATGGTCTCGTGCCAGGCGGCCTTGCGCAGGTTCGGCAGCACGCCGAGCGCGCGGAAGCCGGACTTCAGGCAGATGCGCTGCGGGGCGGTGGTGTCGGTCCGGGCGGTGGCGTACACGGAGTCGACCGGGTGGTCGCCCGTCAGCAGTTGGTCGGCGAGATGCTGGACGGCGAGGTTGGCCCCGCCGAGCCCACGGGCGTCTGGGTGGATCACCAGCCCCTGCAGCTTGCCGATCCGCGCGGCCGGGTCGACCGTGCCGAGGATGGATCCGAGCAGCCGGTCGCCGCCGGGCTCCCGGGCCACCAGCCAGGTGGTGTCCGGGGCCGTGATCTCACGGGCCATCACCTCGGGGTCGGTGCCGAGCGGCAGCGCGTAGCTCCGCCCGTACACCTGGCGGTAGAGCGTCAACAGACCGTCCACGTCGTCTAGACGGGCCGGGATGAATTCGAGGGCCAAGTCGCCTCTCCCAAAAGGCGGCGCGAACACGGTTCATCGCACGCGCACCACGAAAGAAACTTGAGTCGCAAGCAGGCGTGCCCGGTCCGAGCAGCCACATTGCCGCTCCACACAGTAACGCTCACGCAACGGTGCACCGGACCGTCACGGCGCTAAAAGGCCGTCAGAAGGCTTGGATGCGACGAGAATCACAAGCACGCGAAATACGTACGAAATTGAACCAATGAACTTCCGCTCAACGTTGACCGGCCGTTCGCCGACCGGTCGTCAGGGTTCCTCTGGCGGCATCCGGCCGACCACCGCCGGCGGTGGGCCGGATGCCGGGCGGGCCGGTCCGCCGCCGTCAGGGCATGCGCGCGCTGAGGGTGCGGGCGACCTGGCGCAGCACCTTGTCGCTCCAGTTCCGGTCCGCCTTCGGGTACTCCCCCACGCCGCCGGCCGTCGAGGTGCCGCTCAGCTCGTACTCGTACGGCCCCTGGTGGCAGGTCAGGTTGCCCCTGGCGAGGTCGTCGGTGTAGCAGCCCTGCGGGCCCAGTGAGGTGCCGAGGTCCTGGAACTCCTTGTGATACTTGGTCGCGTCCTCACGGGCGCGGGCCAGGTCCTTGGCGTAGCCCTTCGCGACGAGCGCGGGGTCGGCGACGGCGGTGAAGGTGAGCGTGACGCTGCTGTTGCTGTCGCTCTCGTACTTGTCGGGCAGGCCGAAGCCGAACTTGCAGCCGGCGTCGGGCGCGTCGCCCGTCGTGCCGGGGTCCGCCTCGGCCAGCGGGTTGAAGTTGATGACGGTGACCTTGACCGGCTTTCGCTTGATGCCGGCGGCCTGCGGCAGGATCGCCTTGATCTCGGCGTCGCCCAGCACCTCGCAGGCGTGCGGCCATTGGGCCAGCGCCAGCGAGCGACCCGACGGCGGCTGGGCGGTGAGCCGGTTCCCCGACGGCTGCGCGGAGCCGAAGTTCAGGGCGGGCACGTCCTTCTTGCCGCATCCGGCGAGCAGGAGTACCGCGGCCCCGGCCAGGGCCGCGGCGGTGGACAGTGTGCGGGTGCGTGTCGTCATCGTTCCCCCCGGAAGTGTGCGTGTGCGTGACGGGCGGGTGCGCCGGCGGCCAGGACACGGATGATCTTTTCACTGTACCGCCCCACTGGTCGGGTCGGGTGGGCGTGCGGGAACGGCCCGGGCGTTGCGCCGGAGCTGGTGCTCCGGGCCGCCATCCGGTCGGCGGTGGCTCCGAATCCGGTTCACGGCGTGAACGGCAATTCCGTCGGAGTTCTCGCCGAGGATTTCCGGCCGGCCGAGGACGGTGGAACCGGAAAAGGGAAACCGGCGGGAGGGATTCGCCGGGCACGCAACCTCTTTCCCGGGATCCTGGCGACGATCACGGCCAATGACGGGACGGTCCATCAAGTCGGGTGCGGCAAGCAGCAGATGAGCCGGGCATGAACGCCTCTGGTGGATTCCGGCAGCTCCCGGCGACTCGGAGGCGCCGGGAGCCGGCGCGCCGGACTCGCGGTAGTGGAGGGTGGAGTCGAGGACCGGGGGGGGCATCGCGGTGTCACTTCGCTTTCGTCACGGGGATTCGTTCTGTACGGGGGTTCAGAGGTTGAGGCTCAGGACGCGGTCGACGGCGATCTCGAGGACGACCAGGTCTGGTGGGGCGGGTGGGGCCGCGCGGTAGCGAGCGGTGTAGCGGCGGAGGGCCTCGGCCAGGCGCCCGGGGTCGTCGGTGACGGTGGCCCGGCCTTCGAGGGTGGCCCAGCGGAAGCCGTCCGCCTGGCAGAGCGCCACCCGGGCCTCCGGTCCCGTGGACGCCACGTTCCGTGCCTTGCGGGCCCCCGCCCGGGTGGTCACCCGGGCCAGTCCGGTGGCCGGGTCGAAGGTGAAGCGGACGGGGCGACGTGCGGGGTGCCGTCGAGGCGGAGTGTGGTGAGGGTGGCCGTGTCCGGGCGGGCGAGGAACGCCCTTGTGGTGACGGGGAGTTCGATGGACGTCCGGCTCACTTCTGGGTCGCTGTTCCTGGTCGACGCCGTCAGGGATTGCCTCGCGCGTTGTATGGAGCCGGGTGGGCGGCGGCGTCCCCGCGACCGCCGTTGAAGATCGCGATCTCCGGCTGTGGCAGCCTGCCGTGAACTTGTTACGCGTGGACCGAGGGGACGGTACGGTCGCAGGGCCGAAGAACGAGAAGGAGCGGAGATGTTGGAAGAAGCGTTGGCGGCACTGGCTACGGCAGGCGGTACTGCGGTGGTCCAAGCTGCGGGCACCGATGCGTGGGCCGGGTTACGGACGCGGGTGGCCCGGTTGTTCGGGCGTGGGGATGGACAGCGTGAGCGGGCCGAGCTGGAGCGCCTCGACCAGACGGCCAGTGCTCTGGAGGTGGCCGGTGCCGACGAGGCGGAGATCGTGCGGGCCCGCCAGGAGGCGGCCTGGCGGACCAGGTTTGAGACGTTGTTGGAGAATCTGACCGACGACGCACGGCGACAGGTCGCCGCCGAACTGCGGGCGCTGATGAGGGAGGAGACCTTGGATGCGCGGGCGAGTGGAGGCGGAGTGTCCGGCAATACCTTCTACGGCCCGACAGCGGTACAGCACGGGAACAACAACCGCCAGGACAACCGCTTCGGATCGGGGGCATGACCGACCCGACCACCAGTACCCCTGATGAGGCCAGGGGTTCCGGTTTCGGTTCCGGCGACAGCGGCGTCACCTTCTACGGCCCGGCAGCCCAGCAGTACGGGAACAACAACACCCAGCACAACACCTTCCTTCCGCCCCGCGCGCGGCCTGACGTTCCGAGGGATGAGCCGCGCCCGTTGGCACGGTGGACCCCCGCCCAGCTCGGCGTCCACCCGGCCGTTCCTGGCGCTGCCTCAGACCGGGGCGTCGGCGCCTTCGTGTTGCCGACCTACATCGAACGTGACCACGACCGGTCCCTCCGACAGCATCTGAAGGACGCGGCCGCCTGCCTGGAGACAGTGCTGGTGGTCGTGCGAGGGGAGTCGTGCACCGGCAAGACCCGCACCGCTGTCGAAGCCGTCCGTACATGCCTGGCGGACTGGAACCTGGTCTTCCCCAAGACCGTTGACAGCCTCCTTGCTGTCCTGGGCTCTGCCGCCCTCAAGCCGCGAACCGTACTCTGGCTTGACGAGGCGCAGAGCTTTCTCACCGGCCCCGAAGGCGAGACCGCGGCCGCAGCACTGCGCACGCGGCTGGAAGGGCCTGGACCCGTCGTCGTCATCGCGACCCTGTGGCCGGCCTACTACCGCGATCTGACCGTCACGCCCACGCCTAGCAGCGCCGACCGGCACCCGAACGCCCGCGCGCTGCTCGGCCCTGTCCGCGTGGTCGATGTGCCTGGCACTTTCACGGACCAGGCCCTCCACGACCTGCGCTCCCGCACCACCCACGGGACCCCGCTGGACACGGCTGACCGATTCGGTCCGGGTGGGACGATCACCCAGACGCTGGCGGCCGGCCCGCAACTGGTCGACCACTACGAACAAGCAGCCCACCCCCATGGCCCCTACGGCAAAGCCGTCATCACTGCGGCCATGGACGCTCGCCGTCTCGGCCATACGTCTCCCCTGCCAGCCGCACTGCTCGAAGCCGCCGCCCCCGGCTACCTCACTGAGGAACTGCGGGCCGCCGCGGATCCGGACACCTGGTTCGTCGATGCGCTGGCGTACGCGAGGGCCAAGGTCAAAGGTGTGGTCGCAGCCCTGGGCGACATCGCACGCCCCACTGGCATGGGTTCTCTCCCCGACGTGTACGCCCTCGCCGACTATCTCGACCAGTATTCCCGCGCCACCAGGCTCTACCGGTTTCCGCCCGACTCCTTCTGGACCGCTGTCGAGCAGCACGCGGCCACAGCGCTGGACCTGCACGCTTTGGCGGATGCGGCCGTCTGGCGCGGCCGCTACCGCCTCGGTGCATCCCTTTACCAGCGGGCCGCCGAGGCCGGCCACACCCGCTCCCTGGTCGACTTGGCGCTGCTGCAGGACAAGGCGGGCGACATTCAGGGCGCGGAGCGACTCGCACAGCGGGCCGCCGAGGGCGGCCACACCAGCGCCCTGCTCCGACTGGCTCGTACGAGGTTCATCAGTGACCCGGTGGGTTCACAACGGCTCGCGCAGCGGGCGGCCGATGCCGGCAATACCGAGGCACTCGTGATGCTGGCCCGGAGGAGAGAGTTGGAAGGGGATGCGGAGGCTGCAGAACTGCTCATCCTGAGGGCCGCAGAGGCTGGCCATCCCGACGAGTTGATGAGCCTGGTACGGAGCCGGATGGAGTTCGGCGACTCGGAGGGCGCGGAGCGGCTCCTGCAGCGGGCCGTCGACACCGGCCACACTGCAGCTCTGACGCCTCTTGGCACGGTCCGGTACCAGGCCGGTGACCGGGCGGGTGCGGAGCGGCTGTGGCAGCAAGCCGCCGAGGACGGTCACCCCAGTGCCATGTCGCTGCTGGCGGACATGCGAGAGGAAGAGGGTGACGCAGAGGAAGCCGAACTGCTTTTGCTACGGGCCGTCGGCATTCAACGATCCAACCTCGTACAGCTCCAGGCGTGGAAGCGAGAGCAGGCCGGCGACCTGGTGGGCGCGGAGCGGCTCCTGCAGCGGGCCGCCGACGCCGGCCACACCGACGTCCTTCAAGACCTTGCCCGGTTGCGGGAGCGGGCCGGTGATCCAGCGGGCGCCGAGCGGCTCTTACAGCAGGCCGCCGACGCCGGCCACACCAGTGTTCTCAAGAATCTGGCCCGGCTGCGGGAGCGGGCCGGCGACCTGGCAGGCGCGCAGCGACTCCGGGCAGCCGACCCCGGTCGCCACGGGGAACTCAGCCGGCAGGTGGAGTTGCTGGACCAGGCCGGCGACTCGGAAGGCGCGGAGCGGCTCCTGCAGCAGGCTTCCGATACTCCCAACAGTGTGCTGCTTCGGCTGGCGCGGCTGCGCATGCGCGCCGGCGACCGGGCTGGGGCGGAGCGCCTGCGGCTTCGGGCGATCGACAACAACAACTCCGACGGCGAGGCGTGGGGAGACTTGGCCCGGATGCGGGAGGCTGCCGGTGACCGGGAGGGCGCAGAGCGGATACTGCTGCAGGCCGCCGCGATCACCGACCCCTACGTCCTGTTGGATCTGGCACGGTCCCGAAAGCTGGCCGGTAACTGGGCGGGCGCAGAGCGACTCCTCCTTCGAGCCGCCGACGCCGGTGAGCACGGCGTCATGGCGGAACTGGAACGGTTGAGGGAGGCCGCAGGTGACCGGGTGGGCGCAGAACGCGTCAGACGATTCGGGTTGGAAGCTGACGGGTCCACAGCAGTCGAGTGGAGTCGGAAATTCCACTGACTCCCGTGCGCTTTGCTTCGGGGTCGGACTCCCCGGAATTCCGTCGTCGTGGCGCTGACAAGCCGGTCACAGCCGGGCCGGGGCGAGACGCCGCTTCACCGGCTGTCTCACGGCCGTCTCTCCGGTGCCACTGAGCAGAAGCCTCGCCATCGTGCCCAGCGCCGGACCCTCGCCGCCGTGACGAAGGTCCCCACCGAGTTCGCGCCCTGCTCCATGGGAACCCATCGCCAGCACCCGCCCGACAAGCCCTGGCGCAGCGCCGCCCAGCGGCCGGCCTACCACGTTCGCCCGCTTCGTCGGGCTGCCGGTCGGCCCGCGCAGGGCCCGGGCCCTGCTCACCGCGACCGTCTGCAGCATGTACACCAGTCTGGGGGTGAGCCTGGTCCTGGTGACGGCATACGGGGAACGAGCCGCGCGTCGCCTCCCGGTACCGCAGATGTAAGCGGAACATCAACTTCGGAAGCGTTGTCCGCGTAGCGGAACAAGGTGCCCCGGTGCCTCGAGGCACCGGGGCACCCGGGGGGAGCCTCAGGACAGCGACCACCGCTGGTTGGACTGCCCGTTGCACGCCCACAGCTGGACCGGAGCGCCGTTGGCGGTGGAAGCGCCGGACACGTCCAGGCACAGCCCGGACTCGACCCCGGTGACGGTGCCGTCGGCGTTGAAGGCCCACTGCTGGTTGCTCTGGCCGTTGCACGTCCAGACCGCGACCTTGGTGCCGTTGGTGGTGCCCTTGCCGTAGGCGTCCAGGCAGAGCCGGCTCGTACCGCTGTAGACCGTCAGCTCGCCGGCGGACGTCCGGGTGAAGAGCTGGTTGGCCGCACCGCTGCAGTCCCAGATCTGGGTCTGGGTGCCGGGGGAGGTCGACGCGTTCGGCACGTCCAGGCACCTGCCCGCCCCCACCGCGTGCACCGCCCCGCTGACATCACCGCCACCGCCGCCCGTCACGCCCGACTGGGCGATCACCTGCTGCGCCCCGGACGGCCAGTTGGTGCCGCTGACCTGGACGTTTCCGGTGAGGACGTTGTTGTGCGGGGCCCCGGTGGCGACCTGGGTGGCGCCCCCGTTGTACCAGTTGCCGGAGAAGGTGCTGTCGTTGGTGTTGTTGGTGCCGCTGGCGTTGGTGAAGGCCCACACGCCCGAGTCCTGGACCACGTTGCTGCTGAGGGTCTCGCTGCGGGAGCCCTCGTCCAGGTAGAGCCCGACGGTGTTCCTGTTGTCGTAGACGTAGTTGTGGTCGATGCTCGTGCCCGGGTTGGCGGACAGGGTGTAGATGCTGCCGCCGTCGTGGAACACCTGCTTGGTGCCGTGCACCTTGTTGTAGCTGACGACGGTGTTCTTCAGGGTCGTCGGCGTGCTGTAGACGGGCTGGTAGTCGTAGAGGCCGCGGTCGCGGTAGTCCTGGCTGCCGCCGGCGTCGTTGGCCCCCCAGCCCCATCCGACGTCGATGCCGTCGTAGGCGAGGTCGGAGACCTCGTTGTGGGTGATGACGGCGTGGGTGACGTAGGTCGAGAGGATCCCGGCCATGTCCTTGTAGTCCTTGGCGACGTCACTGATCCGGTTGTTGCCGATCGTGATGTTCTGGTTGGTCATCACGGCGTCGGACGGGTGGTGGGCGCCGGGCCGCACGCCGCCGACCACGATGCCCGCCCCGGAGTCGTCGGTGAACGTGTTGCCCGAGACCGTGACGTCCGAAGCGCCCAGGCCGAGGCCGGAGGCGTGGGCGTTCGCGTCGTTGCCGATGCCCAGGCCGACCTGGCCCAGGTGGGCGAAGGAGTTCCCGGAGAAGGTGACGGAGGAGGCCGCCGAGACCTGCACCGCCGCCGGCACCTGGTTCCAGCTGTTGCGGGCGGCCTCGAACAGCCGGCATCCCGACTGGCAGGAGGTCATGAAGTCCGAGGGCTGGCTGAAGGCGCTCGCCAGGAACGTCCCGCTCTGCTGGTCGGCGTAGCCGAGGTTGGTGCCGGGCTGCAGCCAGGTGGTGTGGTTGAAGGCGATGCCCTGGAAGGTGAGGTCGTGCGCGGGGCTGGTGTAGCTGCTGCCGCCGATCTGCAGCAGGGACGTCAACCGCGGCAGCTCGATGTCGTGGGCCGAGGCCTGCCAGCCTGCGGGGGCCTTGTAGTACAGCCGGCCCGCCTGCGGGTCCAGGAACCACTGTCCGGCGGACTTCAGGAACGCGTACGAGTTCTCCAACTGCAGCGACCCGCCGGCGAAGGGCTTGGCCAGGGTGTCGTAGCCCCAGTTGTTGTTGTTCCATGCGGGCTGCTGCATGGTGACCGTCGTCCCGCTGATGGACTGCACCGGCGCGAAGCGGTCGGTGAAGGAGTTCCGGCTCTCCAGCTCGATCCGGTTCTGCTGGGGCAGCGAGGCCAGGTAGTTCAGCGCCGGATTGACGATCGTCATCCCGCCGGCGGTGATGCTCACGTCGTCGCGCGAGATCGGGATCGCCGCCCGCGGCGCCAGCATCCCGTCGACGTACAGCTGCCGCGAGTCGGTGCCCGCCGGCACCGGCGCCGCGTAGATGTTGTTCGCGGAGTCCTTCAGACTCCAGCCCGTCACCTGCTGCCCGCCCGACAGCACCGGGCTCGCGCCCGGGGCCGCCTGCCAGATCACCCGGTGCCCGTTGCCGCCCGAGTCCGCGGCGCCGAGCGTCAGCGGAGCGGTCAACCGGTAGGTCCCGCCCGCCAGTTGCACCACGATGTCGCCGGTCATACCCGCGTTGACGGCCTCCACGGAGGCCTTCGCCTGGGTCAGGGAGCAGGGCGCCGCGGCCGAGCACGAGCTCCCGCTGCCGGTCGGCGCGACGTACAGGGTGGTGGTCGTCGCCGCGGGCGCGGCCACGGCGGGCGCGGCCATGACGGCGCCGGCGGCCAGGGCCGCGACGGCGAGGGCCGCTCTCGTACGGCCGGGCGCCGCAAGTGCGCGTCGGGTGGGCTTCATCGGTTCGCTGTCTCCTCGCGTGGGTGGGGCCGGGGACGGCAGGTACGGGGTGGTGGGGGCCGGGGACGGCAGGTACGAGGTGGCGCGGGCCGGGCCGTGGTGGGACGGCCCGGCCCGGGGTGCGTACGGGAACGGGCGCCGCCGGTCAGCTCAACTGCGTGCCCACCTCTGGTTGCTGGCACCGGTGCACTGCCACAACTGGATCAGGGTGCCGTTGGCGGTGCCGTAGGCGCTGACGTCCAGGCACAGGCCGGACTGCACGCTCGTGACGGTGCCGTCGGCGTTGAGGTTCCACTGCTGGTTGGACTGGCCGTTGCAGTCCCAGACGATCGCCTTGGTGCCGTTCGCCGTGCCCCTGGCCTCGGCGTCCAGGCACTTGCCGCCGTAGACCCGCAACTCCTTGGCCCCGGTGGGCGTCCACTGCTGGTTCGTGCCACCGCTGCAGTCCCACAGCTGCGTCTGGGTGCCGTTGGCCTGGCTGGAGTTCGGGACGTCCAGGCACCGGTTGGCGCTGGTGCTGCGCAGCGGAGCGGCCGTGCCGCCGCCGGTGCCCGAACCGCCGTAGCCGGCGGCGGTGATGCTCGCCTGCACCCCGTTCTCGGTGGCGTCCGAGGGGAAGCCCGCGGTGATGGCGCCCTCGAAGAACTCGCCCTGGCCGGAGACGCTGTTGTCGCCCCCGGTCCCGAGCAGCAGGGAACTGTCGGTCTTCATCGGCGAGTAGCCGTTGGGCAGGGGGCCGGAGTAGGGGGTGGTGAGCCCGCCGCTCGCCGCGTTCCCGTACTTCAGCGTGAAGTTGCTGGTCCCGTTGTTCTTCTCCATGGCGCTGACGAACGGGTAGTGCACACCCTGGTTGCCGGGGTCCTTGTTGGAGCCGGTGTTGGTGTGGAACATCCCGTTCTCCAAGTCGGCCTCGACCCAGGGTCCGGTGCCGGTGCAGCCCTTGAACCAGCAGGCGTTGCCCCAGTAGACGGCGTTCATCGTGGCGTCGCCGGTGTCGGTGTGGCTGTTCTCGCCGCTGCCGTAGTCGAAACAGCACCACTGGTTGGTGAACTCGGACGAGGTCACCATGTAGATGCCCTCGGGCTGGGAGCCGGTGGGAGCTCCGTCGGCGTGGTCGATGCGGTAGCCCACGCCCTGGGTGACCTTGACGCCGAAGACCTGGTGCCCGCCCGCCGTCACGGGCAGCGCCGAGGCGTCCGCGCCGACGTCGGCGCCGTTGGGGCCCGGCCCCTTCCAGTAGCCGCCCCAGGAGACGGCCAGGTCGTTGTGGTGGCTGCTCTGGTCGTAGATCTTGGTGATGGCGCACGAGGTCCCGGCGCAGAAGGACGTCTGGGCCGACGCGTCGGCGTAGCCGCCCACGGAGAGCAGACCCACGTCGCGGTACGCGTGGTCGGAACCGCGCCGGACCTGGTACAGCGGGCCGTTGTAGCCCGCGAACAGCGCCCGGGTGGTCGCGTGGGCCGCGATGCAGGGCGCACCGCCGGCCGCGTAGACGTCGCAGGGCAGTGCTGCCGCCGCCGCGGCGACGGGGCGGGCCGCGGCGGGGTCCGCCCCCGCGCCGGGACCGCTCGCGGCGGCCGGACCGCCGAGCACGGCCATCGCCACCGCGAGGACCAGCAGCAACACGGCGCCCGGCCCCGCCGGGCGTAAGGGGCCGGACCGGGTGGTTGTGCGGTGGTGCATCGGAGCCTCCTGCGGATGAGGACACGGGTACGCGAGGACGCGAGGACGCGGGTACGGAACAGCGACTGCGGAGCACCGGCGGGACGTGCTGCGCCCCGCCGGCGGTCCGGGATGGGTACGACGCATTTCCGTGCGATGGATCAGGCTCATGGGCGGGGCGACGGCCGGGAAGAACACCCGGCGTCAGTGCGCGCGGGCGGCGACCAGCCGCGCCGGGCCCGGTCCCGGGTCCGGTTTCGAGCCCGGACCGGGCAGGACGGAGCGGTCGTTCTACCAGCCCGGGGCCGTTCCTGGGTCCGCAGGACGGCCCCGGGAGGAGAGATGAGGCAGCTCATTCATGTGAGCGCTCACAATCGAGGGGGGAGATCGCCGGCATCCACCGCTCGCCACCAGGGGCCGCGGTGAGCCGAAATGAGACTGACACATGTGTCGGCCGTATTACAAGGCATGTGCAGCGCAAGCCTTTTCCCGAACGCACGGCCGGACGGCAGGCGCCGCCCGACCCCGGGGGTGGCGGGCTGATCCGGCCTCAGAGCCCGCAGTGCGGGGGGCGACGCAGCCCGCCGGCCGGTCCCAGGACCGGGGACCGGCCGGCGCGCCGGGCGCTGGACGCCGAAGTCAGGGGAAGGCGACCACGTTGCTGGGCACGGTGCTGCCCGTGGGCGTGCTCGCCCCCGTGTCGTTGATGACGTGGGTGATCGTGCCCTTGCCACCGAGGGAGACGGTGAACGTGTCGTGGAACCGCACACCCGGGGCGGCCGGCACCTCGAACGCGTGGTAACTGCTCACCGACGGGTCGACGTTGAAGTAGCAGTAGCTGCCCAGGCCCCACGCCTCGTGCGAGGTGACGTCGTCGCCCACCTTGTACGCGGCGTAGCCGTTGACCCCGGCCGGGCCCATCCAGGCGCCCTGGTTCGGCACGTCGTACGGCATCTCGTTCTGGAAGAAGATCGTCCTGCCGTTCTGGCCGTTCCAGGTGACGTCGTACTTCTGGTAGTGCTCGACGAACAGGCCCGTCGCCTCGACGCTGTCGCCGTTGACGATCAGTCCGTTGTCGGCCGTGTTGACGCCCCAGCCGACCGTGCCCGCGTTGCCGTGGTCGGCGCGCCAGGCCCAGATGTCGTCGATGATCACGTCGCTGCTGTTGACGACCAGGCTCGCGGTCGCCCTGCCCGCGATCTCGCCGCCGATCCGGAAGAACACGTCCTGGACGGTCGTCGGGTCGCCCGCGTGACGCGCGCCCGCCCCCGGGGCCCCGACCGTCAGCAGCGCGGCCGAGTTGGTGGTGCCCGCATCGAACAGCAGGCCCTTGAGCCGGACGCCGTCGACGTCCGCCACCCGCATCGCGTCGACCCCGCCGTCCGGCACGAACGTCGGGTAGCCGATGCCCAGGACCACCGTGTCGGCCCTGGTCACGTCGAGCGTCCGGTCCAGGTGGTACACGCCCGGGGTGACGAACAGGTCGCACCCCTGGGCCAGCGCCGCGTTGATGGTCGAGGCGGTGTCGCCGGCCTTGACGACGTAGAACCGGTCCATCGCCAGCGAACTGCCCGCGGTGCTGCCGCCCGCCCAGCTGGGGCCCGAGGCGTCGGTGCGCAGCGCGGGCAGGAACACCCGGTAGCGGCCGGCGCCGTCGACGTAGAGGTAGGGCACGTCACGCGAGACGGGGGTGGTGCCCAGAGTGGTCTCCGGGGGGTTCGGGAAGGTGTTCGCCGGCGCGCCGCCGGTGCCGGAGAAGACCATGTTCCACACTCCGCCGCTCCAACTGCCCAGGCTGCTGTCCCGGGTGTACCACTGTTGCTGCGAGGAGGAGGACGCCTGACAGTGAGGATGTGACGTGATGATGTTGCCGGTGGGTCTGACCCTCCGCCTGACTGACGTCTCGACTGTCCTGTTTGGGATTTGTCGG
>NZ_JBVJQR010000029.1:0-83979 GCF_055608425.1 Kitasatospora sp. NPDC036934 | reverse complement strand
GTCCTCGACGAAAACAACACCGTCCTCCACACCGAACTCGTCACCGAAATCGCCAACGAACCGAACTACGAAACCGCCCTCGCCACCCTCAACTAACCCACCCCACACCCACACCCCCCCAAAGCCCGGCGGCCGGGACACACAGAACCACCCACCCCCACACCCCCGGCCGCCCGGCACCCCGGCACCCCGGCACCCCGGCACCCCGGCACGGCACAGTAGCGCCACAGACACAACGCCAGTTGCCGCCAACTAGCCTCCAACTCAAGCGACCTGACCGCCTGTTACTGTGCGCACATGGACGATCTCCACCCCGTCGCCTGGCCGCCCGAGCCGATCAGGACCGCGAGGCTCGTGCTCCGTGAGCCCGCGGCCCGGGACCGCACGGCGTTCATCGAGTTGCACGCCTCCCCGGAGGTGCACGCCTACCTCGGCGGCCCCCGTCCCCGTGACGAGCTGGAGCGCGAGATGCCCAGAGTGCCCGAGCGGTGGCCGGGGAGCTTCGTGGTGGATCTCGACGGGGCGATGATCGGCCAAGTGCTGCTCAGAAGGGCAGCCGGGGACAGGCGCCCGGCTGCCGCTGGGCGGGCCGATCTCGGCTACCTGTTCCTGCCGCAGGCCTGGGGGTTCGGTTACGCCGCCGAGGCGTGCGCAGCGGCGCTCGACTGGCTCGCCGAAGCGCTTCCCGGCGAGCCGGTGGTGCTCACCACCCAGACGGCCAACGTCAGTTCGATGCGTCTCGCGGCGAAGCTGGGCTTCACCGAGGTGGAGCGGTTCGAGGCCTGGGACGCCGAGCAGTGGCTCGGCATGCGGCCCCCGCCGCGCCGGGCAGTTCAGTGAGGGTTCGACGCCGTTCGCTCGGCAGTGACTACCGGATGGCCTCGCCCTCGAGCGCCGGCCCGGCCGCGGCCCAGTAGCCGCTGTTCGTCGGCCGGCGCGAGCGCAGGTCGTCGCGGACCTGCCCGGCGAGCCGCCGGGTGTCCCGCCGGTTGACGGTCGCGCCGATGCCCGCGCCCAGGAGCAGTGGGGTCATGGACGGCAACCGGCGCATCCAGCTGCGGGTGAGTCGGCGGCGCACTTGCTGGCGCACCTCCGCGCCCAGGGCGAGCGCCGCGAAACCGGCCGGTCGGGCCAGCAGCATCGCGTCGATCCCCCGGCGGTTCGCCCAGGCGCCCAGGTAGGCCCCGGCCCGCTGGGTCGCGCTGCCCTGTGCCGGGACGCCGTAGACCTCGTGCAGCTCGGCGATCAGCTTCACCTCCACGGCTGCCACCGCGAGCGTCTCGGCCGCGATCTCCACCGGCATCGCGGGCGGTACCGGCAGCATGGCCGCCGCGCCGACGCCCGCGCCGAGCGCGGCGGAGGCCCGGGTGGCCCCGGCGATCAGCAGGTCGGCCAGGCCTTCGGGGTCGGCCGCCTCCGGGTGCTGGGCACGGAGGGTAGCCAGGTCGCGGACCGGGATCCGCGGTGCCGCCCGGATCAGTTGCTCGGCAAGCGCCTTGCCCCCGAGCGCCGCTCCCCTGGCCGCGAGCCGGCCGCCGCTGCCCAGCCGCCGTGCCACGCCGGCCACCAGCGCCCGGCCCCGGCCGCGCTCCGCGTGGTACTCGGCGACGCGCCAGGCCCCGGTCGGGCGCTCGGCTTCCTCGACCAGCTCGGCCAGGCCCTCGGCCAGGCCCTCGGCCGTCGCGGGACCGGCCCGGGCGACGGCATCATCGGCGAGGGCGGCGTCGGGTGGCGCCGGTTCGGCCCCCGGAGCCCTGGGATCCGGGCGGCCCGGCCGCGTGAAGCGGCCCGGTTTGTGGAAGAGTGCCATGCACTTCGGGTACCCCGTCCGTCCGCTCGGCACGCCCACACCGGGGCTCCGGCTCACGCCCGAGCCCCGTGACGATCGCCGACCCACCGGTTACCCTTCGTGACCACCAGGGCGCCCATTCTCCTACCCGTTGCCGATGGTGACCTGGGCGATGATCCCGAGGACCTCGGTGTCGTCCAGGTCGAGCAACGAGGCGCGGACGGCCGCCGGATCGCCCGCGGCGTAGCCGTTCTGGTTCGGGCTCGTGACCGGGACGACGGCCGTCACCGTCGCGCCCGTGCAGCTCGGGGTGAAGCGGGCGGCGCCGAGGGCCCCGGAGCGCCGGACCTCGGCGGTCACGGTCGCGGACCTGACGAAACCGCCGGCGTCGCAGGAGTACCCGATGGTGACGGTCACCGTGCTCGCGGCGCCGCCGGAGACGGCCGCGCCGTCGACCTGCACCCCGGTCCCGGCGTGCGCCTGAGCTGCACCGAGCAGCATCCCCGCAGCTATGGCGCGTATTCGGTCGTGATCAATGGGTTCGGGTGAGGCCCTTGATCCAGATCATCGCGCCCAGGAGGTGAAGGCCGGCGAGGTAGCTTTCCGGGGTCTTGTCATACCGGGTGGCGATGCCCCGCCGTGCCTTCAGCTTGTTGATCAGGCGCCCGACGGTGTTCCGCCCTTTGTAGAGCTCGGCGTCGTGGCTGACGGGCCAGCCGCCCCCGTCGACCATGGCGAGAGCAGCCGGAATACCTTGAGGGCCAGCAGCACCACACCTGTCGAACCCAGCAGTGCCACTGCACGCTCGGCGTACCCCACGCCCGCGTGCCCCTTGAGCCCGATGAGGCAGAGGAGACCGACGAAGAACAGCGGGCTGGCGGCCAGCGTCGGCCCGGACCATCCTCGCCAGGCCGGAATCGCGCGGAAGCGACTTGCCAGGACGGGCGGGGCGATCACCATGACGACGAAGCCGACCAACGAGCCGACGAGGTGTGCGGTGGCATGCCAGGAGCCCGCCAACGGATCGGCGGGACACCCCGGTTGCGCCGCCCGACAGTCCAGCCGGAAGACCAGGCCGTCGACGGAGTCCAGCCCCCACGGTGACGCGGCCAGCAACCAGGCGCCGGCAGGCGGTCGGTTCCCGGGGCCACCAAGCGCGGGGGCCAGCGCGAAGAGGGCAAAGGCGATCGTGGCGATGCCGGCGACGGCCTCTGTGGCCAGAATGGGCCACGGGTGGTGAGCCGTCAGCGCGCCCAGCTCGCTGATGGTGCCCGCTGAGGTCGTATAACCGTCGCCCTCCGCAAGGGTGCCGAGGAACCACGACGCGGTGAAGACCACCTGTGCTGCGATGGCACCCACGGCTAACATCCGCCCTGGCTCACCCCCGAGCCGGTCGATATTCATGATACGACTGTATCATCAGCAGGAGGTAGTCGAGAAGTGTCAGCCCGCGTCGACCATGAACAGCGCCGAACGCAGATCGCCGAGGCGCTACTGCGGATCGCCGACACCAAGGGCCTGCAGGCAGCGAGTATGCGCGTGGTCGCCGCCGAGGCCGGCGTGTCACTGCGGCTGGTGCAGTACTACTTCCACACCAAGGACGAGCTGCTGATGGACGCGCTCACCCGGCTCAGCGCGAAGCTCCAGACCCGCATGCAGAAGCGGATCGCCGCAGCGGGCAGTCCGCCGACACCGCGCAGCATCGTCACCGCAATCCTCACCTGCATCCTGCCCACCGATGCCGAGAGCCGCCGGATCACCCGCACCTACGCCGCCTATTACACCCTGGTCCTCAGTGAGCCCAGCCTTGCCGCGCAGCACGGCACCACCTATCCGGACATGCTGGAGTCGTTCCTGGCCAAGCAGATCCGCACCGCCCAGCAGGCCGGGGACGTCGCCGCCCACCGCGATCCCGAGCTGACGGCCGCCGGCCTGCTGGCCATGACCAACGGCCTCGGCTCCAGCGTGCTGGGCGGACAGCGCACCGGCGAGGCTGCCCTGACGATCCTGGTCCGCCACCTCGACGAGCTGTTCCGAACCGAACCCTCTTGACGGCCCATCAGTTCGGGAGTCATCCTTCGCGTGATACATGCGTATCGTCAGAATGCCGGCTCCTCGAACGAAGGGCTGTTGAATGGCAAGGTCTTCGATACTCCTGGTGGGCGCGCTCCTCACCGCCCTCGCGTTACCCGCTGCGCCAGCCGCCGCCTCACCGCAGGACGCGGTCGCGGCCACCGACTCCGGGCTGGTACGCGGCACCACGCATGACGGATACCGCACCTTCCAGGGCATTCCCTATGCCGCGCCACCGATCGGCGACCTGCGCTGGCGGAACCCGCAGCCGCCCGCGTCCTGGGCGGGCACGCGCCAGGCGACCGCGCCGGGCAGCCCGTGCCCGCAGGGAAGCGTCGGCAACGAGGACTGCCTGTACCTCAATGTGACCGCACCGGCCGGGGCCGGTCGGCGACCGGTGGTGGTCTGGCTGCACGGAGGCAGCTTCACCTCAGGCGCCGGAAGCGCGTACGACCCGCACCGGATGGCGGTCACCGGGGACGTGGTGGTGGTGACCATCAACTACCGACTGGGCGTCTTCGGATACTTCGGATACCCCGGACTGGCCGACTCCGGCACCTTCGGCCTCGCCGACCAACAGGCCGCACTGGGCTGGGTACGCCGAAACGCGACCGCCTTCGGAGGCGATCCCGGGAACGTGACACTGGCCGGAGAGTCCGCCGGCGGAATGAGTGTGTGCTCGCAGCTGACCTCTCCGTCGGCCGCCGGCCTGTTCGACAAGGCAGTGATCCAGAGTGGATCCTGCCTGATCGACTACCCGAAGGACCTGTTCTGGCCGCACATGGCGGCCGGCTCGCCCTGGACCAGCAGCGCCGCGGTCCAGGCGGCCGGTAGCGCCCTGGCCGGCCAACTGGGGTGCGGCACCCTCGACTGCCTGCGCCACAAGTCCACGGCCGAACTGGCCACCCCGACTGCGACGACGACGTTCGCCAAGCCCGCCTACGACAGCCCGCTGCTCCCGACCGAACCGGCCGCAGCCCTGCGGGAAGGCCGATTCCACCGCGTCCCGGTTCTCGAGGGAGGCAATCTCGACGAGCACCGCGGCTGGGTGGCAGCCTTGAACGGGTCGATCACCCCGCAGAGTTACCCGCACATGCTCGCCGACAGCTTCGGCGACCAGGCGACCAGGGTCGCCGATCGCTATCCGCTCACCAACTACTCCTCGCCCGCGCTGGCCTGGGCCGCCGTCGCCACCGACCGCATCTGGTCCTGCCCCACCCTGACAGCCGACCGACTGCTGGCCCGGCACACCCGGCTCTACGCCTACGAGTTCGCCGACCGCGCCGCGCCTCCTCCGCCCGGGTTGCCGCCCGGGTTCCCGTACGGCGCCTACCACGGCTCGGAGCTGCCCTACCTGTTCGACGTCAAGGGCCTGCCGGTCAACCTCACCCCGGACCAGCAGCTGTTGTCCGACCGGATGATCCGCTCATGGGCGGCCTTCGCCACCACCGGTCACCCCTGGCCCAGGTTCCGGGACTCCGAGGCACTCGACTTGAAGCCCGGCCCGCCTCAGGCCGTCGACCTCTCCACAGAGCACAATTGCGACCTGTGGGCCCAGCTGTCCTGACAGCGTGGCACCGCGAGCGCCGGCGTTCCCTCACCAGCCGGGGGACGAGTGGCGGACGACGAACTTCCGCAGGAGAAGGACGAGGTGGCCATTGGCGGGCGTGTGCGCCACCTCGTGAGCAGACCACTTCAGACCTAACGAAGTGCTACCCGGGCGCGTATTCGGTCGTGGTCGATGGGTTCGGGTGAGGCCCTTGATCCAGATCATCGCGCCCAGGAGGTGAAGGCCGACGAGGTAGCTTTCCGGGGTCTTGTCATACCGGGTGGCGATGCCTCGCCTTGCCTTCAGCTTGTTGATCAGGCACCCGACGGTATTGCGCTCCTTGTAAAGCTCGGCGTCATGGCTGACGGGCCTGCCACCCGCGCGGTCAGGATGAACACCAGCGGGCGGCATTTCGGTCGCCGGCGCAATGGACCTTGCTGGTCTGCCCGCCCCTGGAGCGTCCACGCAGGGCTTCCTTCAGTCGGAGCCTGTGCCGGCGCCGGATACGTCGTCGTTCCTCCCGTTTCATGTCGCCTGAGGTGCCCCGCCCGTCTTGTTCCTCCAGGCCTCCCCGTTACCTTTTGTCTGGCCTTCTCCGCCTCCTCGGCGGCTTTCTCCAGGGCGGCCATGGTGTCGGACTCCAGGTGCATCCCGGCGGCGCCGTGGTGAGCCCGCACAGTCGTGGAGTCCTGCCGGAACCGATTGGAGACGGTTGACCACGCACCGAACTCCTTCGGCTTCTCCCGCCACTGCCCGCCCGTCCGGAATCGCCAGATCACGCCCTCGAACTGCTGCCGCAGCCGTTGCGGGTACGGGCCGAACTCGCCGATCGGCAAGTACGGCTCGATCAAGACCCACTGCGCGACAGTCAGTTGCGCTCGTGTCACGTACTACTGTCTACCGGATCGGGACCGCGCGAAGGTGAACCGCGAAGGTGAACCGCGAAGGTGAACCGCGCAGATTGATCACGACCGAATACGCGCCCTGAGTCCCGTCTGACAAATGACCATTCTGTGCGCGCATCGGCAGGGCACGGCACAATCGGGCCATGGGAACGACTATTCGAGGATCCGTGGAGTGCCGTACCTGGGGCTCCGGCCTCAGCATCGAAGAGACGGCGTGGTACTCGGCCATCGAGCTGTCCATGCTCGGTATGACCAGGGACTACAGCGCCTTTGCCTGCCTCTTTGGTGTTCGGGACCTCAGCGGCCACTGGCGACCGGTCGCTGCCGACCGTGGGCTGCCTACTGACATTTCGGAGGGCACTCGTGCCGGGCATGCGTCGTGGGGTGAGACGGCGTTCGGCGCCACCTGGCTGGGCTGGAACGAGATCCTCGCCATCGACTGGGACGAGCCGGCAGTCCCCCGCGCGACCAACATCGCCCGGTACCGACGGCTGCCGGATGGCACGCTGGAGTTGGTGCGCCGAGGGGATTGGAGTCGGGGGTTCGCAAGGGTAAGCGGCATCGACCCCCTGGGCGTCGACTCCGACCACATCGGTGAACTGTGGGCCGAGGGAACCGAATGGGACACCGGCACCACGGTCTTCCGCGCTGAACGCGCCAGGCGCCGCGACGCCGTCCCCGCCGACGGTCCGTGGCGGCCGGTGTGGACCGTCATGCGCGCCCTCGCCGGCGTTCACGGCGACCAGAACGTCCGGCTGGTCGTCTGGTTCGAGGAGTAGTCCCTTCCGTCTCACTCAACCGATGATCACGCGGGCTCCCGGAGCCAGAGGATCAGGGAGGCCAAGACGAGTCCGGCGCGGTGGGAACTCCCGCCAGGCACTGCGGGCGCGGGTAGCGTGACCGGATGGATCACACCGGTCAGGACCAGCGATACCGCCACGCATCCTCCTTCGGCGCCGCAGCGGCCGCCTACGCCGAACACCGCCCGGACTACGCGCACGCCGCCGTGCGGTGGGCGCTGGAGGCCGTGCCCGGCGCCCCGCGCCGCCCCCGGGTGCTCGATCTCGGCGCCGGAACGGGCAAGTTGACGGCCGCACTGCTCGCACTGGGGGCCGAGGTCATCGCGGTGGAGCCGGATCCGGCGATGCTGGGCGAGTTGCGCCGGGCGTTGCCGGACGTCCGGGCGCTGGCGGGCAGTGCCGAGGCGGTTCCGCTGCCGGACGGGTCCGTCGACGCCGTGCTGGCCGGCAATGCCATGCACTGGTTCGACATGGCGGTCGCGGGGCCCGAACTCGCCCGGGTGCTGGTACCGGGTGGGGTCCTGGCCGGGCTGTGGAACGTCCTGGACGACCGAGTGGGGTGGGTCGCCGGGCTGGCGCGGGTGAGCGGGCCCGAAGCGGTCGGGCCGCGTGACACGCCGGACAGTTGGCGTGTCGAGACGGCCGCCGCGCACCTTCCGAAGGGTGGTGGAGCGGCCCGGTTCGGCGGGGCGGAGCAGGAGGTGTTCCCGCACGGGCAGCCGCGCACCGCGGACTCCCTGGTCGCGACCCTCGCCACCCGCGCCGGGGTGCTGGTGATGCCGGACGGGGCGCGGGCGGCCGCGCTGAGCCGGATCCGGGAGTTCCTGGTAGGCCGGCCGGAGACCGCGGACGGCGGCTTCACCCTGCCGATGCTGACGGCCGTGCTGCGCACCCGGCGGCTGTGAGACCCCGCATCGCCCGGGGCGCGGACCGCCGAAGCGATGCCCACGCCATGGCCGCCAGCTGCCGGCCGTCAACTCGGCCGCTGGGCGGCCGTGGCGGTGGTGGTGGGGCAGCGCGGCGCGCGTCCGGAGGTCGATGTGGACCGCCGTCCCCCGGTCTCCTACGAGGCCCGGGAACGCCCCCACCTGCACGGTGGCATCGGCGGGTACACGGAGAACGCCCGGGCGCGGGTCGAGGACATCGCGGTGGACCCGGCGGAGCAGCCCCCCGGCCCCGACGGGGACCATGGAACGCCCCCGCCCCCGCCCCCGCCACCGCCACCGCCACCGCCACCGCCACCGCCACCGCCACCGCCACCGCCACCGCCATCGCCATCTGTCGACGCCAACGCCAGGGCAGAGCACGGTGGTTGACCGTCTCCGGCCCCGATCGACGGAAGGCATCCGGACGTGATCGGCTACTGGATCACCGTGGTGAGGACGGCCCCGGGGAGTTCGACCACGCCACCCCCGAGGCCCGCAGCACCACGCTCCTCGGTCAGCGGGAGATCGGCGTGGCAGGGCTGGACTGGCTGGAGGAGTTCGTGGCGGCCGGGCGGGCGCAGCGGCTGCTGAACGGCGGCTACCCCAATCGGTGCGCCACCACGGCCCGGCACGTCCGGCAGCTGTTGGCCGAGGGCACCGTGCCCGGCGCGGGGCACGGGCCGTTCTCCCGGCTGTACCGGATGGCGCTGCACCTGATCCGGATCGCCGCCTGCCCCGACGACGAACGGCTCACCTTCGAGGCCTGGGACAAATCCTGACCCCGGCCGTCCGCCGAAGCGCCGGCCGGGCCAAGAGCAGTGCCGCCAGCAGGGCCGAAAGCCGGTTCGTCAGCCGGGACACCGGCGCTCGTCGGGCGGGAGGGCGGCGGCGACGCAGTCGAGGACCCGCTCCAGCCCGTGCTGGAACTGCTCGTCGCGGCTCAGCCGCGGCCGGCGCGCCTCCATCGCGATCCTGCCGAAGATCGGGTACTGCCCACTGTCCAGCAGCCGTTGGACGTACGGGTAACTGCGCGCCAGCCACTCGGCCTCGCTCAGGCCGCTGCGGCGGACCTCCTCGGTCCAGCTGACCTCGTCGCGGGCGGCGCTCTCGACGTAGCCGTTGAGGAGGGCCATAAGGCCGAGGTTCTCGTCGATCGGGACGTGGCCGTCGAGGACTCCCATCACCCCTTCGACCAGCCGCAGTTGGTTCGGTCCGAAGCCGGGCAGTGCGCGGTGCGCGGTGCCGATCCACGGGTGCCGCAGCCACATGGCGCGCAGCCCGTGGGCGTAGCGGGTGAGGTCGGCGCGCCAGTCGCCGGAGGGCAGGCCCTCGATGTCGATCTCGCCCATCAGCCGGTCGGCCATCAGCTGGATCAGGTCGTCGCGACTGGGGACGTAGCGGTAGAGCGACATCGCGCCGGCGCCGATCTCGGCGGCGATCCGCCGCATGGTGGCGGCCTCCAGGCCTTCGGCGTCAGCGATCCGGACGGCGGCCTCGGTGATCCGGGCGCGACTGTAGGCGGGTTTGGGCCCGCGGGCGGGGCGCTCGGGCCGCATCCAGATGTTCAGGTACTCGGCTTCGGTCACCCTCGGTCCTTCTGGTCCGTCTGGTCCTTCTGCTTGCGTACACGGTACCCAGTAATTTAGCTTGGCCGACATGACCGCGTACAACGTACTCAGTCCAGGGGTGGAGTGATGACGGCCGGAGCCGACGGGCCCGCGCCCGTCACCGCCGAGGAGCGTGACACCGCCGAGGAGCGTGACACCGCCGAGGAGCGTGAGACCGCCGTCCGGCGGCTGCAGGAGGCGTACGCCCAAGGGCTGCTCCCGCAGGAGGCGTTCGAGGATCGCCTGCACCGGGCGCTCACCGCCGACGGCCACAGCGAACTCGCCGAATCGCTCACCGGACTCCCCGAGCCGCCCCCACCGGTCACGGCCACCCTCACCGGTGCCACCCTCGGCGGGCGGATACGACGGCGCGGCGCCTGGGAGGTCCCCCGGACGCTCACGGTCGCCTCCGCGCTCGGCCGGGTGCGCCTGGACCTCTCCCGGGCAGTCATCGACCACCCGGTGGTCGACATCGAGCTGCGGCTCGGCACCGGCGGAGCCAGCATCACCGTCCCCCGGGACGCGGTCGTCGACCTCGCGGGTCTGCACGCCGGCCTGAAGGAGCCGCGCTACCGCCCCCGCCGGCCCGCGCGCCCGGGCGGCCCGGTCATCCGGATCTCCGGGGTGGTCGGGCTGGGACGGCTGAGGGTCCGCCACGCCCGATGGTGAGACCCCACCCCACCACGGCACGACTCAGCGGACGGCCGTGCACCGCCCCGATCAAGCCGCCGGCCAGGTCCGCTCTCGCAGACCCGCACCAGCGCGACGGGCAGGGCGGTGCGGGAGACGAGGACTCATCGCGTCGGGTGTCGGCGGTACGCCCGCCGATCTACCGACGCCCTACAAGTACGGCCAGGCCAGGGCGAATTCCTCGCGCACTCCGCCGTTCCCTGGCATGATCCGGTCTGCACCCGGACGCGAACGGTCCGCCGGGCGGCCCGCTTGCGGCCGGGTGCGGATGGAGCTGGCGGACGGGGTACGACCGGTGGGGGGCATGCCGATGAACGCACGGACAGCACGGACAGCACGGACCGCACGGACAGTGCACACCGTACGGACAGCACGGACGGCACACACGGTACGGACACCACCGGGGGGCGACGATGCCTGAGGACTCCGTCCCCATCCAGGACGCCAAGCCGGAACCCGAGCCCCGGCCCGAACTCCCGACCCCGCAGCCCAAAGCGAAGCCGAAGCAGAAGCCGAGGCGCAACGTCGGCGAGCTGCTCCGGACCGTCATCCCGGCCGTGCTCGTCGTGCTCGGCCTCGGCCTGACGATCCTCGGCTTCGTCCGGTTCATCGGCACCTTCGAGGAGACCCGCGCCTACCGCGCCACCCCGGTCTGCACCGCGGACGCGAAGCCGGGCGCGGACTGCGTGACGCTGGAGAGCGGCCGGGTGAAGAAGAAGGAAAAGGAGATCGGCTCCGACTCGACCGACTACATGCTGACGGTATCCCGCGAGACGGCGCCCACCGGTCGCTACTCCGTCGGCAACGCCTTCTACAACGACGTGACGGTCGGCACCGACGTGGACCTGAAGATCCTGCACGGCAAGGTGTTCGAGCTCAGCTACCACGGACACCGCTACCAGCCCGTGGACACCCCGTACCTGACGATCGCCGGGTTCAGCGCGATGATCGGGTTCGGGATGATCATGATGGTCGCCGGCGGGCTCGCCGACCTGCAATTCATGGCGGCGCTGGCTCTGGCCTACGCCGTCGGCGCGTCGATCGCCACCTCGATCGGCTCCATGCTGCTGATCTCCCTCCAGTGGCCCCTGTTCGTCACCCTGCCGATCTCCGTCCTCTGCTGGCTGATCGTGGCCGCCATCACCCGTAGCACGTTCGAGCAGTTCTGACCCCGCACGGCGGTGCCGTCCGGCCCCCACTACGCTCTTCGCATGACCGTGGCGCCACACCCGCCCGAAGCCGGTGAAGCCTACGACGAAGAGGCCGAGCCGGTCCCGAGCGAGGAGCTGGCCGCCGACCCCGTCTTCTGCTTCGCCCACCTACTCCTGATCCTGCATCACGACGGGGACGAGCCGGAGGCCTGTGGCGTGCCGCAGGAGGCCACAGTCCCCGGCGGGTGCCGCTCGCGCTCGGCAATCAGCGAGGAGCAGGCCCTGGTGCTAGCGGAGGCGCTCCAGGGGCGGCGACCGGCTGGGGCATGATTGTCAGGTCCCGAACAAGGGAAGGGGCCTCCCCACATCCGCCGCCCACCGGGAGGACCTCCGTGCACGCCAGAACCAGAACCGCGGCCGCCCTGCTGACCGTCACCCTCGCCGCACCCCTCCTCGGCGCCGCCCCCGCCTGGAGTGCGCCGGCCCCGGACGGCCGGAGCGTCCCGGCGGCCGGGCTCCGGCATCAGGTGGAGGCCTTCGCCGAGGACGGCACCATCTCCCGTGCCACCGCGCCCGCCGCCTCCCCCTACCTCGCCACCCCGCCCGCCGGTCTCAGCGCACCCGGCGCCGACGGCGACGGCGAGGTCACCGCCCTGGTCCGCAACGGGGACCCGGCCGCCAAACTGGACGTGGTGGTGATCGGCGACGGCTATTCCGCCCAGGAGCAGGGGAAGTTCCGCACCGACGCCGCCGAGAAGTGGCGCGAGATCACCGCCGTCGAACCGTACGCCGACTACCAGCGGCTGTTCAACGTCTGGGCGGTGTCCGCCGTCTCGCCCGAATCAGGCGTAACCGGCGACCCGGACCAGACCACCGTCCGGCACACCGCGCTCGGCTCCTACTTCTGGTGCGACGGTGTGGAACGGCTGCTCTGCCTGGACGAGAAGGCCGTCGACCGCTACGCCGCCAAGGCCCCGCAGGCGGATCTGGTGATCGTGGTGGCGAACAGCGCCAAGTACGGCGGCGCGGGCTACAACGACATCAAGTCCCCGCTCGGCTACGAGGGCATCGCCACCGTCGCGGGCGGCAACGCCAAGTCCGGCCAGATAGCGGTGCACGAGACCGGGCACTCACTGGGCAAACTGGCAGACGAGTACGCCTACGACGGCCAGGGCACGTACCAAGGCGCCGAGCCGCCCGAGGCCAACCTCAGCACGCTCCCCGCCGACCGGATGCGCGACCAGGGCACCAAGTGGGCCCGCTGGCTCGGCCAGCCCTCGCCCGACGGCGGGACGGTCGGCAGCTACGAGGGTGGCGGCTACTACCCGACGGGGCTCTACCGGCCGACCGAGAACTCGATCATGCGCTCGCTCGGGCGCGAGTTCAACCTGCCCGGCCGGGAGGCGATGATCGCCGGCTTCTACCGGCACGCCACCCCGCTCACCAGCCCCACCCCCAGCGGCAGTTGGCTCACCACCGCCGAGCAGCTCCTCGTCGACCTGCCGGTGCCCGGCACCGAACTGCGCTGGTACCTGGACGGACGTGAGCAGCCCCGACTGCGCGGACGCACCGCCCTCGACCTCGGCGCACTCCACCTCACCGGCCCGCGCTCGCGCCCGCACCTGCTCACCGCCGTCGCCACCGACCCGACCCCGGCGGTGGCGGACCCGGCGCTGCGAGCCGAGTTGACGGGCAGTCTGTCCTGGCAGGTGACCCGCTAACGGGGGGCGGTCAGATCCGGCACCGGGCCCGACGGCGACCGCCGTCGGGCCCGGGCCGCCGGATCCACCCGCCCGAGGAGGTTACGTCGGGGGGCCGACGGGCGCGGTCAGGTGACCGGCCGGCGCCACTGCCGGGCCTCCGGGGGGCGGCGCCGCAGCGGGGCCAGTTCGCGCTCAAGGGTCCGGACGTCCCTGGCGATGCGTGCCGCGAGCTCCCTCGGCTCCGTGTCGCCCGGCAGTCGGCGCGTCCAGGAGCGGGCCTTGGCCGGGCCGTCCTGGACCATGTGGAAGGTGAGCCCCACCCGGTCGCCGGCATCGGCCAGGCTCACCGTGATCCGGGTGTCGGCGAGGTCGATGGTGACCTCGCTGCCGATGCACGAGCATGCCACCAGGCCCTCGATCTCCTCCTCCGCCAGGTACCTGGCCAGCGGAACCGCCCTCCCCCGGACCAGAAACGGACGTGCCACCGAATCCACGGGAACCGCCTCCTCTCGCCGTACGCGTGCCGCCCCGGCCGGGCGCAAGCGCGCCGCAACAGACCGGGCTCCGCCCATGCTCCACCACGCCGCCGCAAAGCGCCAACTCGCTGTCTCGTCAAGTTACTTGAGCGCATGCACCGGACCGGCGCACCGGCGCACACCCAGGCGCACCGGGCGGCTCGACGGGCTTCCGGAAGCGGAGGGCGCGATGCCGGCCAGTTCGCCGCTGGACCATTCGCCGCCGGACCGTTCGCCGCCTGACGGTTCGGCGCCGGGCAGGTGCTACCGAGCGGGTGCACCGATGGTCTCGACGTGCGAAGTGCCCACCCGCACAGGGCGGACGGGCACCCGGAGGGCGCGACGACCGAGGCGCGACGGCCCGGGGCCCGAGGGCCCGGCGGCTCAGCGACCCTGAGGCTCAGCGGCTGGAGCGCCCGTGCAGGGCCAGGGAACGGATGAGCGCCACCAGGCCCCCCACCCACAATGCGTGAGCGCCTACGTTGCCCCGCCCACGGATTTGCCGACGGCCTACCACCGCGAGTAGCTTTGAACGCGTTCAGTTTGAACCCGTTCAAAGCTCCCGGGGGGACCGGATGACAGGACGCCTCTTCGCCTTGCGAACCGAGCGGCCCTGGCTGATCGCGTTGTTCGCACTCGCCACCTGGCTGCAGCCCTGGATACTCATCGGCGCCACCGCGGCCTGGTGGCTCATCACCCTCTGGGGCCTGTGCCTGGCGCTCAACGCCCTGCCGCTCGTGATCGCGGACCCGTTGAGGTTCCGCCGCACCTGCCTGACCGTCGGCATCATTGGTGCTCGGCACCCAGATCGCTCTCGCCGCCCCGTACCTGCTGATCCCGCTGCCGTTCGTCCTCATCCTGTTCCCGGCCGGTCCCCTGCTGCTGCTCGCGGGCTGGAAGAACGGCGCCCTGGCCCGCGGGACGCTCGCCGCACTGCTGCTGATCATCCCTGTCCTGACCGGCTTCACCACTCTCTTCCCGCCCCGCTGACCACGCCCACCGGCCAATGGCCACGTCCACTGACCACGGCCACCAGCCACGCCCACTGACCGCGCCTGGGGGACGGCCCCACCGTTCCCGCCATCGTCACCGTCATGTCCGGGGGACACCATGAACGACCGCCTGAACTCGCTCCGCACCGACCGCCCGTGGCGGCTCGTCGCCCTGGCCGGGGCCAGCTGGCTGCCGCTCCTGGCTGTGGGGGGCAGCCACCTCAACGGAGAGCTCATCGCGATCTGGTGCCTGCTGGTCGCGCTCACCGTACTGCCGCTCTCCTACCGCAACCCGTGGAGGTTCCGCCGCACCTGCCGGATCGTCGGCGGGATCCTGCTCGGTCTGGAGTTCGTGGTCTCGGTGCCCTTCCTCCTGATGGTCCTGCCGTTCCTGGTCGCCTTCCTGCCGGCCGGCGTGCTGCTGACGCTCGCGGGCTGGAAGCACAGCGGGCCGGTCCGCACCGGCCTCGCCGTGGTGCTGACGGCCGTCCCGTTCGTGGTCGCCACCGGGATGTTCTGCCACCCCCAGTGACCCCGCCCGGGCGGCGCCCCGGCCGCCACCGGGGCATCATGGCGAAAGAGCAGCCACCGTTCACCGTACGTGACGACCGGGATGCCACCCGGCGAAGGAGCCCGTGATGACCGACCCGGCGAAGCCCGCCCCTCGCCATCACCGGGAGACCCAGCCCGGGGTGATCGCCACCGACGTGCCCGCCCGGCTGGACCGGCTGCCCTGGTCCCGCTGGCACTGGCGGATCGTGATCGGCCTGGGCACCGTCTGGATCCTGGACGGCCTGGAGGTGACGATCGTCGGCAACATGGCGGGCCGACTGGCCCAGGACGGCAGCGGCATCTCGATCACCACCAGTCAGGTGACCACGGTCGCCGCCGCCGTCTACGTGGCCGGTGCCTGTACCGGGGCACTGTTCTTCGGGTGGCTGACCGACCGGCTCGGCCGCAAGAAGCTGTTCATGGTCACCCTCGCCGTCTACCTGGCCGCCACCGCCGTCACCGCGCTGTCCTGGACGGCCTGGTTCTTCTTCCTGTGCCGCTTCTTCACCGGCTTCGGGATCGGCGGCGAGTACGCGGCGATCAACTCCGCGATCGACGAGCTGATCCCGGCCCGGGTGCGCGGCCGGGTCGACCTGATCATCAACGGCAGCTTCTGGGTCGGTGCCGCGGTCGGCGCCTTCGCCTCGATCGCGCTGCTCAACACCTCGCTGTTCGCGACGGACCTCGGCTGGCGGCTCGCCTTCGGCATCGGGGTGGTGCTGGGAATGGTGATCCTGCTGGTGCGCCGGCACGTCCCGGAAAGCCCGCGTTGGCTGTTCACCCACGGGCGGGCGCCGGAGGCCGAGCAGGTGGTGGCCGAGGCGGAGCAGGCGATCGAACAGGAGACCGGCCGGCCGCTGCCTCCGGTCACCGGGGAGCCGATCCTGATCCGCGAGCGCGCGCCGCTCGGCTTCGGCGTGATCCTGCGCACGGTGATCGCCCGCTACCCCCGCCGCACCACGCTCGGCCTGGCGCTCTTCATCGGCCAGGCCTTCCTCTACAACGCGGTGACCTTCGGTTACGCGACCATCCTGACCACCTACTTCGCCGTGCCGGAGGGCGACACCGGCTACTACTTCGCGGTGATCGCGGTCGGCAACTTCCTCGGCCCGCTGCTCCTCGGCCACCTCTTCGACTCGCGCGGCCGCAAGCCGATGATCGCCGGCACGTACATCGGCTCCGGCCTGCTGCTCTTCGCCACCGCCGCGCTCTTCCAGCGCGGCTCGCTCTCCGCCGCCTCCATGACGGCCTGCTGGACGGCCGTGCTGTTCCTCGCCTCGGCCGGGGCCAGCGCGGCCTACCTGACGGTCAGCGAGATCTTCCCGCTGGAGACCAGGGCGCTGTCCATCGCCTTCTTCTACGCGATCGGCACAGCCGTCGGCGGCGTCAGCGGCCCGCTGCTCTTCAACGGCCTGGTGAGCAGCGGCGAGGTGTCCGACACCACGCTCGCCTTCTGCATCGGCGCGGCGCTGATGACGGCCGCCGGCCTGGTCGAGGCGGCGATCGGCGTACCGGCGGAGCGGCGCAGCCTGGAGTCGCTGGCTGCGCCGCTCAGCGCCGTCACCGCGTCAAAGGACTCCTGAGGCGGGTCTAGCGCAGCATCCCCCGGACGGCCTCGGGGTCGGTGGGTGCGAGCGGGGCGGTCCGGGCGGCCGTGAGCGCCTTGGTGGTGGCGGGCGGCGGGGTGACGTACACCGGCGCCGGGTCGTCCTCGGGGGCGCAGGTCTTGGCGATGCGTCCCTTGCCCTGGGGCAGGCTGCCGTCGCGCAGGTAGGCGGTGAAGGTGTCGTCCAGGCAGGCGTTGCCGTGGAACAGGATCTCGTGGAAGCTGCCGCCGTTCTGGACCACGAGCTTGGAGCTCGGCAGCGCGTCGTGCATGGCGAGGCCGCCCTGGTACGGGGTGGCGGCGTCCTCGGTGGACTGGAAGAGCAGGACCGGCGGCAGGTTCTTGCCGGTGATCTTCAGTCGGCCCGCCGGGTTGCCCTGGTAGGGCCAGAACATGCAGGCGGCGTTGTACCACATGTTGTTGTAGGTGTAGAAGGGCGCGGTGGCGTTGACCTTGGCTTGATCCTTCTTCCAGAGCTCCCAGTCGCGCGGCCAGGCGTTCTCGGTGCACTGGGCGGCGTTGTACGCCGGGAAGGCCCCGTCGTCGGCGCCGGGGGCCGCGTACTTGTTGTACGCGATGGTCAGCGGCCGGGTGTCGTGCTGGGTGAGGTAGGCGGAGAGCACGGTGGCCATCCGGGGCCAGCGCAGGAAGTTGTAGCCGCCGCCGTAGAAGGTGTCCTCGAACTCGGCGGGGCCGACCTTCCCGGGTGCCGGGGCGGCTTCGACCGGGTCCTTGCGCAGCGCGTCCTCGACCTGCTGGTAGGCCTTCGCCACGGACGGGGCGTCGGTGCCCAGGTGGTAGACGGAGTCGGCCTTGGCGGCCCAGGTGGTGAAGGCGTCGAAGCGGCGCTGGTGTTCCTGGTCCTGCAGCACGTTGTGGTCGTACCAGCTGATGGTCGGGCCGACGATGCTGTCCAGAACCATCCGGCGCACGTGCGAGGGGAAGAGCTGGCCGTAGGTCGAGCCGAGCGAGGTGCCCCAGGAGCCGCCGTAGTAGTTGATCTTCGGTACGCCCAGGGCCCGGCGGATGCTGTCCAGGTCGCGGGCGTTGTCGACGGTGGTCATGTGCGGCAGCAGCCAGGACCAGTCGGCCGCGCAGTCGGCGGCGTAGCCGGCCGCCTTCTTCAGCCAGGCCTTCGAAGTCCCCTGACTCGGCTGGTAGTCGGGGCGCTCGGCGTCGAAGTAGTGGGCGTCGCAGATGACATGGGGGTCGCTGCCGTTGGTGCCGCGCGGGTCGAAGCCGATCCAGTCGTAGGTGGAGGCGACGTCCGCCGGGATGCTTCCGGAGATGTAGGCGGGCATCCAGAGCCCGGAGTCGCCGGGGCCGCCGGGGTTGAGCAGGATCGGGCCCTGCTGCTTGTCCCTTGGGGCGGTGGCGGGCAACCGGTTGAGCTTGATCTTGATCGTGCGGCCGTGCGGGTCCGCGTAGTCCACCGGCACGTCGAGCATGGCGCACTGGAGCGCCGGGGTCGTGGCGTCGTTGCACGAGCTCCACACCAGCTTGCCCTGGCCGGTGTCGGCCAGGTCGGGGGCGTCGGGCTCGGTGGCGGAGGCCGGGCCGACGATCCCGCCGAGGGTGGCCACGGCTGCGGCGGCCGCGAGGAGGGCGATGGCTTTTCTCATGGTGAGCATGATGTGACATGTGCAATGGCACATCCAGGGGTCAAGCCGGACTTTACCAAGCTTTGACCCCGGCACGGACATCCGGCTCATATGACAGATCATCAGATCTATACCTCCTTAAGGAGATTGACCATGCAAAGGACCCCAATCCATGACTAGCATCTGGAATCCACTCTGTTCGGACGCCGAACGCCCGGCAGGACGGCGCCGGGCAGACCGACAGGAGGGCCCAACCGCGTGTCCCACCAGCACGTCCACCCCGTCAGCTCCCGCCCGACCCCGGGCGACGTCGCGCTGCCACCGGCCCTGCCCTACCCCGACGGCTGGGCCGCGCTCGCGTTCTCCGCCGAACTCGGGCCCGGCACGGTCCTCACCCGCCAACTGGCCGGCGAGGACGTGGTGCTGTACCGGTTGCGGGACGGCCGGCTGCGCGCCGTCCGCCCGTACTGCCCGCACCTGGGCGCCCACCTCGGGCTCGCCGAGGTCCAGGGCGGGGACCTGGTCTGCCCCTTCCACCGGTTCGCCTTCGGCCCCGACGGCCGCTGCGTACGGACCGGCTACGGCACCCCACCGCCCAAGGCCGAGCTGTCCCCGCTGCCGCTGCGCGAGGTGAACGGGGCGGTCTTCGTCTGGCGCCACCACGACGGCCGGGAGCCGGACTGGGAGATCCCCGCCTGGCACGTGCTGGCGGACCAGCCGCTGCGCCACACCTCCGTCGAGATGCCCGGCTACGCCCAGGACGTCATGGAGAACTCCTTCGACCTGGGCCACTTCATCACCCTGCACGGCTGGCCGCAGGGCGAGTTGGCGGGCCCCGTCGAGTTCGACGGGCCTCGCTTCCACCTCACGATGCTGGTGCGGGAGAAGTTCCCGCTGGTCGGGATGCGCGAGGTGGAGGTCGAGGTGGACGGCTACGGCCTCGCGGCGCTGCACACCGACATCCACACCCGCTCGCTCGGCCTGCAGATCTGCTCGCTGGTGATGGCCACCCAGGTCTCCCCCGCCCGGATGCAGCTGCGCCAGGCCGGCCGCTTCGCCCTCGCGGAACCGGCCGGCCTGCCGCCGGTGGTCGCCCGGGCGGTCAGCCGTACGGTGACCAGGCTGCTGGCCGGTCCGATCTTCCGCCACAGCACCGAGTTCACCGCGGACGACTTCCCGATCTGGTCCACCAAGAGGTACCTCTCCCGGCCGCGACTCGCCGCCGGCGACGGACCGATCGGCGCCATGCGGCACTGGGCCCGGCAGTTCTACCCCCCGGACCACCGGGAGCACCTGCCGGCGCCGGCCGCCCTGGCCGACCAGCGCGGTCGGCAGACCCCGGACGACATCGGCTCGCGTCACTAGCCCCGGTTCGGCCGATCTTGCCGGACAGGGCCCGGGCCACCGCACGGGCGGCCCCACCGCCGTCGACGACGGTGCGCTGGCACCGCTGCCCGGGGGCGCCGCGGCCGCCTGGTTGGGCAGCGGCACGGCCCGCCCGGTTAGGCTGCGGCATGGCCCGTTTCGTCCTGACCCGCCGCACGCCGCTGCCGCCCGCCGACTGCTGGGCCCGGCTCACCGCCTGGCCCCGGCATGGCGACCGGGTGCCGTTCACCCGGGTGAGCGTGGTGCACGGCACCGGGCGGCGCCGGGGGGACGTCATCCTCGCCCGCACCGCCCTCGGGCCGCTGTGCTTCGACGATCCGATGGAGCTGGTGGAGCTGGCTGCCCCCACCCGGTGCCGGCTGGTCAAGCGCGGCCGGGTGGTGCGCGGCGGCGCCGAACTGACCGTCCGCCCGGTGGGCGCGGGCAGCGCGGTGGTCTGGGCCGAGGAACTGCGGATCACCGGCCTGCCCCGGCGGTTGGACCCGCTGGTGGCAGCGGCCGGGCGGCTGGTGTTCGGGCGGGTGCTGGACCACCTGCTGGCCGCCCCGCCCGCTGGGTCCTAGGGATTGAGGGCGCGCCAGCTCAGGTACTGCCGGCGCACGTAGTGGCGCTGGTCGCCCTTAACGGTGACTCGGTCGTGCTCGACCAACTGCTCCGCCGCCCGCAGGGCGATCGCCAGGGCCAGACCGTCCCCGTCCCGCAGGAACACCCGGTCGCTCAGCGCCGCGTGGCGCAGCAGGTACTCGCGCCGCAGCCGGGCCCTCCGGTCTGCGTCCGACCCCAGCGCCTGGACCCGGCGGGCCTCCTCCTCGATGCCCGGCGCGTCCGCGTAGGCCCGGTCCGGCACAGGCGGCCCCTCGGCGGGCGCGACCCACTCGGGCAACGGCGGCAGTTGCGGGAGGCCGCGCACCCGGAGCACCTCGTTCGCGAACTGCGGCTGCTCGACGGGCAGTCCGCGCTCCCCGAACAGCGCGAACAGCTCCGCCATGGACCGGGGCGGCACACCGGTCGGCATGTCCTCGTCGGTGACCGGGACCTTGCCGAGGAGCGGCCCGCGGAACCGCCCCGGCGGCCGGGCCAACCACAGCCGCAGGGTGACGTGGCGGCGGTCGGTCTCCACCTCCTCAACGAACTCCATTGCCAGCCCGTGGAGTTCGGACCAGGCGAAGCGGCGCGGCAGCAGGTACCGGACCAGCGTGACGCCGCGCTCGTCCGCCCGCAGCCAGAAGGCGTACGGCGTCGCGAACAGCGCGGCGGCGCCCGCCGCGATCCCGACCAGGAGGGCCCCCAGGGGGTCGACGGCCTCGCCACCGGCCAGTGAGATCCCCGTACCGACCGCCACCACGACGCCGACACCGGCCCGATCGCTCCGCAGCTGCATCGACGCCAACCGCACCGTGCGCATTCCCGTGCCCCCTTCCCCGAGACCGCCCCCACCGTCCCGTCCCGGCCCCGGTCCGGGCAAGCTCCGGCGCCCGGCTGTGACAGCCCCGTGACGCTCCTCGGCCCGCAGCCGGGGATCCGGGCCGCCCGCTACCGCCTGCGCAGGCGACGCACGAGGTCACGCGCGGCCGGTGGCCAGTCCGGGTACTCGAAGGCGAAGCCCGCCGCCCGCAGCCGGCCGGGCACCACCCGGCGGCTCTTCAGCAGCAGTTCGCTCTCCGAGCGGAGCGCGAACGCCCCCAGTTCGGCCATCCAGCGGGTCGCGGGCAGGGCCAGCGACACGCCCCAGCAGGCCCGCAGTTCGCGCATGAACTCCCGCTGGGGCAGCGGGTTCGGGGCCGCGAGGTTGACCGGGCCGCTCAGTTCCTGGTGTTCGACCAGGAACGCGACGGCGCGGGCGAAGTCCCGCTCGTGGATCCAGGACACGTACTGCGCGCCGCCCGCGATCGGCCCGCCGACGCCGAGCCGGGCCAGCCAGGACAGCGAGTCGAGGGCGCCGCCGCGTTCGGGCCCGAGCACGACGGCGGTGCGCAGCGCGAGGCGGCGGGTGTCCGGGGTGTCGGCCTCGGCCTGAGCGCCCTCCCAGGCCCGGGCGATGTCGACGCTGTACCGCCAGGAGGCCGGGGCGTCGGGCTCGTCGCCGCCGATCCGGCCGTCCAGTTCGTCGTTGGGCGCGTCGTGGCGGTGGGCGTAGACGGTGGCGGTACTCATCTGCAGCCAGACGGCAGGGGGCCTGCGGGCGGCGGCGATGGCCTGGCCGACGGCCCGGGCGGAGTGCACCCGGGAATCCATCATGGACCGCTGGTTCTGCGCCGTGTAGCGACAGTTGACGCTGCGCCCGGCCAGGTTGACGACGACGTCGCTTCCGTCGATCTCCGCCGTCCAGGCGCCCTGGATGTGGCCGTCCCAGCCGACCTGTCGGGGCCCGGCGGGCCGCCGGCTGAGCACCACGACCTGGTGGCCGGCGGCCGTCAGGGTGCGGTCGAGCAGTTGCCCGAGCGCGCCGGAGCCTCCGGGGATGACGATCTTCATGAGTTCCCCCTCACTTTCCGCTTCGAGCCTAGTCCACTAATTGAACGTGTTCAATTCAGTCTCCGCCAAGTGCCCGGCGGACCTGAAACCGCCCTGCAACCGCGTTGAGAGTGCGTTGAGAGCGCGCCCCGGCACACTCATGTCCGTCGCGAAGAGACCGCAGAGAGCCCGCAGAGAGCTCGACCCACCGGAGAGAGGCCCGACATGACCACCACCCCCGTGCACCTGACCCCCGAGCAGATCGAGGACCCGGTCGGCGCCTACGCCGCCTTCCGCGAGCAGAACGAGCTGCCCCGGGTCGTGCTGCCCGGACTGGAGACCCCGGTCCGGCTGGTCACCCGCCACCTGGACGTCAAGGCCGCGCTCACCGAACCCCGCCTGGTCCGGGACCGCACCGCCATCGCCACCGTCCGGGCCGAGTCCGACCCGCAGGACGAACTGCAGGCCGCCGCCTTCGACGCCTTTCCCCCCGAGTACGCCAAGTACCTCTCCGGTCACCTCGCGCTGTACGACGGCGAGGAGCACGCCCGCCGCCGGGCCCCGCTCACCCGCGCCTTCACCGCCCGGCGGATCGCCGCCCTGCGCGAGTTCACCGAGCGCACCGCCGCCGAGCTGCTCACCGAACTCGCCGGGCGCGACCGGCCGGCCGATCTGCTGGCCGAGTTCGCCTACCCGCTGAGCACCTACGTGATCTGCGAGCTGGTCGGAGTGGAGACCGAGGACCGCACCCGGGTCTGCGACTGGATCCGCGGCCTCGCGTACGGCGACGGCACCGGGATGGTGGACGGCCTGGCCGGCATCGTCGACTACGTCAAGGAGCTGATCGCCCGCCGCCGCGCCCACCCCACCGAGGACCTGATCTCCACCCTCGTCCACGGCACCCGCGAGGGCGAGCAGCCCCTCGACGAGGACGACCTGGTGTCCATCGTGGTCCTGCTGATCAACACCGGCATCACCCCGCCCGCGCTCTTCCTCGCCCACGGCCTGCTCGCCCTCTTCGACCACCCGGACCAGCTGGCCCGGCTGCGCGACGAGCCCGAGCTGCTGGAGCGGGCCGTCCCCGAACTGCTGCGCTACGTCACCCTGGTGCGGATCGGCGCCACCCTCTACGCCACCGAGGACTTCGAGTTCGCCGGGACGGCGCTGCGCACCGGCGATCCGGTCACCGTCGCCCTGCTGGCCGCCGACCACGACCCCGGGGAGTACGGCGAGGCGCCCGAACGCCTGGACATCGACCGGGAGTTCGGGCGCGGGGACGGCCACCTCGCGTTCGGCCACGGCGCCCACTACTGCCTGGGCGCGGCGCTCGGCCGACTGGTCACCTCCGTGGTGCTGGACCAGGTGCTGGTCCAGCGGCCCGACGCGGCGCTCGCGGTCCGCCGGGAGGAGCTGGAGTTCGGCCACTGGCCGGGTGACGGCTTCCACCTGCTGACCCTGCCGATCCGGCTGTGAACTCCGCACCGATCCGGCTGTGAACTCCGCGCTCCCGCAACCGCGGGCCGGTCAAGCCCGGGCCGAGGCGAGCGCCTCGGCCACCAGCCCGGCCCGGTCCAGCGGCGCGTACCCGGCGACCGCCCGCTCGTACCCCGGCCGCTCCGGCCCCTCCCCCGGCCACAACCCCTCGATCAACCGCCCACTGGCGCAGCCTCCCCGGACGTCCGCCGCGAGCAGCGCCACCAGCCCCCGTACCCCGGGCGCGGTGACCTCCTCACCGCGATAGGAAACCGTGGACAGCACCCGCAGCTCGATCGTCACCCGGTCAGCCTAGCGATCAGGAACAGCCACCCACGGGCCAGTTCGCACGTTTCCGAACAGAAACGGTCTCCATACGGAGCATTGTCAGTGCCGCCGAATAGCCTCCGTCCTCCCAGCACCGGATCGGATCGGAGGAACCACCGATGGCCCCTGAGGCAACCGTTCGCCGCGGCACACGGCGCACCCAGCACACCTACGTCTGGCTGGCGACGATCACCGCCAACGACGGCATCTGCGCCTACTGTGCGATCAGCACCGCGACGACCCTGGACCACGAGGAGCCGGTGGCCGACGAGGGCGCGGACGTCTGGTGGAACTTCATCCCGGCGTGCAAGCCGTGCAACGACTGGAAGGCCAAGCGCACCGCCCGACAGTGGCTGACCGACCAGAAACTCCACCGGGACCGCCCCGAGGTGGGCTTCGACACCCGGATGATGCCCATGCGCATGATCCTCGGTTTCGAGGACCGGCTGGAGAAGGTCAGGCGCCGGATCCGGGACGCCGACCGCCGCGACTGGTTCCGGCACCACTTCGGAGCGATCAGGCACCGGAACAAGGACGAGATGTGGGAACACCTCAGCGACTGCGAGGCGATGCTGGCCGGGTATCCGTTCAAGCCCTGGACGACACCGAACGTGGGACCGGACGACGCGGACACCTGCCGGCGGCACATGTGTTGCGGCTGGCGACACCCGGACGCCACCACCATCAGTGCCGTGATCCTCGCCCCGGACGACCGCACCCACTTCGCGCGCGCGGCCTACGAAGCCGGCCTCTCCGAAGGAGATCTGACCGCCAGGCTGATCCGCGATCACCTCGCCCGCCGCACCATCCCCGCCCAGCGCCGGCCGTAGCAGCCCCAGGGGTGCCGGCACACCGCGCCGGTCACTCCGCCAGGGCGGCGGCCCGAGCGGTGTAGCCGCCGACGAGGTCGTAGACCCCGGTGCCCTCGCACCGCAGCAAGCCGGCGGCGGTGGAGGCGCGGCTGCCGCCGGCGCAGTGCAGGACGATCCGGCGGTCGGTGCGCAGTCGCGAGGCGGTTTCGGACTCCGCACCCGGGTACGCGGTCGACGGCGCGCTGGCCGCCACCGGGGCCGACCGTCGTCGCCGAACTGGAGGCCGGGCGGGTGAGCCGGATCGCACTGCCCGCAGCGGGCGGGTGGTCCACCGGGAGTGCCGCAGCCCGGCGGTGGTTCACCCGATCGCCCGGCTCGACGGAGGCGGCCCCCGTGGTCCCGGGGCCGGTCGTCACGCCCAGCGGCGAGCGGCGGCGGGCGAGCGTATGTTGCGGTCATGACCAGTGACGAGACGACGATCCCGGCCGTAGGGGTGCGCCCGCTGGACGAGGTGTTCGACGCGATCGAGGCTGCCAACCGGCGCCCGCAGCCGTGGACCGGTTTCGACCACGGAGTCCTGGGGGCCTACCGGTGGGCCGCCGGGGCCCAGGTGGCGGCGCCCGTCACCGCCGCCGCGGCGCTCGGCGCCGCCGGACCGTGCCGCGCGCAGCTGCTCGCCGAGTACCAGGCCGCCGCCGTCCGCCTGCGCGACGCCCTGAGGGCGAGCGCGGACGCCGCGTACGCCCTCGGTGCCTACCAGGCGCTGGCCTGGCTGTGCGGACACCACGAGGACCGTCCCTGACCGGACCCGGAACGGGTGGGCGGCCGGAATCCCGGCCCGTCGACACCCGGTGCCCGGCTGAGCGGTGCGCGGCAGCCGACATGCCCGGGGTCGTTCCGCCTGAAATGCCCGGCAAGGTGACGGTTTCATCGAGGCGCGAGCGGTTAGCCGCATGCCTGGGCCCGTCCGGCGCCCGATGAACCCGGTCCGAAACGTGGAGGAGTTCGGCGATGAAGGTTTCCGACTACGTGCTGGAGCGCCTGCGCGACTGGGGGGTGGAGCACGTCTTCGCCTACCCGGGCGACGGGATCAACGGCCTGCTGGCCGCTTGGGGCCGGGCCGAGGACCGGCCCCGGTTCATCCAGGCGCGGCACGAGGAGATGGCCGCCTTCCAGGCCGTCGGGTACGCCAAGTTCTCCGGCCGCACCGGGGTGTGCGCGGCGACGTCCGGACCGGGGGCGATCCACCTGCTCAACGGACTGTACGACGCCAAGCTCGACCACGTCCCGGTCGTAGCGATCGTCGGGCAGACGGACCGCAGCGCCATGGGCGGCTCCTACCAGCAGGAGGTCGACCTCGTCAGCCTGTACAAGGACGTGGCCTCGGAGTACTGCGAGATGGTCACCGTCCCCGCCCAACTGCCCAACGTGCTGGACCGGGCGATGCGCATCGCGGCCACGCGGCGCACCGTCACCGCGGTGATCATCCCGGCCGACGTGCAGGAACTCGACTACGAGCCCCCGGCCCACACGTTCAAGCAGGTCCCCTCCAGCCTCGGCCTCCCCCACTACGCGCCCGTCCCCGCCGAGGACGATCTCGCGAGGGCGGCGGAGGTCCTCAACGCGGGCGAGAAGGTGGCCGTGCTGATCGGCCAGGGCGCCCGGCACGCCCGCGCCGAGGTCGAGCAGATCGCCGACCTGCTAGGCGCCGGGGTGGCGAAGGCGCTGCTCGGCAAGGACGCTCTGCCCGACACCCTGCCGTACGTCACCGGCTCGATCGGGCTCCTCGGCACCCGCGCGTCGTACGAGATGATGCGCGACTGCGACACCCTGCTGGTGGTGGGCTCCAGCTTCCCGTACACCCAGTTCCTGCCCGAGTTCGGCCAGGCGCGGGCGGTGCAGGTCGACCTGGACCCGTCCATGGTGGGCTTGCGCTACCCGTTCGAGGTCAACCTCGTCGGGGACGCCGTCGAGACGCTGCGGCGGCTGATCCCGCTGCTGGAGCCGAAGTCGGACGGCACCTGGCGCAAGACCGTCGAGGACAACAGTGCCCGCTGGTGGGAGGTGATGCAGCGCCGCGCCGAGGTGTCCGCGGATCCGATCAACCCGGAGTACGTCGTCCACGCCCTGGACTCGCTGCTGCCCGAGAACGCGATCGTGGCCGCGGACTCCGGCTCGGCGGCCAACTGGTACGCCCGCCACCTGCGGTTCCGCGACGGGATGCGCGGCTCGCTGTCGGGGACGCTGGCCACCATGGGGCCCGGGGTGCCGTACGTGATCGGCGCGAAGTTCGCCCACCCGGACCGGCCCGCGATCGCGATCGTCGGCGACGGCGCGATGCAGATGAACGGCCTGGCCGAGCTGATCACCGCCGCGAAGTACTACCGGGAGTGGTCCGATCCGCGCCTGGTGGTGGCGGTGCTGAACAACCACGACCTGAACCAGGTGACCTGGGAGATGCGGGCGATGCAGGGCGCCCCGCAGTTCGAGCCGTCCCAGAGCCTGCCGGATGTGCGCTACGCCGACGTCGCCCAGCTGTTCGGGCTGCACGGACGCCGGGTGGAGCGCCCGGAGGACGTGGGGCCGGCCTGGAGCCAGGCGCTCGCGGCGGACCGACCGTTCGTCATCGACTTCCGTACCGACCCCGCGGTGCCGCCGATCCCGCCGCACGCCACCTGGGACCAGATCAAGGCCGCCGCCCTGTCCGTCCTCAAGGGCGACAGCGACCGGGGCTCCGTCCTCCGGCAAGGGGTGAAGGCCAAGGTCCAGGAGTTCCTGCCCGGCAGCGGCGGGAACTGACCGATGACCGGCCATCAGGACGTCGATCTGGCCGCGCTGGAGCGGGCGCTCCGGACCGAGGTGGACGGCGAGGTCCGCTTCGACGCGGGCAGCCGCGGCGCGTACGCGACCGACGGCTCGAACTACCGGCAGGTCCCGCTCGGCGTGGTCGTCCCGCGCACCGTCGAGGCCGGCGCGGCGGCGGTCGCCGTGTGCTCCCGGTTCGGCGCGCCGCTGCTGTCCCGGGGCGGTGGCACCAGCCTCGGGGGGCAGTGCACGAACGAGGCCGTGGTCATCGACTGGACCAAGTACTGCAACCGCCTGCTCTCGGTCGACACCGAGGCGCGGACCTGCGTGGTCGAGCCGGGCATCGTCCTGGATCAGCTCAACCGGCAACTCGCCCCGCACAAGCTGAAGTTCGGGCCCAAACCGTCCACGCACACGCACTGCGCGCTGGGCGGGATGATCGGCAACAACAGCTGCGGGGCGTCCGCGCAGGCCTACGGCAAGACCGCCGACAACGTCCGCCGCCTGGAAGTCCTCACCTACGAGGGCATCCGGTTCTGGGCCGGACCGACCGGCGAGGAGGAGTTCGGGCGGATCGTGGCCGACGGCGGCCCCACCGCAAGGCTCTACCAGGGGCTGCGGCACATCGTGGCCCGCCACCTGGCCGAGATCCGCACGGGCTATCCGAAGATCCCGCGCCGGGTCTCGGGCTACAACCTGGACTCCCTGCTGCCGGAGAACGGCTTCGACGTCGCCCGGGCCCTGGTCGGCAGCGAGGGCACCCTGGTCACGGTCCTGCGAGCCGAGCTGGAGCTGGTCCAGGTGCCGGCCGCCGAGGCGCTGCTGGTCCTCGGGTTCGACGACATCTACACCGCCGCCGACGCCGTGCCCCGGCTCCTGGAGCACAGCCGGCCCTCCCAGTTGGAGGCCATCGACGGGCGGATGGCCCAGCTGATGCGCGAGGAGCACGCCTACCTCGACTCCCTGGAACGGCTGCCCGAGGGCGACAGTTGGCTGCTGCTCCAGTTCACCGGTGACACGAAGGAGGCGGCGGACGCGCAGGGGTACGCGCTGTTGCGGGCGATCGGCCGCGACGAGGACGACCCGCGGGTGGCGCTCTCGGACGACCCCGCGCGCGAGCAGGAGATGCTGAAGGCCCGCGAGGCGGGCCTGGGCGTGACCGCCCGCCCGCCGGACGGCTCCGAGACCTGGGAGGGCTGGGAGGACTCCGCGGTCGCCCCGGAGAAGCTCGGCTCCTACCTGCGCGACCTTGAGCGCCTGTTCGGCCGGTACGGCTACCAACAGGCCTCCCTGTACGGGCACTTCGGGCAGGGCTGTGTGCACACCCGGATCCCGTTCGAACTGCGCGACGGCAAGGGCGTCGCGGCGTTCCGGTCATTCCTCTTCGACGCCGCCGACCTGGTCGCCTCCTACGGCGGCTCGCTGTCCGGCGAGCACGGCGACGGGCAGGCCCGCGGCGAACTGCTGCCCCGCATGTTCACCCCCGCACTCGTCGAGGCGATGGGCGAGGTGAAGGCGCTGTTCGACCCCGGCGACCGGATGAACCCCGGCAAGGTCGTCCACCCCCACCGCGTCGACGACAACCTGCGCCTGGGGGCCGACTGGCGGCCCCAGCCGCAGCAGACGCACTTCGCGTATCCCGACGACGACCACGACTTCGGCCAGGCGGTGCTGCGCTGCGTCGGCATCGGCAACTGCCGCACCCACCAAGGCGGCGTGATGTGCCCCTCGTACCGGGCCACGCAGGAGGAGGAGCACTCCACCCGCGGCCGGGCCCGGCTGCTGTTCGAGATGCTGAGCGGCCACGACGACTCCCCGGTCACCGGCGGGTGGCGTTCCACCGAGGTCCGCGACGCGCTCGACCTGTGCCTGGCCTGCAAGGGCTGCAAGTCCGACTGCCCGGTCGGCGTCGACATGGCCACCTACAAGGCCGAGTTCCTCGCCCACCACTACCAGGGCCGGCTCCGGCCGGCCGCCCACTACGCGATGGGCTGGCTCCCGCTCTGGGCCGGACTCGCCCAGGCCGCACCCCGACTGGCGAACTCCGCCCTGCACGCCCCGGTCATCGGCCGGATCGGGAAGACGCTGGCCGGGATCGACCCGCGCCGCGCCGCACCGCTCTTCGCGCCGGAGTCGTTCCAGGAGGGCCGGCGCCGCGCCGGTCGGCCGCAACCCGACCCGGGTGATCCGCGCACCGTACTGCTGTGGCCGGACACCTTCACCAACCGCTTCCACCCCCACATCGCCCGAGCGGCCGTCCAGGTGCTGGAGGACGCCGGCTTCCGCGTCGCCGTCCCCGAGGAGCCGGTGTGCTGCGGTCTGACCTGGATCTCCACCGGGCAGCTCGCCACCGCCCGCCGCGTCCTGCACCGCACCACGCGGGTCCTGCGTCCGTGGCTGGAAGCCGGAACCCCGATCATCGGCCTCGAACCCTCGTGCACCGCGGTCTTCCGGGACGACGCCCCGAACCTGCTCGCCGGCGACCTGGACATCGCCCGGCTCGCGGCCCGGACGCGCACCTTCGCCGAACAACTCGTCCACCACGCCCCGGACGGATGGCAGCCACCTCGGCTCGACCGGGCGGCGACCGTGCAGACCCACTGCCACCAGCACGCCGCCCTCGGCACCGGGGCGGACCGCCAACTGATGGACCGCGCGGGCCTGGACGCGAAGATCCTCGACGAGGGCTGCTGCGGCCTGGCCGGCAACTTCGGCTTCGAACAGGGCCACTACGACCTGTCACAGGCCATCGCCGAGCAGGGCGTCCTGCCCGCCGTTCGCGACACCCCGTCGAGTTCCCTCGTGCTGGCCGACGGATTCAGCTGCCGCACCCAGATCGACCAGGCCGACACCGGCCGCACCGCCGTGCACCTGGCCGAAGCCCTCGCCCTGGCCCTGGCCGGGCCGCTGCCCGCCTCCCACCCGGAGTCGGCGGTCGCCCGCCCGCGACCGCGCCCGGCGGCGGCCAGGCTGCTCACCACCGGCCTGGCCGGTGCGGCGGCGGGGCTGGCGGCAGGAGCGGTCCTCGCCGCACGGCACCGCCACCGGTCCCGTAGGAGCCACCCTTCCCGCAGGAGGTAGACATGTGGACATCGCTGCACGAGCGGCTGCACCGCGAGGCCCGCGCCTACGCCGGCGACGAAGACCGCCCGCTGGCCGGCTACTCGGGCTTGATGGCCCTCTACGCCGCCACGGCGGGCGCCGTCACGGCCGTGGCCGCGGCCACGGCCGACCGCCGCGCGCTGCCCGACCCGACCCCGTGGGACGTCGCCCTGAGCGCGCTGGCCACTCACCAACTGGCCCGCCTGCTCGCCAAGGATCCCGTCACCAGCCCGCTGCGCGCCCCGTTCACCCGCTTCGAAGGCACCTCCGGCCCGGCCGAACTCGAGGAGGAGGTGCGCGGCACCGGAGGCCGCAAGGCCATCGGCGAACTGGTCACCTGCCCGTTCTGCATAGGCCTGTGGGCGGCCACCGGCCTCACCGCCGGAGCCGTCTTCGCCCCGCGGGCCACCCGGCTCGCCGCCGCCACCCTGGCGGCACTCGCCGGAGCCGACTTCCTGCAGTTCGCCCGCGCGGCCGCCCAGCACGCGGCTGAGCAGACGTCATGACCTCCGCCGACCACTCCACCATCGCCGACCTGCGGGTACGGGTCCTCGACATCCCCACCGACGGCCCGGAGGCGGACGGGACCCTCGCCTGGGACCACACCACCATGATCCTGGTCCAGGCCCGCAGCGGGGACACGAGCGGCCTGGGCTGGACCTACGGCGACCCGGCCACCGCCGACGTGATCACCGGCCGGCTCTCCGGCATCGTGACCGGCCGACCGGCACTCGACGTACCCGCCGCCAACGAGGCGATGAGCCGCGCGGTGCGCAACGCCGGCCGCCCCGGCCTGGTCTCCGGCGCCGTCTCCGCGATCGACATCGCCCTGTGGGACCTCAAGGCCCGCCTCCTCGGCCTGCCGCTGGCCGACCTCCTCGGCCGGGCCCGCACCGAGGTGCCCGTCTACGGCAGCGGCGGCTTCACCACCTACACCGACCACCGGCTGGCCGAGCAGCTCGACGGCTGGGCAGCACAGGGCATCCGCCGCTTCAAGATCAAGATCGGTGAGGGGTGGGGCACCAACGAACGCCGCGACCTGCGACGCACCGGCCGAGCCCGCACCCTGGTGGGCGACGACGCCGAGCTCTACGTCGACGCCAACGGGGCCTACACCCGCAAACAGGCGGCCCGGATCGGCCGGGCCCTGACCGACCTGGGCGTGTCCTGGTTCGAGGAGCCCGTCTCCTCCGACGACCTCACCGGCCTCGCCCACCTGCGGGACGCCGTCACCGCCGACGTCGCCGCCGGTGAGTACGGCTACGACCTGCCCTACTTCGCCCGCATGATCCCGGCCGTCGACTGCCTCCAGGCCGACGCCACCCGCTGCGGCGGCCTCACCGTCTGGCTGCGAGCCGCCGCCCTCGCCGAGGCCCACGGCCTCCAACTGTCCGGCCACTGCGCCCCGCACGCCCACGCCCACGCCGCTGCCGCCGTGCCGAACCTGCGCCACCTGGAGTGGTTCCACGACCACGTCCGCATCGAGAACCTCGTCTTCGACGGCGCCCTCGACCCGGCCGGCGGACACCTGCACCCGGGCCGCGACGGCGAGCCCGGGCTCGGCCTGACGGTCCGGGCCGACGTGGCGGAGCAGTACCGTGCACGCACCTGACGCCGACGGTCGGGCCGAGTCGGCGCCCCCAGCCGCCACCACCGGCGCTCCGGCCCCGCACGCCCTGCGGGACTACGCGCTGCTCGCCGACGGCGAGCGCGGCGCCCTGGTGGGACCGCGCGGCGACATCGTGTGGATGTGCGCACCCGCCTGGGACAGCGACGCCGTGTTCACCGCCCTGATCGGCGGCCGCGGCTGGTACAGCGTCACCCCCACCGGCTCGTTCGTCTGGGGCGGCTACTACGAACCGGGCACCCTGATCTGGCGCTCCCGCTGGGTCACCACCAGCGGGATCACGGAGTGCCGCGAGGCCCTCGCCCACCCCGGCGACCCGCACCGCGCCGTGGTACTGCGCCGGCTCCTGGCCGTCGACGGGGACGCCCGACTGGACGTGGAACTGAACCTGGCGGCCGGCTTCGGCACCGACCCGCTGCGGGAGCTGCACCGCGACGAGCGAGGCCGGTGGACGGGCCGCGCCGGCAGCCTCCACGTGCGATGGAGCGGGGCACCCGACGCCCACCCGGACGGCACGGTGCTGCGCAGCGCGCTGGCCCTGCCGGCCGGAGCCCACCATGACCTCGTACTGGAGGTCTCCGACCGCCCGCTGCCCCGCAGCGAGCCGGCCGACCACCTGTGGCGGGCGACGCAGGAGAGCTGGTCCGCCTGCGTGCCGGGCCTCGCGCACACCCTGGGCAGCCGCGACGCCCGGCACGCGTACGCCGTGATGGCCGGCCTGACCACCTCGACCGGGGGCGCGGTGGCCGCGGCCACCACCAGCCTGCCGGAGCGGGCCGAGCAGGGCCGCAACTACGACTACCGGTACGTGTGGATCCGTGACCAGGCCTACATCGGCCAGGCCGACGCCGCAGCCGGCGGCCACCGGCTGCTGGACGACTCGGTGCGGTTCATCACCGCCCGCCTCCTCGAACACGGCTCCGACCTCGCCCCGGCCTACACCGCCACCGGGCACCCCGTGCCCGACCGGCGCACCCTGGACCTGCCCGGCTACCCGGGCGGCTTCGACGTCGTCGGCAACCGGGCCAACCGCCAGTTCCAGCTCGACGCGTTCGGCGAAAGCCTGCTGGTGCTCGCCGCAGCCGCCCGCCACGACCGCCTCGACGCGGGCGGCTGGCAGGCGGCACTGACCGCCGCCCAGGCCATCGCCGCCCGCCACCGGGAGCCGGACGCCGGCATCTGGGAACTCCACGACGACCGCTGGGCCCACAGCCGCCTCACCTGCGCAGCGGGCCTGCGGGCGATCGCCCAGGCCGCTCCGCGCGCCTCCACCGCACGGGCGGGGTCATGGGAAGCACTGGCGGACCGGATCATCGCCGAGACGTCCGCAGAGTGCCTCCACCCCTCCGGCCGCTGGCAACGCTCCGCGACCGACAGCGGCGTGGACTCGGCCCTGCTGATGCCCGCCCTGCGCGGCGCCCTGCCCGCCGAGGACCCCCGCACCATCGCCACCCTGCACGCGGTACGCGCCGACCTCGCCCAGGACCACTACGTCTACCGGTTCCGCCACGACCAGCGACCCCTCGAAGACGCCGAAGGCGCCTTCCTGCTGTGCGGCTTCGCCATGGCCCTGGCCGAGCACCAACAGCACGACGACATCGAGGCGGTGCGCTGGTTCGAGCGCAACCGCGCCGCCTGCGGACCACCGGGCCTTTACGCGGAGGAGTTCGACGTCGCCCAGCGCCAGCTGCGCGGAAACCTTCCCCAGACCTTCGTCCACGCGATGATGCTCGAAACCGCCGCCCGACTCGCCTCCGGTGATCCGACGACCTGACGCCGCGGCCCCGTCGGTGTCATGCGCCGGGGCGGCGTGCGGCCATGAGGTCGGAGCTGGGGGCCCGCACGAGGTGCAGGCCCTGGGCGTGGAGTTCTTCGGCGAGTTGCTCGGGTGGGGCGGGCCACATGTCGAACGTCTCCCGGGCCTCGCGCAGCAGTTCCGCCTCCCGTTCGACGCGGTAGGTGAAGACCATGCGCAGGATGCCGCGGAAGGGCCGGCGGGTGACCTCTGCGCTGTACAGGTCCGGGCCCACCCGCACCGGCCCCAGCCGGCCCACCGCCTCGCACCCGGCAGGCAGGTGGGCGGGCGGAGGATCGAACAGGAGCAGGCCGCCCGGCAGGAGGGCTGCCGAGATCGCCCGCCAGGTGGAGCGCCTCGTGGCGGGGTCCAGGCATCCGATCACGTTGGAGGCGACAGCCAGGTCCGCCACGGCGGCCAGCCCCGCCGCCGCGACGGCTTCGGGGTGCACGGTGACGCGAGCGCGCTGGTCCGCGCCCAGGTGGGCCAGGCGCGACAGCAGGGCGGCGCGCATGGCGGGGGCCGGCTCCACGGCGTGGACGGGCACGCTCGATCTCCGCAGCAGGACGTCGGTGACGATTCCCGTGCCCGCGCCGACGTCCAGGATCGCGTGCCGGGCGCGGGCGGCGGCCTCGGTGAAGCGGCGCTCGGCCAGACGGCGGTCGGTCTCGGCCTGAAGGAGGTCGAAGAACTCCGCGGTGACCGCGTAGCCGCCGGTGCCGCACACGCCCGGGCTACCGGCCTCGACCCGTGAAGCGGCTCGGTTCCGCGAGTGCGCTGCCATCGAGGCCGGCCAGGAGGTCGGCGACGTCCCGGTGGACTTCGAGTGCACCCGCCGAGCGCAGGGCCCGCTCGCCGAAGCCCCCCGAGAGCACCGCCACGCACACCACCTCCGCCTGGCCCGCGGCCTGCACGTCCCAGGGGGTGTCGCCGACGAACAGCGCCTGCCCCGGTTCGGCTCCGGACTTGGCGAGGGCGGCGCGGACCAGGTCGGGGGCGGGCTTGCTGGCCTCCACGTCGTCGGCGCTGGTGGCGTGGTCGATCGCGTCGTCCGCGTCCAGTGCGCGGCGCATCACCTCCAGGTCCCGCCGGGAGGCGGAGGAGGCGAGGGTGATCGTCCAGCCACGCCCCTTCAGCGCCCGCAGCAGCTCTGCCGCGCCGTCGAAGGCCCGCAACGAGGGCCAGAAGCGGGCGAACAGCGCCTGGTGCGCCGCGCTGATCGCCTCGTCCTCGCCGCGGTCGCGGTCCTCGCCCAGCAGATGGTCCAGGAGCTGACCGCCGCCCATCCCGATCGCCCCGTGGATACGGGCCATCGCCGGGGTGTGACCGAACTGCGCGAGCGCCTCGCTCCACGCGATGGTGTGCCGGTAACTGGTGTCGAGCAACGTGCCGTCGACATCGAACAGCGCTGCGGCCGACATCGAACACCTCCTTGGCTTCCGCCCCGGACCGGCCGGCCCGTCCTTCGACGCTACGTCCCACCGATCGGCACCGCACGGCACCCGCCCCGTTTACCGCGCCGCGTTGGGGAAACCCGCAGCAGCATGGAAGCTGTGGAACCCGCACGCCGAACCGTCGTGATCACCGGGGCCAGCGCGGGCATCGGACGTGCCTGCGCGGTGGCGTTCGCCGCCCGCGGGGACCGGCTCGCGCTGATCGCCCGCGGCCGGGCAGGCCTGGACGGCGCGGTGCGCGAAGCCGAGGAGGCAGGTGCCGACAGGGTCATCGCCATCGAGGCGGACGTCGCCGACGCCCGCGCGGTGGAGGCCGCCGCCGAACGGGCCGAGGCCGAACTCGGGCCGATCGACGTGTGGGTCAACGATGCGTTCGCCTCCGTCTTCGCGCCCTTCACCGAGATCGACACCGAGGAGTTCCGGCGCGTCACCGAGGTCACCTACCTCGGATACGTGTATGCCACCCGCGCCGCGCTGGCGCGAATGCTGCCGCGCGACCGCGGGTCGATCGTGCAGGTCGGATCGGCCATCGCCTACCGGGGCATCCCCCTGCAGAGCGCCTACAGCGGAGCCAAGCACGCCATCCAGGGCTTCAACGAGGCCCTGCGGTGCGAACTCCTCGCCTCCGGCACCCGGGTGCGCACCACGATGGTGCAGATGCCGGCCGTGAACACCCCGCAGTTCGACTGGGTCCGCTCCCGGCTGCCCAACCGGGCCCAGCCGGTGCCGCCGATCTACCAGAGCGAGGTCGCCGCCCGCGCCGTCCTGTTCGCGGCCGATCACCCCGGGCGGCGCGAGTACTGGGTCGGCGGCAGCACGGTGGCCACCCTGGTGGCGAACGCGATCGTGCCCGGGCTGCTGGACCGCTACCTGGCCAGAACGGGGTTCGGCTCCCAGCAGGAAGACCGCAGCCGGCGGGCCGCGGACCCGGACAACCTGTTCGAACCGGTCGACACGAAGCGCGATTTCGGCGCGCACGGCCGGTTCGACGACCGGGCCCGCGGGCGCAGTCGGCAGCAGCAGGCGGCGCACGCCCTCGGCGGCCTCGCCGACGCGGTGCGGCACGCAGCCACACGGGTGCAAGCGGGTTTGCCCGCCGCCGGCAAAGGGTTCCTCTCACGGATGCGGGGAGCACGCGCCCCGCAGCGATCGGACAGGAGTTTCTGACCATGCCCCGCGGATCGAGCCCCAAACGGGAGCGGCAGTACGAGCACATCAAGGACAGCGCGTTGGAGCGCGGCGAGAGCGAGAGGCGCGCCGAGGAGATCGCCGCCCGCACGGTGAACAAGGAACGCGCGCGACACGGGGAGTCGAAGACCGCGAGTCGCAGCTCGTTGAAGGACATGTCCTCCTCCCGCCGGGGCGGGCTGCGCTCGCACAGCGGTGCGCAGGGCCCCACGAAGGAGCAGCTGTACAACGAGGCCAAGCAACGCAACATCCACGGCCGCTCGAAGATGAACAAGAAGCAGCTCGAACACGCCCTGGGCCGTTAGGAGTTGGTGACCGTGGATACCGTTCCCGTGCCGCCCGACCCCGACATCACCCCCACTCCCCCGCCCCGGCCCCCGCAGCCGCCGGGCCCGCCCCAACCCGTGGAGCCGCCCGGTCCGCCGGAGCCGGTCAGGCCTCCGGTGCCACCGGATCCGCCGCAGCCCGGGCAGCCCCGCCCGCCGGAGCCTCCCGACTGACCCGAGGCCGCGGGGCACGGCCGGTCCGTGGACCCGCCGGGTGCCGCCAAGCGGACGGCCATGGCCAACGCCCGAGGACGACAGGAGGTCCGGTGCTCGCCCGGCTGACGGAGATCGTGGTGTGGGGTGCTGTGCTGACCGGACTGACGGTTGTCCTCATCAGCTCGGTGTCACCCGTCGAGATGGCGGTGGCAGGCGCCGCCGCCCTGGGCGGGGGACTCGCCGCACAGCAGATGCGCCGGGCCGCCGGCGTCCGCATCGCGGGCGGCCGGGGCGCGGGGCGGGCACTCCTCGTCCTGCCACGCGCCGTCCTGCGGGGGCTCGCCGTACTGGTGGCGGACCTGGTCACCACGCCGACCGCCGGAGTGCGGCGCGTGAGGCTGCGCCCCGGTGCGGCGGCCGCCTGGGCCGGCGCGCTGATCGCCGCGTCGCCGGACACCTGCGTGATCGACGTCCCGAACGACGACGAGGTCGTCGTGCACGCCCTGCGCCCCGGTGCCGGACCGGTCGAGGAGGCCGTGGCCCGCCCGGAAGCGGCGCCGTGAACGCCTGGAGCGCGGCCGCGCTGGTCCTGCTGGGAGGCCCGGCACCGGTGTGCCTGTGGGTGGCGGCGCGCGGCACCGCGATTCGCCGGCTGCTCGGGGCGTCGCTGCTGTCGACGTCGGTCGGCGCGGTGTTCCTGCTGCTGCCGATGGCGTACGACCGTTCCTCCTACCAGGACCTCGCGCTGATGCTGGCCGTCCTGGCCCCCGCCGGCACCCTGGTTTTCACCCGCTTCGTCGCGGGCCACCGGCACCACACCCGCTCGCACGATTCCACGCCCGAGACCTGACAAGACCGCGCGCCGCTCGCCACGGGCGCGGGAGGGAGTCCGGATTGACGCCGCGCCATGTGATCGTGCTGGTCCTGCTGTGGGCCGGTGTGGGGTGCGTGCTGCTGTCGGCGGCTGCGGTGCTGCGGCTGCGCGGCACGCTGATGCGCCTGCACGCCCTGGCCCCCGCGTCCTGCGCCGGATTGCCGCTGATCGCCGCGGCCGTCGCCCTCGACCAGGGGATCGGCCGGGGAGCCGCCAAGACGCTGTTCATCGGCCTGGTCTTCGCCGTCGGAGGGACGGTCACCACGATGGCCATCGGACGCGCCGCCCGCCAGGCCGGGGCCGACGACGGGAGCGGGGTGTGAACCAGTGGCTCATCGGCGTCGCCGTCGCCTTCGTCGTCATCGCCGCCACGGTCGCGGTCCTCACGCGTGACCCGGCCCGCCAGGCCGTCGTCCTGTCCGTGCTGGGCCTGGGCCTGGCGGTACTGTTCACGGTCCTCCAGGCCCCCGACGTGGCCCTGTCCCAGCTGGCCGTGGGCACCGCGCTGACCCCGCTGCTGATCCTGCTGACCGTCCGCAAGGCCACCCGCCGTTCCACCCGCACCGACGACCCCGGCGCCACCGGCGACGACGGGGAGCAGAAGTGACGGCCCGCACCCGGTTGCTGGTGTTCCTGGCGGCCGCTGCCGTGATCGCCGCGTTCTTCACCGCCGCGTGCACCCAGCTCCCACCGTTCGGAACGGACAGCCACCCCTACGGGCAGCGGGCGGTGGCGGCGGCCCTCGACCGGCGCACCGCCAACGTCGTCTCCTCCGTCAACTTCGACGTCCGTGCCTTCGACACCCTCGGCGAGGAGTCCATCCTCTTCGGTACCGTCCTGGGTGCCACCCTGCTGCTGCGCCGGGCCCGCGACGAACGCCACCGCCGCGCCGAAGCCGAACGGGTCATGCCCACCACCCGCCTGTTCGGCAGCCTGCTGCTGCCCGTCGCCCTGGTCGTGGGCGTGTACGTCGTCGCGCACGGCCAGCTCAGCCCCGGCGGCGGCTTCCAGGGCGGCGTCGTCCTCGCCACCGCCCTGCATCTGGCCTACGTCGCCGCCGACTACCGCGCCTTGAAGAGGCTTCGCCCGCTGGCCGTCCTGGACGTCGCGGACTCGCTCGCCGCCGCGTCCTACAGCCTGGTCGGCCTGGCCGGGCTGATCGCCGGCGGCGCGTTCCTCAAGAACGTGCTGCCGCTGGGCACCTTCAACACCATCACCTCCGGCGGCACCGTTCCGGTCCTGAACGCGGCCGTGGGCATCGAGGTCGCCTGCGGCCTGATCGCCCTGCTCGCGCACTTCCTCGACCAAGCCGTCGAACTCACCGACCCCGACCAGCACGAGATCGGAGACAGCTGATGGGGACGTGGGTCTTCCTGGCCGCCGGATGGGTCCTGCTCATCGCGCTGTACGGCCTGGTCACCAGCCGCAACCTCATCCACGCCATCGGCTGCCTGGCCGTCGCCCAGTCCTCCACCTACCTCCTGCTCCTCGCCGTCGGCTACCGCACGGGCGCCACCGCCCCCGTCTACTCGGACCTCACCCCCGGCACCCGCCCGGTCGTCGACCCCGTCGTCCAGGCCCTGGCCCTGACCGACGTCGTCGTCGGTGCCACCGTCACCGCACTGCTCCTCGCCCTGACCATCCAGCTGCGCAAACGCCACCACACCGTCGACCCCCAGGCCCTCACCGGTCTCAAGGGCTGATCGCATGACCGAAGCCGCCCTGCTGCCCCTCGCCGTGGCCGTCCCGCTGCTCGGCGCGGTCCTGCTCGCCATCACCGGCCGCACCCTGCCCCGGACCGGCTGCGACATCCTCGCCACCACCTGCGCCGGCGCCGAGGTCGTCTGCCTCGCCCTGCTGTGGACCCGCGCCGACGGGCAGGTGGCGACCGCGGATCTGGGCGGCTGGCCCGCCCGTGTGGGCATCGTGCTCGCCGCCGACCCCATCGGCGCGGGACTCGCGCTCCTCGTCGCGGTCCTGGTGCTCGCCGTCGTGGTCTACTCCTGGCGGTACTTCGAGGAACCCACCGGCCGACACGCCGGCGCCTTCCCCGCCCTGATCCTGCTGTTCGAAGCCGGCATGGTCGGTTTCGCGCTCACCGGCGACCTCTTCAACGCCTTCGTCTTCTTCGAACTCATGGGCGCCGCCGCCTACGCCCTGACCGGCTACCAGATCGAAGACCCCCGTCCCCTGCACGGCGCCCTCACCTTCGGCATCGTCACCTCCTTCGCCGCCTACTGCTCCCTCCTCGGCATCGGCCTCCTCTACGCCCGCACCGGCGAACTCAACCTCGCCCGCCTCGGCCGGCAGCTGGCCAGCCACCACGCCGACGCGCTCACCGTCATCGCGTTCGTCCTGATCTGCGCCGCCCTCCTGGTCAAGGCCGCCGCCGTGCCCTTCCACTTCTGGTTGCCCGACGCCCACGCGGTGGCGCCCACGCCGGTGTGCATGCTGATGTCCGGCGCCATGGTCGAACTCGGCGTCTACGGCATCGCCCGGATCTACTGGACGGTCTTCGCCGGCCCCGGCGGCATCCCCCAACCGGTCTTCCGCACCACCTTCGCGACCCTCGGCGTGCTCACCGCCCTGGTCGGCGCATTGATGTGCTGGCAGCAGCGCCATCTCAAACGCCTGCTCGCGTTCTCCACCATCAGCCACGTCGGACTCTTCCTCATCGGCGTCGCCCTGCTCACCCCCGACGGCGCCACCGGCACGGCGGTGTACGTCGGCGCGCACGGCCTGGTGAAGGCCGCGCTGTTCGCGCTCACCGGGGTCCTGCTGGACCGCTACGGCTCCGTCGACGAACACGGCCTGCACGGCAGAGCACGGGAGCTGCGCGCCGTGGGTGTGCTGTTCATCGTGGGCGCCCTGGCGCTGGCCGGGCTGCCCCTGTTCGGCACCGGCCTCGGCAAGGCCCTGACCGAGGACGCCGCCGGGCACTGGCAGCCCTGGCTGCCCGCCGTGTTCGTCATCGCCTCCGCCGTCACCGGCGCCGCCGCCCTCCGGGCGGGCCTGCGGATCTTCTTCGGCACCGGCCCAGCTCCGCGCACCCGGCCGGACCAGGACGAGACCACCGGCGAGGGCGAGGAGCCCGAGATCCGCACGCCGCAGCGCACCCTGCCACCCATGATGGTCGTCGTCCCGGCCGTCCTGATCGGCCTCGCCGCGCTCGTCGGCGCGCTGCCTGCCGTCGCCGCCTCGCTCGCCCGCGGCGCGGCCCTCTTCACCGACCCCGCCCGCTACGCCGCGACCGTCCTCGCCCAGCCCAGCGCGGCCCCCGGCGCACCGCCGGCGGCCGACTGGACCACGACCGGTGTGCTGCTCGGCCTGCTGTCCGCCGGCATCGCCGCCGCCCTGGCCACCGGCGCGGTCCGCCGGAGCACTCCCCTACTGGCGGCCCGGCATCCCGCGGCCCGGGCCGTGCGGGCGCTGCGCCGCCTGCACTCCGGGCACCTGGGCGACTACCTCGCCTGGCTCGCCCTCGGCGTCGGGGTGCTGTGCGCCGCGATCGCCGCCCAGATCTGAACCCTCCGTGCCGTCCGTCCCAGCGCGATCGCCGCCGCCCGGGGCCGACTCACCGGACACGACACGGCGGGGCACCGGGATTCACCGTGAACGGTGGTGACAGCACGGCCCCTGCCTCCTGAAGGCCCACTGACACGGCCCCGTGGCCACCCGCGGGCGCCTGCTGCGCCAGTGGGCTCCCTGCGGCGACGTCGACCGCCCGCTCGTTCGCGGTTCGCCGGGCACGCGGCGGCCCCGGCCGCGCGGACCGGGGCCGCCGACGGCGCGCGGCCGCGACGGGGCCGTCAGCCAGGAGTGATCCGGCCGCGCCAGCCGCCCGCCTCCCGCCCCTCGTGCTCGATGAAGTCCTTGAAGCGGTGCAGGTCCCCCTTGACCCTGCGGTCGACCATGCCCAGCACGTCGCCGGTCTTCTCGGCGACCCCCTCGGGCTCGAAGTCGATGGCCAGGTTGACCCGGGTGTGCCGGTCGTCCAGCCGCTGGAAGGTGACGACGCCCTTCTGGCTGACGTCGCCGTCCGTCGTCCTCCAGGCGATCCGTTCGTCGGGCAACTGATCGACGATCTCGGTGTCGAACTCGCGGGAGACGCCGCCGATGCTGGTCCGCCAGTGGTTGTGCCGGTCGTCCAGCTGGGTCACCGCCTCGACACCCTCCATGAAGCGCGGGAACTCCTCGAACAGGGTCCACTGGTTGTACGCGGTGTGCAGCGGCACCTCGACGTCGACCGTCTCCTTCACCATGCTCATGTGGGGCCTCCTTGCGGGCTTGGCGGTCGGGGCTCTCCCGGCCGCCCACGCGCCTGCCCGCTCGGCGGCGCCTCAACCGCTCTCACGAAACCGCGTTCGGCCACGGAGCCGCCGCGCCGCGATCGACGCAGCCGGGCCTGACGGTTCTAAGGTCCGCGGCGGGCTTCGACCACGGCGCGACCCGCCAGTGCGCCGGCGTAGACGGTGTAGCCCACGCCGATCAGCCAGGACTGGACGATCAGCACCGTGCCGACCGTCCCGTAGGAGACGGCGTTGGACACCAGGAGGGGCGCGAAGACCAGCCGGGAGAAGAGGCGGAGTCCGGCGAGAGCCACCATGGTCGCGACTGCTCCCGGCAGCAGGTCCCTGGTTGGGACGCGTCCGGCGAGCAGTAGACGCTGGAGCCACCAGAACAGCAGGATGCCGCCGATGGTCGTCGCGGCGATGCGGACGGTGGGCTGCAGGGTCGAGTGGCGCCACGGCGTGCCGCTCAAAGCGGCGAGCACGATGTACCCGACCAGTGCGGCCAGGCCGAGGGCCTGGCGCCAGACCGTGTGCCACGGACCGCGGTCCAGCTCCCAGATGCGTTCGTAGACTCCCTGGATCGCGGCCATGAGGGAGACCCCGAAGACGGCCAGCGCGGCCAGGCCGAAGCCCGTGGTGGTGCTGAGCACCTGGCCCCGGGAGACGAAGAGCCGGTGGACGGCTACGGCGCCCTGGCCGCTCAGGCCGAGGCCGTCGGTGATCCACTCGGCGATCCCGGTGCCGCGCGAGGGGAAGGCCGCGGCGATGACGATGAGCAGCGGGACGAGGGTCACGAAGAACAGCGCGGCGAACGCCATCGACCGCTGGAGCAGTTCGATCGTGCGGCCCTGCTCCCATGCTCTGCGAGCAGCCTCTCGCAGGACCCGCCACGAGGCACGAGTGGGCGGCGTGGGCCGGCTGCGGCGAGGCACGTCAGGCGCTCGGGGCGGCGGACGACGGCGGGCGGTTCAGGGGCACTGGATCCTCGCTGTTCTCGGCGCCCGTTGGCACATCCCGTCAGGATGCCATCCGGCGGTGTGCATCGGCGATCCGCCGTTCCGGCCTGTGCCCCGGGGGTGGCGGAAACCCGCTTCAGGTCTGGTCCTCCAACCGGATCGCCTCTTCCAGCGATTCGACCGCCTTGTCGGTGTGTCCACTGCGCTGTTCGAGCGGAGCGGCGGCGATCGAGTCGAGTTTGCGCTGGATGGCGTGCTCGGCGCGCCGTTCCGAATTCTTGAGCAGGGCAAGGAGCAGCAGCGTCACGGCGGTCATCAGATCGCCGATCAGCAGCTCCCAGCCGAGGGCGAGGCCGGCAGCGTGGACGGCGACGAAGGCGGCCACCAGCAGCAGGCACACGAGGAAGAACACGGGCGAGCTGGTGAAGTTCGAGGCGCGTTCGGCCACCCGCCCGAAGCGGTTGTGGCCGCCGCCTCCGCGCTCAGCGGGATGCCGGAATGACATGGGTCCTGCCTCCCTGTCATGGGGCCCGGGTGTCGGATCGCGGCGGGTTCGGCTCGTCGTGCTCCTCCGGGTCCCCGCCCTTGGCACGGACGTCCGCCGGGGTGGGAGCCACGATGTCGCGCGTGCGCGCGGACCGCTCCCGCTCGTGCTCTCCGTCCCGGGCGGTGTCCTGGTCGGAGGAGGTGTGCTTGTCGGGCGCGTTCACGATGGTGTCCTCTCGCCTGGTGTCCGCTCCGGCTGGAGGGGACACCAGGCGGCTGCCCTGCTTCCCCGGTTCCACACCAGGCGCCCCGGGGTTCACCGCTCGTCGGCGCGTCACCGGGAGGAGGAGTCACGCGCCCGGGAGCGGCGGCCACGGCGTTCCCCGCCCTGCGCTCTGCTGCCGGCCGGACCGGTTCACCCCGTTCCCCGTCGCGGGCGCGGAGCGGCCCTGCGGACCCGGCCCGCAGGTGGTTCAGGAGACGGCCGGGCTGCGGCGCTCAAGAAGGATGACGTCGCGCCACCGGTCCTGGTGGCGGCCAAGGCGTTCGCGCGTGCCGACAACCCGGAAACCTGCCTTGGTGTGCAGGGCGAGGCTGGCGGTGCTCTCCGGGAAGACGCCGGACCGCACGGTCCAGATCCCCGCGGCGTCGGTGGAGTCCAGCAGCGCCCGCAGCAGGGTCAGGCCGAGCGCGGCCGGCAGGCTGGTGCCCTCGGCCGTGTCGGACGGACGCGGGTCACCGCCCGGTGGTCACGGCTTGGCGGTCACGGCTTGGCGATCACCGCCCGGTGGTCACGGCTTGGCGGTCACCGCCTCCGCCGTGGGCGCCTTCCCCTCCTCCGGTTCGGCCGCCGGCACCACCGGCTCCGGCAGGCCGCGGAACAGCGCCCAGCTGAGCAGCGGCATCGCCACCAGCGGCACCAGCGCCGTCCGCAGCGAGGTCGCGTCCGCCAGCTCCCCGATCAGCGGGCTGGCCAGGCCGCCGACGCTCACCGTCAGCCCGAGGGTGATCCCACTCGCCGTGCCGATCCGCGACGGCAGGTAGTCCTGCCCGAGCGTGACCTGCAGCGAGAACGGCACGTACAGGCCCGCCGAGGTCAGCGCCACGCACCCGTACAGCCCCGGGCCGGGCACCACCAGCACCCCGGCCACCGCCACCGTCGCGACCAGGTACGACCAGCGCGCCACCGCGACCCGCCCCCACCGCTCGGCCAGCGCCCCGCCCAGCAGCGAGCCCACCGCGCCGCCCGCGTACAGCACCACCAGCGCCGCCGTACCCGCGGCCGGGCCACCGCCGAGGCGCTGGGCGGCGTACAGCGACAGGAAGGTGCTCAGCCCGGTGAAGACGATCGAGCGGCACACCACGGCCAGCGACAGCTTGACGAAGGAGGCCCGGTCGTCCCGCCCCGGCCGGCTCGCCGTGCCCACCCCGGCGGCCCGCCGCCGGGCCAGCTCGCGCAGCACCGGCAGGCACAGCGCCGCCCCCGCCAGGGCCGGCAGCACCAGCAGCGGGGTCTGCCGCAGCCCTCCGAGGCCGACCACGGCGGCGACCACCAGCGGGGCCGCCGCGAAGCCCAGATTGCCGCCCAACGTGAACCAGGCCATCCCCAGGTGCCCGTCACCGCCCGAGCCGGCCACCGCTCGGGCCACCCGGGCCGACTCCGGGTGGTACGCCGCCACCCCGACGCCCGACAGCGCGACCCAGGCGAGCGTCAGCCCGTACGAGCCGCCCGGCCCGCTGAGCGCGATGCCCGCGCCGCCCAGCAGCGTGCTCACCGGCAGCAGCCAGGGCCTTGGCCGCCGGTCGGTCAGCGCCCCGAACAGCGGCTGCGCCACCGAGGACAGCAGCGAGGCGGCCAGCACCACGCCCGAGACGGCGGCGTAGCCGTAGCCGCGCTCGGCGACCAGGAAGGGCACCAGGGCCGCCACCGCGCCCTGGTAGACGTCCACGCAGGAGTGCCCGACGGACAGCAGGGCGATCGCGGTGTTCCGCGACAGTCGTTTCGTCGTTCCGGAGGTACGACCCGTTTGCGTGCTCACCCGGACATGCTCGAACCGGCGCCCCCTGTCAGACTTCCGATAATCTGCCAGGTAATGTCGAGAATCCGCCACGATCCCGTCGCCCCCACCCGGGCCCGACTCCTCGCCCACGGCACCGGGATCGACGCCCACCGCCACGACGACCACCAGATCGCCTACGCCGCCCGGGGCGTGGTCGCCATCACCACCGACGCCGGCTCCTGGGTCGCCCCCGGCAACCGCGCGCTCTGGATCCCGGCCGGCACCGTGCACGCCCACCAGGCGCACGGCGAACTCGAACTCCGCCTCGTCGGCCTGCCCGCCACCGAGAACCCGCTCGGCCTCGACCGGCCCACCGTGCTCGCCGTCGGCCCGCTGCTGCGCGAACTGATCGTGGCCCACACCCGCGCCCCGGACCGGGACGGCCCGGAGGGCTCCCGGCTGCGCGCCGTCCTGCTGGACCAACTGCGCGCCTCGCCCCAGCAGCCGCTGCACGTACCCACGCCCACCACCCCGCTGCTCCAGGCCCTGTGCGCCCTGCTGTACGCCGACCCCGCCGACCGCCGGACCCTCGCCGAACTCGGCCGGGCCGTCGGCCCCAGCGACCGGACCCTCTCCCGGCTCTTCCGCGCCGACCTCGGCATGACCTTCCCCCGGTGGCGCACCCAGCTGCGGCTGCACCGCGCCCTGGTGCTGCTCGCCGAGGGGCAGCCGGTCACCGCCGTCGCCCACCGCTGCGGCTGGTCCTCCGCCAGCGCCTTCATCGACGTCTTCCGCCGCACCTTCGGCCACACCCCTGGTCACGCCCCCGGTCACCTCCCCGAGCGCCGCCCGGCGCGCTGACGGCCCCGGCTGTCGGCGCCGGGTGGCAGGCTGGGGGCATGTGCGGCCGCTTCGTCTCCACCACCACGCCCCAGGACCTCGTCTCACTGCTCGGAGAGCTCCGGTGGGACCCTGCCGAGACCTTCGCCCCGAGCTGGAACGTCGCCCCGACCGACCCGGTCCCGGCCGTCCTGGAGCGCGTGGACCGGGAGACCGGCGAGCTGCTGCGCCGACTCCGCCCACTGCGCTGGGGCCTCGTCCCCTCCTGGTCCAAGGACCCGTCCGGCGGCGCCCGGATGATCAACGCCCGCTCGGAGACCGTCGACACCAAGCCCGCCTTCCGCAAGGCCTTCACCGCCCGGCGCTGCGTCATCCCCGCCGACGGCTACTACGAGTGGCGCGAAGTCCCCGCCGAGGGCGACCGCAAGAAGTACAAGCAGCCCTACTTCCTCAGCACCGGCGGCGTGATGCTGATGGCCGGCCTGTACGAGTTCTGGCGCGACCGCAACCGCGCCGACGACGACCCGCTCGCCTGGCTCGCCACCGCCACCGTCATCACCACCGACGCCACCGACTCGGCCGGCCGCGTCCACGACCGGATGCCGCTCACGATCGCCCCCGACGACCTGCCCGCCTGGCTCTCCCCCACCCACACCGACCCGGCCGAACTCCACCACCTGCTGCGCCGCCCCGCCGACGGCGCCCTGCGGGTCCGCGCCGTCCCACCGACCGTCAACAGCGTGCGCAACAACGGGCCCGAGCTGCTCGCCACCGCCCCGGACCCGCTGGGGCTCGCCGACTGACGCTCTGTGAGGATTCCGCTGACAGTGCGTCCGACCGGCACTACGGTAGGCGGGCAGAGCAGGTCACGGGGGCGGGGGCGGCGCAGTGTTGATGTCCATGACGGCATACGTCCGCCCCGAGAGCGGCATGCCCGACCCGGAGCCCTACGAGCAGCGCCGCCGCCCCGGCTCGCCCTCGGCCGCCGGCGGCGACCCGCACGCCGCCGTCCTCCCGCCCGAGGCCGCCCGCGCCGCGCAGACCGTCGACGCCACCACCCCGGCGCCCAACCTGCCGCCCCGCGCCGCCGGCCGACTCATCGGCCGGGAAGCCGAGTTGCGCGCCGTCGCCGAGGCCCTGGCACACGAGGACGGCGGCGGACTCGTCACCCAGGCCACCACCCTGCACGGCCTCGGCGGCGTCGGAAAGACCAGCCTCGCCCTGCACCACGCCTACGCCCGGGCCGACCACTACCGGCTGATCTGGTGGCTCACCGCCGAGTCCGCCGAGCAACTCGCCGAGGCCTTCGCCGGGCTCGCCGTCCACCTCCACCCCACCTGGGCCCTCACCGCCCCGCCCGGCCAGCAGGTCGAGTGGGCCATCGCCTGGCTGCGCGCCCACGACCGCTGGCTGCTGGTCTACGACAACGCCGAGGACCCCGCCCACCTCACCCCGTACGTCGGCCGACTCCTTGGCTGCGGGCACCAGTTGGTCACCAGTCGGCGCGCCGGCGGCTGGCACCCGGGCATCCGCCCGGTGCGCATCGACGTCCTCGACGCCCCCGAGGCCGCCCGGCTGCTCTGCGGGGCGGCCTACGGCGGCTCGACGGTCGAGCCGGCCGAACAGGACCAGGCCCGAGCCCTCGCCGACGAACTCGGCCACCTGCCGATCGCCCTCGCCCAGGCCGGCGCCTACGTCCAGCAGACCGGCACCGGCTTCGCCGCCTACCGCGAACTGCTGCGCGCCACCGGCCCGGTGGGGCCCGGCGCCGAGTCCACCGTCGCCCGGCTCTGGCGGACCACCCTGCGCACCGTCCAGCACACCGCGCCCTTCGCCGTCGAACTGCTGCGCACCCTCGCCTGGTACGCCCCCGAGGCCCTGCCGCGCGAACTGCTCACCCCCTTCGGGTCCCGCCGGCCGGAGGAGGTGGACCGGGCGCTGCGGCTGCTCGCCGACTACCACCTGATCACCCTCGGCGACACCGTCACCGTGCACCGGCTGCTCCAGGCGGTGCTGCGCAGTTCCGACTTCCGCGGACGCGCCGAACAGCACCTGGCCGGGGCGGCGGCCCGGCTCTGGCCGGACGCCCGGCCCGAGCTGCGGCGGGCGCTGCTGCCGCACGTCCGGGAGCTGGCCGACAGCGGACCGTCCCAGGAACCGACCACCGAATCCATCGCGCTGTACGGACTGGCCGCGGGCGAACTCACCGACCGGGCCCAGCGGGTGTACGCCGTCCGGCTGGTAAGGGCGATGGCGGACGGGCAGCGCCGGCTCCTCGGCGCGGACCATCCGGACACCCTCACCACCCTCGGACAGCTCGGCCGGCTGCAGGCCAAGACCGGCGACCCGGCACGGGCCGTGGAGCTGTGCCAGGACGTGGTCGCCCGGCGGACCAGGATCCAGGGCGCCGACCACCCGGCCACCCTCGCCGACCGCCACACCCTCGCCCAGAGCTACCGCCGGGCAGGCCAACACGCCCGGTCCGTCGAGGGGTTCCGAGGTGTCGTCGCCGACCGGGCGCGAGTACTGGGGCCGGACCACCCCGACACGATGCACAGCCGGGCGAGCCTGGCCTACGCCCTGCAAGTGGCGGGGCAGCACCGGGAGTCGGTGGCCGAGTACGAGCGACTGGTGGCCGACGCCGAGCGGGTGCTCGGCCCCGACCACCCGCAGGTGGTGACCCGCCGCAGCGGTCTCGCGTTCGCCCAACTCGCGGCCGGACAGCACCGATTGGCGATCGGCCGGTACGAGCAGGTGGTGGCCGACCGAGCCCGCATCCTGGGCGCCGACCACCCCGACACCCTGAACGCCCGCAGCTGGCTCGCCGCCGCCCACTCCGACGCGGGCGACCACCTCGCCGCCATCGCCGCCTTCGAGGCCCTCGTCACGGACCGCACCCGGGTCCAGGGCCCGGACCACCCGCAGACCCTCTACACCCGCAAGCGACTGGCCTCCCTCCACCGCAAGTCCGGCCGAGCCGCCCTCGCCGTCACCGAGTTCGGCGAACTCGTCCCCGACTACACCCGGGTGCTCGGCCCCGACCACCCGCACACCCTCGACGCCCGCAGCGGCCTGGCCCGCGCCCACCGGGAGGCGGGCACGCCCGTCGTCGCCGTCGAGCAGCACCGGGCGCTGGTCCGGGACCGCACCCGCATCCAGGGCACGGGCCACCCCGACACCCTGGAGGAGCGCAGCTTCCTCGGGTTCGCGCTGCGCGTCGCGGGACTGCCCGCCCTCGAAGTCGAGGAGCTGGAGCGCCTGGTGGCCGACCGGGTCCGGATCCAGGGCCCCGACCACCCCGACACCCTGGAAGAGCGCTCCGGCCTCGCCCGCGCCCTGCACGCCGCCGGCCGCCCGCGCGAGGCGCTCGCCGTACGGGAGCAGCTGGCTGCCGACCGGCTGCGCATCCACGGCACCGAGCACTTCGAGACCTTCGACTCCCGGCTGCGGCTGGTCCGCTCCGTCGACGAGGCAGGAGAGCACCGGCGCGCGGCGGAGCTGTGCGACCGGCTGGTGGCCGACCGGCGGCGGGTCCTGGGACCGGACCATCCGGACGTCCTCACCACCCGGTGGTGGCAGGCCTCGATCCACTCCAACGCCTGCGACTACCGCGAGGCCCTGACGCTCTTCGAGGCGCTGCTCGCCGACCGCACCCGCATCCAGGGCCCCGACCACCCGGCGGTGCTCAACACCCGGTGGTGGCTGGCGACGACCCACCGCAACCTCGGGCGGCACCGCGAAGCCCTGGCGCGCTACGAGGCGCTGCTCGCGGACCGTACGCGGATCCAGGGGCCCGACCACCCGGACGTCCTCAACACCCGCTTCTGGATCGCCAACAGCCACGAGCTCCTGGGGGACCACCGCCGTGCCCTGGAGCTGCACGAGCCCCTGGTGGCCGACCACGTCCGAATCTACGGACCGGATCATCCCGCCACTCTCCTCGCCCGTTTCAGTCACTTCGCGCTCTGCCTGCACACCGTTGACCACCGCCGGTCGATCGAGCTGGGCGAGGCTCTGGTAGCCGACCGGATCCGACTGCAGGGTGCCGACCATCCCGGAGCGCTTACCGCCCGCCACTGGCTGGCGACCGCACATATGAACGCGGGCAACCACCGGCAGGCGGTCCTGCTGTTCGAAGGCGTCATCGCGGACCGGACCCGCGTCCAGGGCGCTGACCACCCCGAGACGCTCATGACCCGCTACTCCCATGCAACCGCCTGCGAGGCTGCCAGCGACCAGCAGCGGGCATTGTCCCTGCTCGAAGCGCTCGTCGACGACCACGTCCGGGTCTTGGGAGCCGACCACCCCGAGACCCTCAACCTCCGCATCCGGCACGCGGTCCGTTGCCAGTACAACGGTGACCATCGCCGGGCGGCCGCACTGTTCGAAGAGCTCGTCACCGACCACACCCGGGTGCTCGGCCCCGACCACCCGAGCACGCTGCGGAGCCGTCGCGAGCGTGCCTCCGCGTGGCGGGGATCCGGCGAGCACGCCCGCGCCCTCGCCGAATTCGCGGCCTTGGCAGCCGCTCACACCCGGGCCGACGGCCCGGACCATCCTCGAACCCTCGACATCCGCCAAGAACAGGCCCGTTCGCTCTCGCTGGCCGGCGCCCCCCATCGCGCCTCGGAGTCGTTCGCCGCCCTGATCGCCGACCATATTCGGATCCACGGCCCGGACCACCGGTACACCCTCGAAGCGCGCTGGTGGCACGCCCTGTCCCACAACGACACCAGGGACTACCACCGGGCAGGCGAACTGTTCGCCGGCCTGGCCGCCGACCGCAGGCGCATCTTCGGAGCCGACCACCAGGAGACGCTGAACATCCGCTGGTGGGAGGCGGCCTCGAGGCACTCGGAGGGCGACCTCGATGGCGCCCGACGGCTCTGCGAGAGCCTGGTCGCCGACCGGCTGCGGATCTCCGGTCCGGACCACGCGGAAACCCTCGATGCCCGTCTCCTGCTCGCCTGGGTCCATCGTTCCTCCGGTGACCACCTGCTCAGCATCCGGTTCAACCAGGCGCTGTTGAACGACCGGATCCGAATCCATGGTCCCGATCACCCGACTGTGCTGGCAGCCAGGGGCTTCCTGGCCACCGCGTTGGGGACCGCCGGGCTGCTCCACCGAGCCGTCGCCGACCGGGAGCTGCTGATCGCGGAGCACCACCGAGTCCACGGACCGGAGCACTCCGGCCGCTTGCTCATGCGCTCGCTGCTGGCCCAAGAGGTTCGCAGCATCGGCGAGCTGGACCGTGCCGTCGGCCTGTTCACCGAGCTGATCGCCGACCGGACCAGGATCCAGGGCCCGGACCACGCGGACACCCTCAACGACCGGGCAGAACTCGCCCGTACCCACCGCTACGCCGGGCGCCACCGTCAGGAGATCGCCGAAGTACGGGTACTTGTCGCCGACCACCAGCGTGTCCACGGCCCCGGGCACCCTGCCACGCTGGCCGCCCGGGACCACCTGGCCCACGCCCTGCGCCACGGTTGGCAGCACGACCGCGCCGACGCGCTCTACCGGGCCGTCCTGGCCGACCGCCGCCGGGTCCTGGGCGCCGACCACCCGGACACCCTCGACGTCCGTGACAGCATCGCCCGGAACCTCTTCACGGCCGGCCGCCACACCGAGTCCGCCGCCCGCTACCGCGACGCGCTCGCCGCCGCCCTCACTGTGCACAGCCCCTCGCACTCCGCCGTGCGGGACCTTCGCTGCGACCTCGCCAAGGCCCTGGTCCTCGACGGCCGACCCGACACCGCAATCGCCGAACTCTCCCCGCTGGCGGAGGACTGGACCAGGCTCACCGGCCCCGGCCTGCCCGAGCTGGTCCAGGCCGGCTGCGTCCTCGCCTTCGCCCACCACCGGAACGGACAGCCCGGGGCCGCCCTCCACCTGGCCGGCGATCTGGTCGCCGTCGCCACCGCGGCCCTCGGCGGCCCGGACGACGCGACGATCACCGCCCGGCTGACCCAGGCGCTCATGCTCGCCGACGGCGCCCGCCCGCTGCGGGCCGTCGTCCGGCTGGAGGAGCTCGCCGAGGCCTGCGCCGCCAGCCGGGGCCCGCGCAGCGCCCTGACCCTGGAGGTCCGCCAGGTCCTCGCCCACGCCCGACTGCGGGCCGGAGACGCCGAGGGGGCTCTCCGGGTCCACGAGCGGATCATCGCCGACCGGATCCCGGTGGGCGACGCCTCACCGGTCGCTGTTCTCCTCGCCGGCCACCGAGACGCCGACGACGTCGCCGTCAGCGTCGGCGCCGCACGCCCCGGGCCGCTGCCGCTGTTCCCCTCCCTGGCCGTAGGCCTGGCGCAGACCCTCGCCGCAGACGGGCGCCGCGACACCGCCCGTGAGCTGCTGGTGGCAGTTCGCGCCGGGCGTGAGGCCCTGATGGACCCCGGCCAGCCGCTGGCGGCCGAGGCCCGTGCTGCGCTGGCCCGGCTCGACCACGTGGAGCCGACGCCGACCCCCACTCGCGCCGAGCTCAGTCGGCCCGCGCCCGCTGCCCTGCTCCCCCGCCGCTCGCGCGGCTCCATGCACCGCGTCGCCGAGTCGCCGAGTCGCCGCCCAGCCTGGCGCCCCCGGCTCTCCCTCACCGAGGACCCCGCCGTGGGCGCCACCACCCACCTGGAGCTGCGCCTGGAGTCCGCCGACGGCGCCGCCGACCCGGCCGCCCTGCCGGAGCTGCGCCTGGTCGCCGCCGTCTCCCCGGACGCGCGGCTCGACCCGCCGGTGGCCGACCACAGCCCGGCCGGCGGGCCCGCCCGGTTCGCGCTCACCCCGGCCGCACCCGGCCCCCACACCGTCCGGATCACCGTCTTCGACCGGGGCCACGGCGCCGTCCTCCAGGACCTCGCCGCCGTCGTGGACGTCCCAGCCGATCCGCGAGTTCAGGAGCAGGAGTAGATCGACGTGCCCCGGGACCTCCAAGTCGTCGTCCGGCAGAATCCCTCCGCCGACTACACCCGGCTGCCCCGACCAGCGGGCCCCGCCAACGGGATGCCTCCCAAAGGCCCGGCACCCCTCGATCTGGTGGTCTCGCTCCGCCGCCACGGCGACGAACTGCACATCAGCGCCTTCCGCCCGGGCGAGCGTGCCCCCAGCACCCGTATGCACCGGGCGCAACTCGCCGTCCCCGCGACCGTTCTCCTCGCCAATGCCGCCCGGCTGCGAGGCATCTGGCGGGACCGGCTGATCGGCTACGACCCCGACCCGCTGAACCCCTACCCGTTCGCGACCGCCGTCGACTTCTCCCCGTACGCCGCCGTCGCCGAGCGCAAGGTGGCCGAACTCGCCGAGGAGGGACGGTACTTCCTGGAGACGATGTTCGACGGGGCCGACCGCGGCCTGGTGCGCTTCCGGGAGTACCTGAGCCGCACCCTCATCGAGCACGGCTCGCTGCGGATCAGCTTCGACTCCGACCTCCACCTCCCCTGGCCGATGCTCGCCGTGGACGGCGACCAGCCGGACCCGTGGGCGGACTTCCTCGGCCACCGGCACCAGCTCGAGCAGACCGGCGCCGCCTACCCGCCGATCCAGCCGCCCAACTCGGCCCGCGCCAAGCCCGTCACCAGCCTCAACACCGACGACCAGCTGACCGGCATCGGCCGGGCGCCCGAGGTCCGCAAGCTGCTGGAGGACCGCTCCCAGCTGACCGTGCGGACCGAGTCCGACCTCCTTCTGGAGGCGCTGTCCACGGCCGTGCTGGACGAGGACGTCATGTACTTCTGGTGCCACGGCCAGTTCGTCGCCAACGACTCCCCGTACGAGCAGCTCGCCGTCCGGCTCTCCGACGACCGGCACATCGACGCCGAGCTGGTCCGCCGGCACCGCCGCCGCCACCTGGACCGGCCGGACGCCGTCTTCCGGCCGTTCGTGCTGCTGAACGCCTGCCACACCGGGCAGTCGGCGGCCGGCGAACTCGACCACCTGGGGCGGGCGTTGGTCGACCTCGGCGCGGACGGCGTACTCGGTCCGCAGTTGCAGATCCCGCAGGAGTTCGCCGCCGAGTACGCCTTCGCCTTCCTCGACCACTATCTGACCGGCGAGTTCACGGCCGGCGAGATCACCCAGCAGCTGGTGCGCTGGTTCGCCCGCGAGTACCGCAATCCGCTGGCACTGGCCTACTCCCTGCACTGCGGCATCGACAGCATCCTGGAGCTCAACCCGTGACCACCACCACCGCACCGACCACCGGACCGACCGCCGTACGACCCGCTGTACGATCCGCCGCGGTGGACCTGGACGAGACCGGTCGGCTGCTCGTGCCCGGGACGGCGACGCCCGTCCCCGACTCCCGGGTCGCCGAGCACCTGGCCCGGCACCTGCGGATACCCGAGTGGGCGACCGACCTGTTCGTCTACGTCCACGGCTGGCAGACCGGCCCCGACGCCGCCCACCGGACGGCCGCCGCCCTGATCGACCGGGCCGCCGCCCTGCACCGCGCCGCCCCGGCCGCCTACCCCGGGCTCGCCGCCGGGTTCCGGCCCTGGTGCGTGGTCGTGCGCTGGCCCTCCTCCAGCCTGCCATCCCTGTCCGGCTACCGGCGTATCCGGGACCGGGCGCACGCGATGAGCGCACGCGGCCAGGCCGGGCGCATCCTCGGCCACCTGCTCGGCTACCTGGACTCCGGCCGGGGCCGCACGGACGCCCCGCGCGTCCTGGCCAACCGCCACGGCCAGTACCTCCACCTGCTCGGGCACTCCTTCGGCGGCCGGTTCCTCTGCGAGGCCGTCCAGTACGCGGCGGACCGCCCGGCCGGTCCGCCGGTGCTGGGCTGGTCGTCCCGGCCCCGCGACCCGATCCGCCCGTTCACCGTCGACAGCGCCCTGGTCTTCCAGATGGCCGCGCCGCGCGACGCCTTCACCCGGCTGTTTCCCCGACTGTTCCTCGGCCCGGGCCGGGCCGGTGCCCCGCTGCGCGGTCCGCTGGTGCTCACCCACTCCCGCTGGGACCGCGCCACCGGCTTCTGGCACCTGCGCGCCGAGGGCCTCCCGGGCATCGGCCACTCCGGCACCGGCTCCGCCCCGGTGGCCCAGTTCAGCACCCGGCTCCGCCCGGCCGCCTCGCCGTACCCGCACGCCGAACTCGACCACCCGATCGTCAACATCGACGCCGGCCACGTCTACCGGGGCGGCCTCGCCACCCGGCTGAACCCCTCCGGCGCCCACTCCGACTTCCAGCACCCGGAGTCCGCGCACCTGCTCCTCAGCCTGGCCGCCCACTCCCGCTGACCCGGGCGCCACGGCCTCGCCGGGCGCCACGGCCTCGGGTCCGCTACGGCCTCGGGTCCGCGAGGCTGCTACGGGGTCTACGCCCGGGTGAACCCGTGGCTGCGCTCCACCTTGGCCACGTGAAGCGTGTAGCTCTGGTACCACTCCGCCCGCCCGCGCCGCTGCGCCGCCCGGTGCTCCGCGTCGCGCTGCCACGCGCCGAGCGCCTCCGCGTCGCGGAAGTAGCCGACGGTGATGGCGAGACCCCCGGGTGACTGCGCGTGGTCCATGCCCAGGTAGCCGGGAACGTCCTTCACCAGGTCCTCCATCCGCGCGTTGGTCTCCCGGTAGCCGGTCTGGTCGGGCGTCCGCACGGCGCTGAACACGGCCACGTAGTAGGGAGGTTCGAAGGCCTGGATGGGCGTGACGGCTGCTTCCTGGTGATCGCTCATGGCGCCACCGTAGGGTGCGGCGCGCCCGGCGATCCAGCTGTCCCGCCCGATCGGGGACGCTTCAGGGACGCCCCGTCCCGGTGACGCGCGAAGGGCACCGGCCGGAGTGCCGCAACACCCCGGCCCTGGCCGTTCAGACCGCCGGTGTCAGCGCTGGCGGACGGCCGTGAAGCCGCACACCGGCGTGCAGAGCGTGACGATGCCGCTGTAGCGGTAGTTGGTCCGCCCCCGCGAGATGGTGTGCACCGTCAACTTCTCCCGCAGGGTGGGCTGGTGGCATCGCGGACAGACGGCCTGGACCGGCTTGCCCCAGGGCCGCTGCGGGTTGAGCTTGGTGATCGACACGCCCATCAGCAGCACGGCCAGGCCGGTGCCGCCGAAGCCGACCGCCTGCCACACGCCCTTGCCGGACTCCCGGCGGTCGATCATCTCGTCGTAGCCGAAGGTGCCGCCGCCACCGTGGTTGGACCAGATCCGGCACTCGTCGGACCGGGTCATGGTCTTGCCGTCGCAGTCCGGGGGGCTGGTCGGGTCGGACTTGCCGACGACCAGTGCCAGGAAGAGGCCGAGGCCTGCCAGGAGGACCAGGAACACCAGCGCCGTCGCCCGGCTGCGGCCGGTCTGCAGGCGCGTGCGCTCTTTCACCGCCGTATCTATCACGGCGTGCGCCATGTTGCTGCCGTCGACCGCCACCACGTGTCTCCTGTTGTTCGCATTCGGTACCTCGACGTCCCCCGGCTGACCGGGGTCGACACGAACCCACCATCATCAGGGCGTTCCCGCGCTGGACTTGGTGAGATCTTGACCTCACCGTGACGTGTCCGACGCTCAACTCCGTTGCGTGAGCGACGCGAGGTAGCCGGCCGCCTTCTCGGGGTCGAGGAGCCACTCCTCGACGTCGGCCGGATCGTCGAAGGAGTTGGCGAACCGGTCGGCCACGGCCGCCAGTCGACCGGCCGCATCGAACAGCTCCACCGCGTGCGGGGGCGCCGGCCGGAGCATCGCGTTCGTCCAGGTGGTGACGGGCCGGGCGACGTCGCTCCAGAAGCGGTCGAAGGCGGCCTGCTGGAAGTCCCGGTCGAAGGGCTTGTCACCGTGCGCGAGGATCGCCTCCAGGTAGCGGGCGGCGCACTTGGCGGCGCTGTTGGCACCCTGCCCGGTGACCGGGTCATTGGTGACGACGACGTCGGCGACGCCCAGCACGGAGCCGCCGCCCGGCAGTTCACCGACCGGACGGCGCACCACCGGGGTGAAGCGCCCGGCCAGGACGCCCCCGGCATCGGTGAGTTCGACGCCGGCCCGGGTGCGGTCGTACTCCCAAGGGGTGAACGTCCTCATCAACTCCAGCATCACCCGCAGGTGTTCGGTCGGGTCGCGGAGCCCGTCGAAGGCGTCGGCCGGTCCGCCCGGGAGGGCCTCCCAGAGCAGGATGTCGCACGGCCCGTCGGCGGTCAGCGCCGGCATGGTGAAGAACTCGCCGACGCCGGGCACCAGGTTGCAGCGCACCGCCGGGAACTCGTGCTCGGGGCGCGGCCCGAGCCCGTACACATAGCTCGCGGCCAGCGCCCGCTGCGGCCGCTGGTACGGGGAGCGCTCCTCGTCGCGCTCGAACAGCGAGGCCAGCCTGCCCTTGCCGGAGGCTACCAGCACCAAGTCGTAGGAGCCGGCGTGGTGTTCCAGGTCGGCGGCGCTCACCTGCCGCAGCTCCACCCGGCCGCCGCGCCCGGCGAAGGTCTCCAGCCAGGTGGACATCTTCAGCCGCTGGTCGACGGACTGGGCGTAGGCGTTCAGCCGCCCGACCCAGTCGATCACCCTGGTCCCGTCCGGGGTGCCGACCGAGACTCCCAAACCCTCGATCCGCGGCGCCCGTTCGGCCCACAGGTCCAGGCCGAGGGCGCGTTCGGTGCGCAGCGCCGAGTCGAACATGCACTGACTGGACAGCACCCGCCCGCCCAGCACCTCCTGGGCGTCACGGTCCGTCAGCAGCGTGACGTCGTAGCCGTGGGACTGCAGCCCGAGGGCCAGCTGGAGGCCGGCCTGCCCGGCACCGACGATCAGAATCCTGCGCATCGCCCCTGCTCTCCTGGTGGTCCGCTCGACCCGGGCCGCCCGCTCCGGGCCGGTTGCCAGTGGCCTGGATATCAGTCCGGAGCGCGCGCGTCCACGGCGCGGACGGGGGCTCGCGCGCGCCGGGGCGGAGCCGTGCTGCGCCCGGGCGGGTTCCGGGGCCGATCCCGGCGCGGATGCCGGGCGGATCCCGGCGCGGAAGCCGGGCGGATCCCGGCGCGATCGGATGTCGATTTGAAAAGTTCTTCAAGTTCATACAGGCTTGCGTGCCGCCGACCCCCGTGCCGCCCGGACAGAACAGGACAGTCAGAGACCATGAGCGACACCCTCCCGCCGTGCCCCTCGTGCTCCAGCGAGTACACCTACGAGATGAACGCCCTGATGGTCTGCCCGGAGTGCGGCCACGAGTGGGTGCCCGCCGAGGGCGGTGCCGGTGCCGAGGGCGCGGGCGCGGGCGCGGGTGAGCGGGTCATCCGGGACTCGGTCGGCAATGTGCTGAGCGACGGCGACACCGTCACCGTGGTCAAGGCCCTCAAGGTCAAGGGCAGCGTCTCGGGCATCAAGGCAGGCACCAAGGTCCGCAACATCCGCCTGGTCGACGGCGTGGACGGCCACGACATCGACTGCCGGATCGAGGGCTTCGGCGCGATGCAGCTCAAGTCCAGCGTGGTGAAGAAGGCCTGAGGCCCGCATGGCGCAGCGGTCCGGATGAGCACAGCGCTCGTCCGGACCGTCGCCGTCACGGCCTGCCGGCCGGCCCGGCGGGACCGTACCCGACCGGCAGCGCGTGGCCAACCCACGCCGGACCCCGCAAGCTGATGTGGTCAGCGTGCGCGGGCGCGCCCCGCGCCGGTCCCCCGTGACGAAGGATCCCCATGGCTGCCACCACCCCCACCCCCGCCGACGGCGTCGTGCGCGCCGTTCAGGTCGCCGCTCCCGGAGGGGAGCCGAAGCTGGTCGAGGTCCCGCTGCGCGAGCCCGGACCCGGCACGGTCCGCATCGCCGTCGAGGCGTGCGGCGTCTGCCACTCCGACCTGCTGATCGCCGGCGGCATGCTGCCCGGCACCTCTTTCCCGGTCACCCCCGGTCACGAGATCGCGGGCCGGATCGACGCCCTCGGCGAGGGCGTCCAGGACTGGAAGGTCGGCGACCGGGTCGCGGTGGGCTGGTTCGGCGGCAGCTGCGGGCGCTGCGAGGCCTGCCGCCACGGCGACGCCGTCCTCTGCCCCCAGCTGAAGGTGCCCGGCGCCGCCTACCCCGGCGGCTACGCCGACTCCGTGATCGTGCCCGCCGACGCGCTCGCGGCCGTTCCCGACGAGCTGACGGCCGCCGAGGCCGCGCCGCTGGCCTGCGCCGGGATCACGGTGTTCAACGGCCTGCGCCGCTCCTCGGCCCGCCCGGGCGACACCGTGGCGATCCTCGGCCTCGGCGGGCTCGGCCATCTGGGGGTCCAGTTCGCCCGTGCGATGGGCTTCCGCACCGTCGCGATCGCCCGTGGTGCGGAGAAGGAGCCGCTGGCGTACCAGCTGGGTGCGGACCACTACATCGACAGCACCGCCGGCGACGTCGCGGAGGCCCTGCAGGCGCTCGGCGGCGCCAAGGTCGTCCTGGCCACCGTCACCAACTCCGACGCGATGTCCGCCACCGTGGACGGCCTGGGCCGCCGCGGCGAACTCGTCGTCGTCGGCGCCTCCGTCGATCAACTCGCCATCAACCCGCTCCAGTTGATCGCCCGCGACCGTACCATCCACGGACACTCCTCCGGCTCCGCGCTCGACACCGAGGACACCCTGCGGTTCGCCGCCCGGACCGGCGTGCGCGCCTGGATCGAGGAGGTACCGCTGGAGGAGAGCGCGGCGGCCGTCGCGAAGATGAGCAGCGGACGGGCCCGCTTCCGGATGGTCGTCACCACCGGCCGCTGAGCCGTTCCGTTCCCGGCCCCCTTCCCTTCCCGGTCCCTTCCCGGTCCCTTCCCGGTCCCTTCCCGGTCCCTTCCGTTTTGCCCGCTCCGTCCGCCCCGCCTCCTTCGAGCGCAGGTCAAGCATTGGCAAAGACCCCGCCGTCCGGCGGCCGATCGGCAACGCTTAGGCTGATCGCGCCCGAACGATCAGCCGGGCGGCCGCACTCACCGGCCCGGGGCGGGCGCGAGGACAACCGGAATACCCAGGGGGACGCAGCGCCATGCGCGAAGAGCACGAAGGCCGTGCCACGGAGCAGTACGACGAGTACGACCACCTCGTGCACGCCGACCACCAGGAGGACCCGGCCCGCCCGCGGTCCCACCGCGTGTGGCTGGTGGCCGTCGGCGGGGTGTTCACCGCGCTGATGGTCGTGGCCGGGTACGGCGCCTACACCATGATGAACGCGGTGTCCGGCGGCCCTTCCGCCGTCGGGAGCAGCGCCGACCCGACGGCCGCGAAGGAGTCGCGGACGCCGCCGACCACCGAACAGGCCGACGCGGTCGCCAAGGACTTCCTGGCAGCCTGGGGCCGTGGGGACCTCACCGTCGCCGCCGGCCTCACCGACCGTCCGGAGGCCGCCCGGATGGCGCTGACCTCGTTCCACGACGGCGTGTCGGCCCGCTCCCTCACCCTGACCGGCACCGGCCCCGCAGCCACCGGGACGGCGGGCGAGCCCACCGTCGGCTACCGGGTGCGGGCGGAGTTCGACGGCACCACCGAGGCCTGGGAGTACGAGAGCGCGCTGGGCGTCGTACGGGCCTCGGACGGCCGCGTACTGGTGCGCTGGGCACCGACCGTGGTCCACCCCAAGCTCGCCGCGGGCCGCACCGTCACCGTGAAAGCCATGCCCAACCCGGTGTCGAAGCCCACCGACCGCAAGGGGCGGCCGCTGGACGCCTACCCCTCGTTGCGCTCCGTGCTGCCGCAGATCGCCCCGCCCGACGGTGCCGAGGTCGTCACCGGGCGGGCCGTGGTGCTCACCGGCGGGGGCCAGGACGCGGAGGAGCTGTTCGTGCTCACCCCGCCGAGCGCACCGCAGGTCAAGCTCACCATCGACGCCGACCTCCAGCAGGTCGCCGAGGAGGCGGTGAAGCAGCAGTCCGCGAACGGCAAGCCCGCCTCGCTGGTGGCAGTCCAGCCGAGCACCGGCAACATCCTCGCGATGGCATACGCCCCGCAGCGCGACTTCAACCGCGCGGTCGGCGGCGGGCAGCCGCCCGGTTCGACCATGAAGGTGATCACCGCGGCGGCGCTGCTGGAGTCCGGGATGACCCCGGACACCGCCGCGCCCTGCAAGGAGACCACCAACTCCCCCAGGAGCTGGCACAACGACGAGCCCGGCAACCACCTCGACTACACGCTCAGCGACGACTTCATCCACTCCTGCAACACCGGCTTCATCGACAAGGGCCTGGAGAAGCTCCAGCCCGGCACCCTGGGCACGGTCGCCCGCGACCAGTTCGGTCTGGGCCTGCAGTGGCGGATCGGCATCCCCAGCCGGGACGCCACCATCCCGCTCCCGGGGAACAAGGACGAGGCGGCGGCCGCGTACATCGGCCAGGGCCAGATCCAGGTGAACTCGCTGCTGATGGCCTCGGTCGCCGCCACCGTGCAGAGCGGAACGTTTCGCCAGCCCGTCCTGCGCACGGACGTCAAGCGCGTGACGGCCGCCGGAAAACTGCCCGCCGAGGTCGCCCAGGGCCTGCGCTCGATGATGGCCCGGACCGCCAGCCAGGGCACCGCCCGCACCCCGATGTCCGGACTGAGCGGCCAGATCGGCGCCAAGACCGGCACCGTCGAGGCCGGCTCAGACCAGGCCACCAACAGCTGGTTCATCGCCTACCGCAACGACCTCGCCGTCGCGGCCGAGGTCGAGGGCGGCGGCCACGGCAACAGCGCGGCGGGCGTGGCGGCCGCCCAGGTGCTGAAGGCGGGCGGCCGGGACTGACCGCGCCCACCGCGGTTCGACCCGCTCAGGGGTGTTCCCCCACCACAGCCCGGTCCCCCCCACCGCCGTCACCTGGCCGAGGGTGGCGTGGGGGGGGTACGCCGTGACGGCGGTGTGGCCGTCGGGCATCATGGCGCAATGCCCGAACTGATCAACCCGACCGTACAGCTGCGGAGTTCGTTCCTGGCGGCGGTGGCCGAGTTCCGCGCCGAGCCCGGCGGTGCCGTCCCGTGGTTCGTCTCCGACGTCGAGCCGGCCGCCCTGGCCGATCCCGACGCGTTCGCCGGCTACGTCGCGCGCGTCCTCGCCGAGCGTACGGAGGCGGGAATGCGGACGGACGCGGGCGTGCCGATGACGACGCTGTGGTGGGCCGACCAGGGCGAGTTGCTGGGCCGGCTGGCGATCCGGCACCGGCTGACGCCGAACCTGGAGCGGGTCGGCGGGCACATCGGTTACGACGTGCGGCCCGGCGCCCGGCAGCGGGGGCATGCGACGGCGATGCTCGCCGCCGCGCTGCCGGTGGCCGCCGCGCTGGGCATCACCGGGGCACTGCTGACCTGCGACGAGTCGAACACCGCGTCCCGGCGGGTGATCGAGGCCAACGGCGGCCGTCTCGTCGCGGCGGACGGCGGCAAGCTCCGCTACCTCGTACCGACCAATGCCTGACGCCCCGAGGCCCCGATCACTTCCGCAGCCCCGTTCCCCCGCCCCACCCACCATGATCGACTCTGGAAGCCTCTCACATCCGCAGCACCCCGACCCGATGGCCGCGGGCGCGGCCCGGCTCCCAGGGATCGGCATGGCGTCGTCCTGGCCTGAAGGACCGCCCCCCACCAGCGAATTACCCACCGGGCTCCACCGGGCTGACTGAGCTCACCGGGCCCGCCGACCTCGCCTTGCGCCATCGGCGGGCCCCGGGGGCCGGGCCCCGGGGGCCGGGGTGGGTCAGTTGAACCGGTCCGGGTCCGGGCCGGTCCGCAGACCGCGGTCGCCTGCGGCGATGGCGGCCAGGTCCTGCGCGGTGAGCTCGAAGTCGAGGACGCCGAGGTTCTCACGGATCCGGGCCGGGGTGACGGACTTGGGGATGACGATGTTGCCCAGCTGGAGATGCCAGCGCAGGACCACCTGGGCGGGCGACTTGCCGGTGCGCCCGGCGATGGCGGTGACGGCCGGGTCGCCGAGGACGGCGCCCTGGGCTAGCGGGCTCCAGGCCTCGGTGGCGATTCCGTGGGCGGTGTGGAAGGCGCGCAGTTCGCCCTGCTGGAGGCCGGGGTGGAGTTCGATCTGGTTGACGGCGGGGACGAGGTCGGTGGTGTCGAGCAGCCGCTTCAGGTGCGCGGGCTGGAAGTTGGAGACGCCGGCGGCGCGGATCCGGCCCTCGGCCGCGATCCGCTCGATGGCGCGCCAGGTGTCGGGGTAGAGGTCGCGGGCGGGGGTGGGCCAGTGGATCAGGTAGAGGTCGACCTGGTCGAGCCCGAGTTTGGCGAGGCTGGTGTCGAAGGCGCGCAGGGTGGCGTCGTAACCCTGGTCGGCGTTCCACACCTTGGTCGTGACGAAGAGGTCCTGCCGGGCCAGGCCGGAGGCGGCCAGGGCACGGCCGACGCCGGTCTCGTTGCCGTAGACGGCGGCGGTGTCGATGCTGCGGTACCCGGCTTCGAGGGCGGAGGTGACGGCGGCGGCGGTCTCGTCGTCGGGGATCTGGAAGACCCCGAAGCCGAGTTGGGGGATCTCGACGCCGTTGTTCAGCCGGACGGTCGGGACGTTGCGGGTGCTCATGGTGGTTCCGGTTCTCAGGAGGTGCGTTGGACGGGGGCGGAGTGGAGCGGCGGTCGACGGCCGCTCAGTGGTGGACGGGGATCCGCGGCGCGGGGGCCACGTCCACGGCCGGGCGGTGGCCGCGGCGCTCCAGGGCGGCGGACCAGACGGCCAGGACCAGCGCCGCCGCCGCGAGCAGGGCGCCGACCCAGTTGGGGGCGGTGTAGCCGAGGCCGGCGGAGATGACCAGGCCGCCGAGCCAGGCCGCGAGGGCGTTGCCGAGGTTGAACGCGCCGATGTTGACGGCCGAGGCGAGGGTCGGGGCGCCGTGGGCCTGGTCGAGGACGCGCTTCTGCAGCGGGGGGACGGTGGCGAAGCCGAGGGCGCCGACCAGCAGGACCGTCACGGCGGCGGCGATCTTGTCGTGCGCGGTGAGGGTGAACAGGGCCAGCACCACCGCCAGGCCGCCCAGCGTCCCGTACAGCAGGGGCATCAGCTTGCGGTCGGCGAACTTCCCGCCGAGCAGGTTGCCGAGGAACATCCCGGCGCCGAACAGGACCAGCAGCCAGGTGACGGCGCCGTCGGAGTAGCCGGCGACGTGGGTCATCATCGGGGCGATGTAGGTGATCGCGGCGAAGACCCCGCCGAAGCCGAGGACGGTCATCGCCATCGCCAGCAGCACCTGGGGGTTGCGGAACGCCGTCAACTCGCCGCGCAGGTGGGTGCCTTCGGGGCGGGGCATGGCCGGGACGAGCTTGGCGATGCCGAGCAGGCCGAGCAGGCCCAGTGCCGCGACGCCGACGAACGTGGTGCGCCAGCCGACGGCCTGGCCGATGTAGGTGCCCAGCGGGACGCCGACGATGTTGGCGACGGTCAGCCCGGTGAACATGGTGGCGATGGCGCCGGCCTTCTTGTCCGGGGCGACGAGTTCGGCGGCCACCACCGAGCCGATGCCGAAGAACGCTCCGTGGGCCAGTGAGGTCACGATCCGCCCGACGAGCATCAGCGGGAGGCTCGGCGCGACGGCGGACAGCAGGTTGCCGACCACGAACAGGCCCATCAGCAGCATGAGCATCGTCTTGCGGCTGATCCTGGTGCCCAGCACGGTCATCAGCGGGGCGCCGATGACCACGCCGAGCGCGTAGCCGGTGACCAGCAGGCCGGCGGTGGGGACGGACACACCGTAGTCACCCGCGATCTGGGGCAGCAGACCCATGATCACGAACTCGGTGGTCCCGATCCCGAAGGCCCCGATGGCCAGGGCGAGGAGTGCGAGAGGCATGGCGCGACCCTTCATAGGATGACTTCAGCGGCTTACAGGCCTCCACAATAGTTGCAGTCGCCTCATACTTGCAAACGCAATGTTTGCAGTCGCCAGAGACCCGCGCCCGCGCAATTGCCCGCGCCACTGCCACTGCCCCTGCTGCCACCACCATCGCCGTTCAAGATCGTCGATGTTCACCCCGGCAGCACGGGACCCGCCACGGACAGCAAAAAGCGAGGAGTCCAGGGACTCCTCGCCACTGCCAAGGTACCGCGCGCGGGGGGCCTTGCGGCAAGGCCCCCCTCAGGGCGCACAATCGTCGCCCGAGGCCGGAACCTGGCGATTTGCGCCGTTCACACCGTACGCGCGCCGGTGTCCGATGTAGCGGCCTCGTCCGACACTCTCGTTCGACACCCACCGGGGGATGTTCCGATGATCGATGTGATCGTGGTCGGCGGCGGGCCGACCGGCCTGATGCTGGCGATCGAACTGCGGCTCCAGGGCGTGGAGGTGGTGGTCCTGGAGCGGCTGACCGAGCCGACCCGGGAGTCCCGCGGCCAGGGCCTGCACGTGCGCAGCGTGGAGATGATGGACCAGCGGGGACTGCTGGAGCGGTTCCTCGAAGTGGGCGGCCGGTTCCGGATCGGCGGCTTCTTCGGCCACATCCACAAGCCGTGGCCGGAGACCATGGACACCGCCCACGACTACGGCCTGAGCATCGAGCAGCCGGTCACCGAGCGGCTGCTCCAGGAGTACGCGCTGGAACTCGGCGCCGAGATCCGGCGCGGCCGGGAGGTGACCGGGCTCGACCAGGACGAGGACGGGGTGAGCGTCGAGCTGGCCGACGGCAGCCGGCTGCGCTCGCGCTACCTGGTGGGCTGCGACGGCGGCCGGAGCACGGTGCGCCGGCAGCTCGGCATCGACTTCCCCGGCGAGCCCTCCCGGGTCGACACCCTGCTCGGCGAACTGTCGCTGGCCGCGGAACCGGAGGTGATCGAGGCCGTGGTCACCGAGGTCCGCCGGGGCGAGCTGCGCTTCGGGGCCGTCCCCCGCGGCGAGGGGGTCTACCGCATGGTCGTGCCCGCCGCGGACGTCCGCGAGGAGCGCGGCGACGCGCCCACCCTGGAGGAGTTCCGGCAGCAGCTGCGCGCCACGGCCGGCACCGACTTCGGCGCCCACTCGCCCAGCTGGCTGTCCCGCTTCGGCGACGCCACCCGGCAGGCCGAGCGCTACCGGGCCGGCCGGGCGTTCCTGGCCGGCGATGCGGCGCACATCCATCCGCCCACCGGCGGCCAGGGCCTCAACATCGGCATCCAGGACGCCTACAACCTCGGCTGGAAGCTCGCCGCCGCCGTTCAAGGCCGGTCCCCCGAAGGCCTGTTGGACAGCTACCACGCCGAACGCCACCCGATCGGCGCGCAGGTGCTGGCCAACACCCGGGCCCAGATGACGTTGCTGGGCTCCGAGCCCGGCGCCGTCGCACTGCGGGAGCTGCTCTCCACCCTGATGGACTTCGAGGAGGTGAACCGGTACGTCACGGAGATGGTCTTCGGGGTCGGGGTCCGCTACGACCTGGGCGAGGGCCCCGAGCTGCTCGGCCGGCGGTTGCGGGACGTCCGACTGAAGCAGGGGCGCCTGTACGAACTGATGCGCGGTGGCAGGGCGTTGCTGCTCGACTCCACCGGCGGCCTCTCGGTGGCGGGCTGGGCCGACCGCGTCGACCATGTCGCCGACCCCGTCGAGGAGTTGGACGCGCCGGCGGTGCTGCTGCGGCCCGACGGCTACGCCGCCTGGGTCGGCGAGGACCAGGCGAGCCTGGACGACGCGCTCACCCGGTGGTTCGGCCCCGCCACGGCCTGAGCCGCTCAACTCCCCTGCGGCGGGCCCGAGTCGATCCGCAGCAGGGTGTGCTGCACCGTACCGTCCGGCTGGTACACGGTGCGGTACAGGTATGGATGGTCCGAGCCGGGGAGCAGCACGACGCCCTCCTCGACCAGCGGCCGCTGGTCGGCGATGGCCCGGAGCCTGCGGTCGGCGTCGTCGGGGAACTCCGGTTCCCGGGGGCGTCGGTGGCGTCCGGTCACGGCCTGTCCACCCGTCCTTCCGGTGGGTCTGGGCGCCGACGTGCCCCGCCCGCCCGGGTGTCCGGGCGGGCGGGGCGTTCGGCGGCTGGTGCCGGGGGTCGCCGGGCTCTACGCCGAGGCGACCTGGATCATCGCGAACGGGGCGCCCTGCGGGTCGGCGACCACCGCCATCCGGCCGGCCATCATGTCGAAGGGCGGGGCGAGGACGGTGCCGCCGCTGCGGACCACGACGTCGACGGAGGAGTCCGCGTCGTCGACCGCGAAGTAGGTGAGCCAGTGCGCGGGGGTGCCGGGCGGGTCGTTGCTGAGCAGCGTGGCCCCGCCGACCGGGCGGCCGCCGATCTTCAGCTCCCAGTACTCGATGTCGCCCTCCACCCGCTCGACCTCGATGCCGAAGGCCTCCCCGTAGAAGGCGGTGGCGCCCTTGATGTCGCTGGTGTGCAGCTCGTTCCAGGTCAGCGCGGCGGGCTCGTTGACCACCTGGGCCCCGGAGAAGTCCACTGCCTGCCAGACGCCGAAGACCGCGCCCTGCGGGTCCGCGGCGATCAGCATCCGACCGAGGCTGCCGACGTCCATCACCGGGACGAGCAGGGTGCCGCCCGCCGCGACGACGGCGTCCTGGGTGGCCTGGGCGTCGGTGCTGGCCAGGTAGCTGGTCCACACGGTGGGCGGCTCCGGCATGCCCTCCGGGGCCATCGCCGGGCCGATGCCGGCCGCGGCCTTTCCGTCGAGCTGGCAGACGGCGTAGCCGCCGAACTCGGCCGGGCCGGGCTGTCCCTGCCAGCCGAACAGGTCGCGGTAGAAGTCCAGCGCGGCCTGCTGGTCCTTCGCCATCAGATCGACCCAGCACGGGGTGCCGGTCACGTACGGGGTGGTGACTTCGGGCATGGTCGCTCTTTCGCTCGTGCGGTCCCCCGCCAGTCACCCTCCCGTCCCGCCCAGGGATCCGCCACCCGACACGCCGACCGCCAGGCCTCACCCGTCCGGCTCAACGGAGCCGTCGGGCAGCCCCACAGGGGCCTCCGACCACGGGGTTTGACCGCGGCCGCTCATTGTTGTGACGCTAGGTCAATCAGCGTGCACCGTTTGGCTCCCGAGGGGGGACCGTGGACGAACTGCTCCGTATCCAGGTGACCGACGCCGACCGGGGCGCCACCGCCTCCCTGCTGGCCTGGCTCCGGGCGGAGGACGGGCTTCGCGGCCGCGTCGAACTGACGGCCGAGCCGCCTCTGCCCGGTTCGCTGGGCACCCTCACCGACGTGCTCACCGTCGCCGTCGGGGCGGGCGGGGCCCTGTCCGGCCTGACCAGCGCGCTGATCGCGTGGATCCGGCGGCGGGCCGGAGAGACGGTGGTCCGGGTGACCCGCGCGGACGGCAGCTCGATCGAACTGCGGGCGACCGCCGTGCACGGCCTCGATCCGGACGGCGTCGCGGCGCTCGTCCGCGAGGTGGGCGAGTCGCTCGCCGACCGCCCCGGTCCCGCCGCCGTCCTGCCGTCGGACGGCGATGAGTGACCCCGGGTCGATGACTGACGCCCGGTTGCCGAGTGACACCGGGTTGACGGCTGCCCCCGGGCCGATGACCGACCCCGGCTCACCGCTGCGGCTCCCCGGTGCCCGGGCGCTGATCATCGGCACCGGCCGACACGTCGCCGGTTCCGTACTGCCCGAGGTCCCGGCCGCCGCCGCGACGGTCCGCGCGCTCGCACGCGAGCTGGTCGACCGCTGCGGCCTCGCCCCCGACCGGGTCCGCACCGTGATCGACCCGGAGGACCCGGTCGCACTCGGGGAGGAGCTGACCACCGCCGCCGAGTCGGCGGACTCCGTCCTGCTGGTGTACTACGTCGGCCACGGCCTGGTCGGCGAGGACAACGAGCTGTACCTGGCGACCCGCGTCACCGACCACCTCACCCGCGGCCTCGCCTACAAGGGCCTGCGCTACGCCACCCTGCGCGAGACCCTGGCCCGCTCCCGGGCCCGCTCGGTGGTCCTGGTGCTGGACTGCTGCTTCTCCGGCCGGGCCGTGCCGGTCGGCGGCGCCGGCCGCACCTTCGAGTCCGCCTGTCCGGGCGGCGGCTTCGTCCTGGCCTCGGCCGCCCCGGAGGAGCTCGCCCTGGCCCCGCCCGGCGCGCCGTACACCGCCTTCAGCGGGGAGCTGCTGCGCCTGCTCCGCGAGGGTGACCCGGTCGGGCCGCCGCAGCTGACCCTGGACGACGCGCACCGGGCGCTGTCCCGAACGCTGCGGGAGCGCGGCTTCCCGCAGCCGCGCCGCCAGGCCGAGGGGCGGGTCGGCGAGCTGGTGCTGGCCCCCAACCCTGCCTACCAGCCGCCGGACGTGCCGGGTGCGGGCCCCGGGGCGGGCCCCTGCCCGTACCGGGGCCTGGACCCGTACGGCGCGGAGGACGCCCAGTACTTCTTCGGCCGCGAGGAGCTGACCGCCGCGCTGGTCGCCCGGGTGACCACGCGGCTCACCGAGGGCGGGCCGCTCGTGGTCGTCGGCCCCTCCGGCGCCGGCAAGTCCTCGCTGCTGCGAGCCGGACTGCTGCCCGCCCTGGACCACGCGCTGCCCGAGGCGCTGCGGCCCGCGCGCTGGCCGCGCCTGGTGGTCACTCCGGGCGAGAGTCCGGTCGCCCGGCTTGCCCGTGCGCTGGCCGAGCTGGACGGCGGCGTTCCCGACGACATCCGGGACGACCTCGCGGCGGAGCCCGGGTCGATCGTCGACCGCCTGCCCGCCGACGGTTCGCGCCTGGTCCTGGTGGTGGACCAGTTCGAGGAGCTGTTCACCTCCTGCAGCGACGAGCGGGAGCGGGAGGTCTTCGTCGCGGCCCTCGCCGCCGCCTGCGCCCGGGGACCGGCGGACGCCGACCCTCGCGCGGTGGTGCTGCTGGGGCTGCGCGCCGACTTCTACGGGCACTGCGCGGCCCACCCGGCGCTGGCCGAGGCGCTGCAGAAGGGTCAGCTGCTGGTCGGCCCGATGCGGACCGGGGAGCTGCGGGACGCCGTCGAGAAACCGGCCGTGCTGGCCGGGCTGCGCCTGGAGCCGGGGTTGGTCGACCTGCTGCTGCGCGACCTGCGCACCGGCGGCAGGGACGGCACCGGCGGCAGCGACGGCACCAGCGGCAGGGACGGCACCAGCGGCACCGACGCCACCGGCGGCAGCGACGGAGGCAGCAGACCGCGCAGCGCCGGGGCCGCCCTGCCACTGCTGTCGTACGCGCTGCTGGCGACCTGGCAGAAGCGCTCGGGCCGACTGCTCACCATGGCCGGCTACCAGGCCTCGGGCGGCATCTGGGGCGCCGTCGCGCAGACCGCCCAGGCCACCTACGACGGCCTCGACGCCGAGGCGCAGCGGGCCGCCCGGCAGCTCCTGCTGCGGATGGTGCACGTGGTCGACGGCGCGGAGGACACCCGCCGCAGCGTCCCCCGGGAGGAACTGGGCCTCGACCGGGACCCGGCCGCCCGGACGGCGCTGGACGCGCTGGTCGCCGCCCGGCTGGTCGTCATCGACGACCACCACGCCGAACTGGCCCACGAGGCGGTGCTGCGCGCCTGGCAGCAGCTGCGCGACTGGATCGAGCACGACCGGGCCGGTCTACTGGTCCGCCAGCGGCTGCACGACGCGGCGGAGGCCTGGGAGCGGGACGAGCGCGACGAGGGGGCGCTGTACCGGGGCGTCCGGCTGGCCGCCGCGCTCCAGTGGATCGAGGAGTCCGCCGAACGGCACGGGACCACTGCGGTGGCACGGGAGTTCGTGGCCGCCGGCCAGGCCCGGCAGGCCGCCGAACGGCGCGCCGACCGGCGGCGCACCACCCGGCTGCGGGCCCTGTCCGGCACCCTGGCGGTGCTGCTGGTGGTGGCGGTCGCCGGGGTCGGCGCGGCGGTCCGGCAGAACCGGATCGCCGACGAGCAGCGCGACACCCTCGCCTCCAAGGTCGGCGCCCAGGCGGCCGCCAAGGTCCGGTCCGTCGATCCGACCCTGGCGCTGAAGATCGCCCTGGCGGCGCGGCAGCTCGCGGACACCCCGGAGGCGCGCAGCAGCCTGCTGGACTCGGGGTTGGCGCCGTACTACACGCCGGTCGACGAACAGGCCGGGCCCGTCAAGCGGCTCGCCCACAGTGCCGAACGGCACTTGCTGGCCGGCGCGACCGCCGATCACGGCGTCCGGATCTGGGACGTCTCGGACCCACGCCGGGTGACGCTCCGGTCCGAGATCCGGCCGGGCGGCGACGGTACCGGTCTGGCGCTCAGCCGGGACGGCCGGCTGCTCGCGGCCCAGGACTCGCCCGACTCGGTACGGCTCTGGAACCTCACCGACCCCGCCCACCCGGAGGGCCTCGCCACCCTGCCCGGCGCCTCCGGCACCCTGGTCCTCAGCCCGGACGGGCACACGCTGGCCGCTCTCGACCGGGCCGGGTCCACGCTCTGGGACGTCACCGACCCCCGGCACCCGGTCCGCACCGCCGCCTTGCCCACCAATACCGCCACCCCGCAGTCCGGCGCGATCAGTTCGGACGGCCGCCTGCTCGCCCTGGTGCACGAGGAGTCCGAGAATTCCACCTCGGTCCAGCTCTGGAACGTCACGGACCTGTCCGAACCGTCGCTCAGCGCCACGATCGCCGACAGTCACGCACTCGCCGTGGCCTTCCGCCCGGGCGAGTCCCAGCTTGCGATCGGGACCAACGGCAGTGGCGTGGGGCTGTGGGACACCGGTGATCCGGCCAAGCCCGCACCGGTCACCGCACCCGGCTCCGACAGCCCAGTCGCGGTGAGGATCGCCGAGTCCCAGACCGTGGCGGCCCTCGGCTTCTCACCGAACGGCCGGACCCTGGCGCTCGGGGCCTCGGTCGACAACGGCCCCCGGCGCAGCCACCTGGAGGCCGTGGACATCGGCGATCCGCGTCACCCGGTCCGAACCTCCAGCTACCCCACCCCCGGGGCCGTGTACGCCGTCGTGGTCAGCGACGGCGCTTCCTCCCTGCTCAGCACGGGCGCCGAAGCGCAGCTCCGGAGCTGGCACCCGGCACCGGCCGCGATCCTCTCCGGCACCGGCTACGACGGGAACTTCACCCGGGACGGCCGTACCCTCGCCTGGGCCCTGGAACCGCGCTCCGACCCGCGCGACCCGGCCTCCCAGGAGTACCGGCTCTGGCGCACCGGCGGGCCCTACGACCCGCACCCCGCAGGGACGTTCACCGTCCTGAACGGCGGAGTCGTCCGCCCGGTCAACGGTCGCACCCTGCTCGCGTTCAGCGACGTCGGTGCCCCGCAGCTCTGGGACGTCACAGACCCGGACCACCCCCGGCGCGGCGGCACCCTCGACGAACTCGCCGATTACGTCGAGCACACCGGCGCCCTCGTCACCTTCACCGGCGACCTGGCCATCGGCGACGGGCTGGTGGTGACCAACGGGCGGGACGGCCGGATCCACGTCTGGGACGTCGGCGATCCGAGCGCCCCCAAGGAGCTCTCCACCGTCGACTCCCCGCAACCGCCCGGGGAACTGCACCTCGTCAACCGCAAGTTGGTGTCGCTGGACCGGCTGAGCACCCACCGGATGAGCATCTGGAGCCTCGCCGACCCCCGGCACCCGGCCACCCTCCCGCCGGTCGGCCTCGGCACCAACGCCGTACTGGAGGCGAACGCCGATGACCTGCTCGTACTCGGCCTGGCCAAGGTCCCGGACACCAACCCGAAGACCGTCCAGCTGTGGGACCTCCACGACCCCGCCCACCCCGACCACGGCACGCTCCCCGAGGACATCGTCAACGACATCGCGCTCAGCCACGACGGGCGCACCCTCGCGCTGTCCACCGACCGGACCGTCAACCTGTGGGACATCAGCGACATCCACCACCCGGTGCCGACCGGTTCCGTCGCCGCCGAGCGACAGTACGGCCTCCAGTTCAGCCGCGACGACCGGCGGCTCGTCGGCAAGACCAGGACTCCGGACACCTCCGACCCCGACGCCGGGCAGATCCACCTCTGGCAGGTGGCGGATCCCCACGCGCCGAGCGAGCTCGGCGTGCTGACCGCCCCACACAGCGTCTACACGATCGGCTTCAGCCCCGACGGGAGCAGCCTGATCGCCGGCCTGGCCGGCGGGAGCGCCGACCCGAGCAGGGTCCTGCTCATCGACCCCGACATCGACCGCCTCACCCGGCGCCTCTGCGACGCGGTCGGCGCCCCCATCACCCCCGACCAGTGGCGCCAGTACTTCCCCGGCACCCCGTACGACCCGCCCTGCCGCTGACCACCCGCCGACCGGCCACCGGCCCCACTCCGCGCATCCGAACACCCCCCGGGCTCGTTGGTCCTGACGCGGCGCGGGCCGGTGTGCGCTCCGGCCCGCCCGGGCGAACGGGATCCGAGCGAGGAGTGCGACATGGGGCGAATCACCCGGCGGGGCTTCGTGACGGGCGCCGCGGGAGCGCTCAGCGGGCTGGTCCCGCCCGGCCCGGCGTTCGGGGCCGGCCCGGGCGGGCCACGGCGGCAGGCCGTCCCGTCCGGGGCCGAACACCGCGACGGGGAACGAGACGGGGCACGGGACTTCCGCGGTGTGTGGCTGGCGACCGTGGCCAACCGGGACTGGCCCTCCCGGCCCGGGCTCTCCGCCGGCGCCCAGCGCGCCGAACTCCTCGCCCGTCTCGACCAGGCGGTGGAACGGCGGCTCACCGCGGTGCTGTTCCAGGTCCGCCCGACCGCGGACGCGCTGTGGCCCTCCCCGTACGAGCCCTGGTCGGCCTGGCTCACCGGGGTGCAGGGTCAGGACCCCGGCTGGGACCCCTTGGGCACCGCCGTCAGCGAGGCGCACCGGCGGGGTCTGGAACTGCACGCCTGGTTCAACCCGTACCGGGTCGCCACCCACGCGGATCCGTCCCGGCTGGTCCCGACCCACCCCGCCCGCGTCCACCCCGACTGGGTGGTGACCTACGGCGGGAAGCTCCACTACGACCCGGGCCTGCCCGAGGTCCGCCGCTTCGTCCAGGACGCCATGCTCGACGCCGTACACCGCTACGACCTCGACGGCGTCCACTTCGACGACTACTTCTACCCGTACCCGGTGGCCACCGAGCGCTTCGACGACGACGCGGCGTACGCCCGGTACGGGACCGGATTCCCGGACCGCGACGCGTGGCGGCGCGACAACATCGACCTCCTGGTGCGGGAGACGGCCGAGCGGATCAAGGAGATCGACGGCCGGGTGCGGTTCGGGATCAGCCCGTTCGGGGTGTGGCGCAACCAGGCTGCCGACGGACGCGGCTCGGCGACCACGGCGGGCGTGCAGGCCTACGACGACCTGCACGCCGACACCCGCAGGTGGGTGCGCGAGGGCTGGCTCGACTACCTCTGCCCGCAGCTGTACTGGCACATCGGCTTCGCCGCCGCCGACTACGCCGTCCTGGTGCCCTGGTGGGACGAGGTGGCCCGGGGCACCGGCGTCGACCTGTACCTCGGCGAGGCGGTGTACAAGGCCGGCGATCCGGCCCAGCCCGCCGCCTGGCAGGACCCGGCCGAACTGTCCCGCCACCTGACACTGGCCCGGCGCTCGCCCTCCGTCCGCGGCCACTGCTTCTTCGCGGCGAGGGACGTCGCCGAGGACCGCATCGGTGCGATGGCACGGGTCGTCGCCGACCACTACCGGCCGGAAGCCCGCTGAGCCTGTCCGGCTCCCGCATTCCGGCGCAGGGCGCCGAGTTCGCAGGGTCCACGGTGCGCAGCAGGACCGATGAGAGGACGTGGGTGCGATGGAACCGACCATCCTGGCGGTCCCCGACTGCCCGAACGCGCCGCTGCCTTGGAAGCGGCTCGACGAACACGCCCTGAACCGGGTGCCGGCCCCGGCCCGTTTCATCAACGGCCCGGCCGGGTGCCGCCCCGGCGTTGATCCTGTGTTGATCGGGATGTGGGAGCGTACGGGCACCACCGGGGGCCGGTGGACAACTTGCAGAGAGGCGCATTCGGATGGCCGAGCACCGCAGCAGCACCCGCATCGCGACCCGACTCGCCTCGGTGGCGGTGGCCGTGGGGCTGGTCCTCCTGCCGCAGGTCGGCGCGTCGGCGCAGGCCGCGCAGCCGCAGGCGGGTACGCACCAGGCCGCCGGGAGCGCGACCGGATCGGGTGGCAAGCCGCGGATCGACGAGTGGAACGGCACCGGTGCCTGGTGCGTCAGCTGCGTGAAGCCCAAGCAGCGGTAGCCGTGGGGCTCACTCCTCGGCGGGCAGGGTGACCAGCTCGCCGAGGAGGGTGGCGACATCGGCGGCGTCCGGGAGGCCGAGGCCTTCGAGGATGGCGTGCGCCTCGTGCAGGCGCTCCCGGGAGGCGGCCGGGCGTCCGAGTTCGGCGAGGGAGCGGCCGAGGACGACCAGTGCGTACCCCTCGTCCCGGCGGGCACCGATCTCCACGGTGATCGCCAGGGCCGCCTCCGCCTCCTCGGCCGCCTGCTCCGGTCGGCTCAGCGCCAGCAGGGATTCGGCGAGGCGCACGCCCGCCAGTGCCTCCCGATCGCGGCGGCCCGCGGCGGCGGCCACCGCCCGGCACTCCCGGCAGCGGTCGGCGGCCTCCTGGTAGCGGCCGAGGCCGTGCAGGGCGAGGCCGAGGACGTAGAGGGTGTACGCGGTGCCGACGGTGTCGCCGAGCGCCCGGACCTCGGGCAGGACCAGCTCGCAGGTGTCGGCGGCCTCCTCGGCCCGGCCGTGCCGGACCTTGGCGAGCGCGGCGTTGACGGTGCTGGTCACCGCGCCCGAGCGGTGGCCCAGTGCGCGGGCGAGTTCGACCGACTCCTCGAAGCGGCGGATCGCCTCCTCGTTGCGGCGCAGCGTCTGGGCGATCAGGCCGAGGTCGTTGAGCACCTGGCGCAGGATGACGGTGTCCCCGGCCGCGCGGCTGGCCCGCTCGGCGAGTTCCGCCTCGGCGCGGGCCTCGTCCAGCCGGGTGGCGGCGAGGGCGAGTCCGCAGCGCAGGAACCGGGCCCGGCCTTCGGCGAAGCGGTCGCCGCCGGTGGTGGCGGCGCCGACCAGGGCGGTCACCGCCGCTTCCAGTCGGTCGCCGAGCTCGCCGGAGCCGAAGGGACTGAGGGCGATCAACAGGTCGATCACCGGACGGAGTTCGGTGTCCGGGCCGGCCTCGTCGGCGATCCGCCCGGCCAGCGCGATGGCGCCGGGGCTCTCCGCCCGGACCCACTCCCGGGCGGCCGCGAGGTCCCGCAGCACCGGGCCGGTGTCCTGCCGCCCCTCGGCGGCGGGGCCGCCGAGCGCGCCGGCCACCGGGTCGCCGGGCACCGCGAGCTGGAACGCCGTACGGGCGCCGGCCAGCAGGTGGCCGAGCAGCCGGGCGCGGGCCGCCCGCTCCTCCTCGGGGCCGTCGGAGCCATCGGAACCTCCGGGGCCGTCAAGGCTACCCACGCCCGCGGTTCGGGAGCTGCGGGAGCTGCGGGAGCTGCGGGAGGTGGAACGGGCGAAGCCGCGGAGCAGGTCGTGGAAGCGGTACCGCCCGGCGCTGAGCGAGTCCAGCATCGCGGCGTCGACCAGGGATTCCAGCAGCTCCTCGGCCTGCTCCGCCGGGCGGTCGAGCAGTGCCGCGGCGGTGTCCAGGCCGAGGTCGGGGCCCTCGCCCCAGGCGGCCAGCCGGAAGGCCCGGGCCTGGTCGGGGGTCAGCTGCCGGTAGCCGAGTTCGAAGGCCGCGCCGACGGCCAGGTCCCCCGTCCGCAGCTCGTCGATCCGGCGCTGTTCGTCGGCGAGCCGCTCGGCGAGGCTGGCGATGGTCCAGCGCGGGCGCGCGGCCAGCCGGGCGGCGGTGATGCGGACGGCGAGCGGCAGGTAGCCGCAGGCGGCGGCGAGGTCCAGGGCGGCCTGCGGCTCGGCGTCCAGGCGGGGCCGGCCGATCACCCGGCCGAGCAGCTCGACGGCTTCCTCGGGGGTGAAGACCTCCAGGTCCAGGTGGACGACGGCGGGCAGGCTGCTGGGGCGGGTGCGGCTGGTGACCAGCGCGGCGCAATCGGGCGAGCCGGGCAGCAGGGGGCGGATCTGCGCGGTGTCCCGGGCGTTGTCCAGGACGACCAGCAGGCGCCGACCGTCGGTGAGCGAGCGGAACAGCGCCGTGCGGTCGGCGGTGCTGTCGGGGACGGCCTCGGGCCGGGTACCGAGCGCGGCCAGGAAGGCGGCGAGTACGTCGGCGGGACTGGCCGGGAGGGCGTCGGCTCCGCGAAGGTCGGCGTACAGCTCGCCGTCGGGGAAGGCGCTGCGGGCGCCGTGGGCGGCGCGCACGGCCAGCGCCGTCTTGCCGACGCCGCCCATACCGACCACCGACACCACCGGCAGGGCGTCCCGGGCGGGGGCGGTGAGGGCGGCCCGGATGGTCTCCACCTGGACCGATCGGCCGATGAAGTCTCCTGGTGCGGGCGGGAGTTGGGCCGGTCGCGGCGCACCGGAGACAGCGGCCGCGGGTGGCGCGGGCGGACCGGGGGCCTCGTCGGCCGCCACCACGGCCACCTGCGGCTCCACGGAGGCCTCCACGGAGGCCTCCACGGACTCCTCCCCGCTCAGGATCCGCCGGTGCAGTTCGGTGAGCTCCGGCCCCGGCTCGACACCCAGTTGCTCCACCAACACGTCGCGCACCCGCCGGAACGCCGCCAGCGCGTCGGCCAGCCGGCCGCTGCGGCTCAGCGCCCGCATCAGCAGGCCGTGCGGTCGCTCGCGCAGCGGGTGCTCGGTGGTCAGCGCGGTCAGCTCGGGGACGCAGCGCGCCGCCCGGCCGAGCATCAGGTCCAGGGCGAGGCGTTCCTCCAGCAGGGTGAGCCGTAGCTCCCCGAGCCGGTCGCGCTGACGCTGGGCGTACGGGCCGGGGATCCCGGCGAGTGGCTCGCCCTGCCACAACTCCAGTGCCTCGTTGAGCAGTTCACGCGCCCGTGCGGGCCGACCGGCCGCCACCTCGGCCTCGGCGTAGGCCGCCAGCCGTTCGGCCCGCTGGGCGTCCACCGCCCCGGGGGGCAGCACCAGCCGATAGCCGTCGCCGAGCGAGACCAGGACGGCCGGCGTGCCGTGGCCCGGTTCCAGCAGTTTGCGCAGCCGCCAGGCGTAGGTGCGCACGGTGGTGGTCGCGGCCTGTGGCGGTTCGTCGCCCCAGAGCGCCTCGATCAAGTCTGCCGCACCGGCGGCCCCGCCCGGGCGCAGCAACAGGACCGCGAGCATCGCCTGCTGCTGCGGGCTGCCGAGCCGCAGCGCCTCGCCGTCGCGCCGCCCGCGCATCGGCCCCAGCAGCGAGAAGCCGAGCCCCGCGAGTCCCTCGACCACGCCGTGTCCCCCCGTTCGGCCGCGGGTCACGCGGCCGTTGATCTTCATTCGTTCGGTGCACAGAGTAGGCGCTGAAAAAGCCCGGTGCCGAGCCCCGGGCGGTGGCCACGGGCACACGGCACGGCCGCGTTGATCGGTCGTCGATCGAAGCCGGGCGCGCGTTGACCTTCGGTCGATCGGGTGTTGATCGGTCGCGCCTAGTGTTCCTGGCGTCAGGAGGCCATTGAGCCTGCGGAACAACGGCCGGCGGCCCGGCTGCTTCTTCTGACGACAACACACTGGATCCCGTTGAAACGATGGTTGGCCATGAACGACATCCTCGAGCTCGATGTCCTGGAGATCAGCGCCCCGGCCCAGGAGGAGACCGAGGCGCAGCACGCGGCCGCCAGCGGCTCCTGGCCGTTCTCCTGCAACTCGACCCGCAACTCGCGCTGCTGCGAGTGACCCCGAGTACCCGGTGCGGCGGCCCATTCCCCCCGGCCGCCGCACCGGCCCCCACCGCTTCCCCTCCGCCCCCGTAGGAGCCCGCCGTGCCGGACACGCCGATCTTCGCCTGCAGCGAGGTCGCCCTGCTGCGGGCCGCCGTCCGACCGGCCCGCTCCCTGCCCGAACACCCCTCCCCGCAGGACACCGACCCCGCCGCACAGGACAGCGACCCCGCCCCGCAGGACACCGACCTCGACCAGCTGCGCGCCGCACTCCGCGACGGGCTCCTGCGCGAGGCCGTCGCCGTTTCCAGCCCCTCGCTCAGTCGGGTGCTCGACCTGGTCGAGGCGGGGATGCCGATCCGTCCCAAGCAACAGCGCAAGGCGGCCCGGGCGCTCACCCGCTACCGGTTGCGGATGTCCGACCGGGCCACCCCGTTCGGCCTGATGGCCGGGGTCGCCACCGCCCGCTTCGCCGACCGGCCCGCCGTGCGCTGGGGCGGGCGGCCGCGCAAGTCCGCCCGGCCCGACCAGCAGTGGCTGACCGGGCTGGTCACTGCGCTGGAGCACGAGTTGCCGGTGCTGCGCGGGCTGCGGGTGACCGCCAACGACCTGTGCCGGGTGCGCGACGACCGGCTGGTGCTGCCCTACCTCCCGGTGCCGGGCGCCGAGCAGCGCACGGCCGGGCGGGAGCTGTCGATCCGCCACACCGCGGCGATCCGCACCGTGCTGGCGCACGCCGCCGAGCCGCTGCCCTGGACGGAGCTGCACCGCGCCGTGCTGGCCGCCCACCCGCAGGTCGAGGCCGCGGCGGTGGACTGGCTGCTCGGCGAACTGGTCCGCACCCAGATCCTGCTGACCGACCTGCTGCCGCCGGCCGCCGAGCCGGATCCGGTCGGGCACCTGCTGGCCCGGCTGCCCGACCTCCCGGCCAAGGCCGAACTGCGCGCAGTGCAGGCCGACTTGGCCGCGTACCAGGGCACCGCCCCCGGTGCTGGACTGACCCGCTGGCGGGCCCTGACCGAGCGGATGCACCGGCTGCACCCGGCCGAGCGGCTGGTGCAGGTCGACCTCGGTCTCGACGTCGAGGTGCGGCTGCCGTCCGCCGTCCGCCGGGAGGTCGAGCGGGCCGCGGAGGCCCTGTGGGCGGTCTCGGCGGGGCGGCCGGGCCCGGCGCACCTGCGGCAGTACCACGAGGACTTCCTGGAGCGGTACGGCCTGGGCCGCGCCGTGCCGCTGCTCGAACTGCTCGACCCCGAACGCGGCCTGGGCGCGCCCGCCGGCTACCGGCTGCCGCGCAGCACCCGGGCACTGCGGCCCGGCGAGCCCGCCGACCCGCGCGACCAACTGCTGCTGGCCCTCGCCCAGCGCGCCGCGGCCGACGGTGAGCGCGAACTGGTGCTCGACGCCGCGCTGCTGGCCCGGCTCAGCGGCAGCACCGGCACCGCGCCGCCCTCCCTGGACCTGCTGGCCGAGCTGCGGGCAGCCTCTCAGGAGGCGCTCGCGGCAGGCGAGTTCACCCTGGTGGTGAGCGGCATCGGCGCCACCGCCGGGGCGATGGCGGGCCGCTTCGCCGCGGTCCTGGGCGAGGCCGGCCGACCGCTGACCGAGACGGTGCGCACCCTGCCCACCGACAACCCTGAGGCCGTCCGCGCCCAGCTGGCCTTCCGCACCCCGCGCGCCCACACCGGCAACGTGGCCCGGGTACCGCAGCTGGTGCCGTACGCCATCACGCTCGCCCAGTTCGCCGACCGGACGGACCCGGCCGTCCTCGGCATCGACGACCTCGCGGTGGTCGCCGACCACGACCGGCTCGCGGTCGTCTCCCGCCGACTCGGCCGGGAGGTGGTGCCGACGCTGCCGCACATGCTGGCCACCGACGTCCACGCGCCCAACGCCGCCCGGCTGCTGGACGAGCTCTCCCGCAGCGGCGCCGGCAGCTGGCCGCGCTGGCGCTGGGGCGCCGCCGACACGCTGCCCTTCCTGCCCCGGGTGCGGTACGGGCGCACCGTACTCAGCCCGGCCCGCTGGCTCCCCGAGGAGCCCGCGCTGCGCGACGCCGCCGTGCCGTACCGGCAGTGGTGCGCGCGGCTGGCGGAGTGGCGGCGGCGCTGGCGGGTGCCGCGCGTGGTGCGGAGCGTCAGCGAGGACCAGCGGATCACCCTCGACCTGGCGGACGACCGCCACCGGGAACTGCTGCACCACGCCTGGACCACCTCCGCCGACGGCCACCTCCAGGAGGTGCCGCCGGAGCCGACCGGCTGGCTCGGCGAGGACGGCCGCAGCAACGAGCTGGCGTTCCCGCTGATCCGCCGCTCCCCCGGGACGGCCCGCACCCCGGCCGTGGCCCCGCCCCGACGCCGCACGGTGCACGGCCCCGGCTCCTCACCCTGGCTGTACGCCAAGCTGTACTGCTCCACCGCCCGGCAGGACGAACTGCTCGACCGGCAGCTGCCCCAACTGCTGGCGGAGCTACCGGCGGCGGTCGACCGCTGGTTCTTCATCCGCTACCTCGACCCCCGGCCGCACCTGCGGCTGCGCTTCCACGGCGACCCGACCGCGCTCTGCGCCGAACTGCTGCCCGCCCTCGGCGCCTGGGCCGACCGACTGGCCACCGCCGGCCTCGCCGAGCGACTCGTCCTGGACGGCTACGAACCCGAACTGGAACGCTACGGCGGCCCGGCGGCGATGGCGGCCGCCGAGCGGGTCTTCGCGGCGGACAGCCGCTCCTGCCTGGTCCAGCTGCGACTGCTGCGCGAACGCCGCCTGGATATCGATCCGTTGACCCTGGTGGCGGCCAACTACGTCGACGTGGCCCACCACTTCGGCGACCTCGGACTGCTGACCCGGCTCCACCGAGCCACCGAACGGCACCAACTGCTGTCGGCCGTACGGGAACAGGCGCGCGCCCTGATCGACCCCAGCGGCCTCTGGACCACACTCGGCCGACTGCCCGGCGGCAGCGAGCTGCTCGCTTCCTGGGACGAACGGGCGGCCGCCGTGGCCGCCTACCGCACCCGCCTCGACGAACGCTGGAGCAGCACCGACACCGCACTCGGCGCGCTGCTGCACATGCACCACAACCGGCTGATCGGGGTGGACCGCACCGGCGAGGAACGCTCGCTCGCGCTGGCCCGGCGCACCGTCCGGGCGTACCACGGGCGGCTGGCCGCGCTCGGCGAGGCCGGACCGGCACCCGGCCCGGCCGAAGCGGTACTCGGCGCGGCCGAGGCGATCGGATGAGCCCGTCCACCGACCGGGCCGCCACTGCCGCCACCGCCACCGCCACCGCCACCGCCACCGCCGAGCGAACCGCCGAGCGAACCGCCGACCCCGCAGGAGCGGCCGCATGAGCCCGCCCACCCACCACGCCGACACCATCACCCCGCTGCGCGAACGCGCCGCCACCGCCGTCGCTGCCACTGCCTCCCGGCTCGCCGACCCCGACCGGGTGGCCGCCGCGCTCGCCGCCACCGGCCGCCGGTGGGAGCCGAACGGCCTGGCCGGCGGCGCCCCCGGCATCGCCCTGCTCTACGCCGAACTCGCCCGCTACGACGACACGTTCCGCAACACGGCGCACACCTGGCTCGCCCTCGCCGCCCGCTCGGCCCGGACCGCCGCACCCGGTACCGGGCTGTACGACGCGGTGCCCGCGCTCTGCTTCGCCCTGCGGCGAGCGGCCTCCGGCCCGCAGGACTACCGGGCGGCCCGAGCCCACCTGCGCGGCGAGACCGCCGTCCTGGCCGGCCGGCTGGCCCGGCGCGAGCGGCAGCGGATCGCCGACGGCACGGACCACCCCGCGCTGGAGTCCTACGACCTGATCTCCGGCCTGGCCGGGCTCGGCGCCGTCCTGCTCGACCAGGACCGCCCGGCCACGGAGGAGGCCCTGCGCGGCCTGGTGGCGCTCACCGAACCGCGGGCCGGACTGCCCGGCTGGTGGGTCGCCCAGGACGTCCACCGCCACCGCGCCGTCACCCCCGGACTGGGCCACGCCAACGTCGGGCTCGCACACGGCGCCCCGGGCCCGTTGGCGCTGCTCGTCCTGGCCTGGCGGCAGGGGGTGCGGGTGCCGGGGCAGGCCGAGGCGATCACCCGGCTGGCCGAGTGGCTGCTCGGCGAGGTCCGGACGGACCGGGCCGGGCCCTGGTGGCCGTCCACCGTGGAGCTGACGCCCGGAACAGCGCGGGAACCCGGCCGCCCGTCCTGGTGCTACGGCACCCCCGGCATCGCCCGCGCCCTCCAGCTCGCCGGCCTCGCACTCGACGTCCCCTCCTGGTGCCGCACCGCCGAGGAGGCGCTGCTGGCCGCCCTGGACCGCAGCGGCGAGGCCCTCACCGACGCCGGGCTCTGCCACGGCTGGGCCGGACTGCTGCAGTGCAGCTGGCGGATCGCCCAGGACGGCACCGACCGCCGAACAGCCGAGCGACTCCCCGCCATCGCCGCCCGAATGCTCCAACTCACGGACTCGGAAGGCCCGTTCGGCTTCGTCGGGCCCCCGACCAGGAACGGCTGGACGGACGACCCGGCCGGCTTCCTCACCGGCGCCGCCGGAGCCGCCCTCGCCCTGCACACCTTCGCCACCGACCGCGCCCCCGCCACCTGCTGGGACCGGGCCCTACTGCTCGCCTGACAGTGAGGATGTGACGTGATGATGTTGCCGGTGGGTCTGACCCTCCGCCTGACTGACGTCTCGACTGTCCTGTTTGGGATTTGTCGG